>NZ_CAXWGV010000010.1:0-56147 GCF_964266725.1 Tessaracoccus sp. O5.2 | reverse complement strand
CGCTCAAGTGCGTCTACCTCGCCGTGATGGCGCTGGACCCCACCGGCAAGGGACGAGCACGTTGGACGCAGCGCTGGAAGGGTGCCCTGAACGCGTTCGAGATCACCTTCGACGGTCGGCTCTCCGCCGGCCGCCGATACTGAGAGTCAAACAACCATGAGATACACCGTTAGCTTGACAGACCCGGTCCTTGGCTGACCTCACCGTCGAATGGCGGGAGCGCGCCACGAAGTCGTTGGGGCGGGATGCGACGACGTGGGCGCGCGAGGTGACCGACAACGACAAGCCGCTCCTGCTGCGTGCCGACGACGTACCGCTCGATGTCATTGGCGAGATTGGGCGTTCGGTCGTCGAGGTGGTCGGTGAGAAGCGCTCGACCTGGCGACGCTGGAATCTCATGGCCGAGGCATCCCGGCAGACGATGGGCTGGCGCTTCGCCACCATGCACGACCGGGAAGCCATCGTCGCCATGGTTGCCGATGCCGCCGAGTTCGCTTCGCTTCGCTTGACCCCGCCCGAACTCGCCGCCTCGCCCGTCGTGTTCCGTCGTCCCGACGGCACCTCGGTGTTCCGACCGAAAAGCTCGACGGTGTTCACCTCCGAGGCCCAGCTCGCGGCCGAGGACAGACTCCTCGAACGAGCCGCCAACCTCGGCGGGCCGACGGTGCCGCTGTCAACCATTGAGAAGATCACGCGCAGACCCGATGCGGACGGTCGGATGCTCGGCGACGACCAGGCCGACGCCTTGACCCGGATCGCGGTGTCGGGACGGATGCTCGACGTACTGGTCGGTCCCGCCGGGGCGGGCAAGACTACCGCCATGAACGCGCTCCGCCGCGCATGGGAAGCCGAGCACGGCTCCGGTTCCGTCGTCGGTCTCGCGCCGTCAGCGGTTGCTGCTCAGGTTCTCGCTGACGATCTCGGGATCGCGACCGAGAACACGGCGAAGTGGTGGCAGAACCACCTTCTCCACGGCACCACGTTCGAGGCGGGCCAGCTCGTCATCATCGACGAAGCCTCCCTCGCTGGCACCCTGTCACTGGACCGCCTCACCCACCTCGCCCAGGACGCTGGCGCGAAGGTGCTGCTGGTCGGCGACTACGCCCAACTGCAATCCGTGGATGCGGGCGGTGCGTTCGCGATGATCGCCAGAGACCGGGCCGACACCCCCGAACTGGTCGATGTTCACCGCTTCACCCACGCCTGGGAGAAGACCGCCTCGCTCGAGCTGCGTCACGGGCGCACGGCGGCTATCGACAGTTACCTCGCCCACGAGCGCATCACCGACGGCGACGCCAAGGCCATGACCGACGCGGCCTACAACGCCTGGCGCGCCGACCGCGACGCCGGCTTGATCTCCGTGTTGATCGCCGAAACCCACGAAGACGTGACCACGCTGAACCGTCGCGCCCGAGCAGACCTGATCCTCAACAAGACGCTGAACCCCGACCGTGAAGTCGAGCTGCGCGACGGCACCGCCGCAGGCGTCGGCGACACCATCATCACGCGACTCAACAAGCGCGAACTGCGCACCCTGGTCGGGCGGGACTGGGTGCGCAACGGCGACATCTGGACCGTCACCGCCGTCGGCGACGACGGGACCGTCACCATCGCACGCGACTACGGAACCGGCACCACTGTGCGCGACGACGGAACCATCAGGGCTCGCAGGCGTGGACGCAGGTTCGGCGGCAGTATCGTGCTTCCAACGTCGTATGTGGCCGAGCATGTCGATCTCGGCTACGCAGTCACCGCGTACCGCGCGCAAGGCGTCACGACCGACACCGCGCACGTCCTGGTCGAACCGACCTCGACGAGAGAGACCTTCTACGTCGCGATGACCCGAGGACGGCACGCAAACCACGCCTACGTGACCCTCGACCGCTCCGACGACCATGCCCAGCCGCACCCTGGCGACGACCCGCATGCCACCGCGCGAAGCGTGCTCTACGGAGTTCTGCAGCACAGCGGTGCCGAACTCTCGGCGCACGAGACCATCGTCGCCGAGCAGGAGCAGTGGGGCTCGATCGCCCAGCTCGCCGCCGAGTACGAGACCATTGCCGCCGCAGCCCAACACGACCGCTGGGCTGCCCTCGTCCGCTGCTCCGGGCTCACCGACGAACAGGCCGAGAGCGCCATCGAATCCGAAGCATTCGGCCCCCTTGCCGCTGAACTTCGCCGCGCCGAGGCCAACCACCACAACCTTGATGCGCTCTTGCCGCGCCTCGTGGCCGCGCGAGGATTCGATGACGCCGACGACATCGCCGCCGTCCTCCACTACAGGGTCGAGCGGACGACCGCACGTCCAGCAGGCTCAGGCCGGACTCGCAAGCCAGCCCGACTCATCGCCGGCCTCATCCCGCAGGCGCACGGCGTCATCGACGTCGAGATGCGAGCCGCTCTCGACGAGCGAGAGGAACTTATCGAGGCACGCGCCGACGCCACACTCGAAGCCGCACTTGCCGAGGGTGCACCGTGGACGAAGACACTTGGAACGCCGCCCACCGACCGACGACGAGCCACGACCTGGCGCAAGGCCGCCCGCGTAGTCGCGGCCTACCGAGACCGGTACCGCATCACCGACGACGCGCCCATCGGTGCCCCGCCCGAGTCGGCCGCGCAGAAGATCGACGCCGCCCGAGCGCGCTCCGCGCTCGACAAGGTACGTCAGCTGGTCGCTGATGAGAGCCGTCAGGCAGAGGTCGATCTCCAGGCCGTCAGGCGCGACCAGCCCGGGCCTGGGCGCAGCATCTGACCCTTCCCAATGTCATGACTGGGGCGTAGCCTTGAAGGTGAGGCGGATTTCTCCTTACCTTTGGGCCGCTCGCGGCAGACCTTCGGGTCACTCTCCACGCACCGTCTCGACAACGACTCGCGTGTTGAGAGGAGCCCATCATGATCCGCCTACTGTGGACAGCCAGCGCCGAGGTCCGCTATTTCCTGCGTCGCTACATGCCGAGCAACGTCCTGCTCGACCTGATCCGCACCAGGAAGGGGCTGAAGTGGGGCATGCCAGCGATGCTGCTCGCCGGCCCATATCTGGCCATCGCCTTCTGGTGCACCACACTCATCGAGAACGGCCGCCCAGGATGGCTCCACCTCGTGGTCCTGCTCTGCATCTGGAACGCTCTCAAGATGCTGGCCATCGGCCCCGTGAGTGTCGTTCTCCTCGCAAGGGCTCGTGCCCATGAGTATCGCGCGCAGCGGCAGCAGCAGGAGCTCTCCGAGGGTGTGCCACTGGGTGAGCTCGCTCGAAGCTCTCGCTGAGTTCAGGGCCAGTCGTCCTAACTACCGACTGGCCCGCTAGAGCGTGCGAGTCGGAGCAGGCGAAGGCAGACGGACATGCTCCCTGTCGAGTCGCTCTCGTGACACCTGGCACCGTTCCACCAGCTTGGTGAGGTCCGAAGTGTCCGCCACCAAGGACGCGATGCCATCGCGCAGCAAACGATGCGGCCCAACACTCGCGGCGCTCGTGACTGGACCGGGGACGGCACCGACACGTCGGCCGAGCTCGGTGGCCCGCTGGGCAACCAGCAGTGACCCTGATCGCGCGCCCGCCTCGACGATGACCGACGCGGAGGACAGCGCAGCCATCAGTCGTGCGCGGGCGATGACCCGGTGTCGGGTTGGAACGGCACCGGGCGGAACCTCGCTAACGAGAAGGCCGACATCGGCGACGCGATCGAGCAGGTCGCGATGGCCGACAGGGTACGGGCGATCAACTCCGTTGGCGAAGATGGCGATCGTGTCGCCACCTGCGGCGAGCGCGGCCTGGCGCGACGCGCCCTCGATCCCGTAGGCGCCTCCCGCGACGACAACTCGTTCGTCGGCGGCAACGGAGCTGGCGAGTTCCCCGGCGACGTATTCGCCATAGGAGGTACAGGCCCGAGCGCCTGTGATCGTGACAAGATCGCTCACCGGGCGCGAGAGGAAGGACGACGCGCCGCGAGTCCACAGAACGTAGGGGGCGACTTCACCGAGATCATCGACGGCGGTGGGCCAATCGCTATCGCCTGGGATGAGCGCGCGAACGCCCGATTGCTGCACCTGGTCGATGCGCGCGGTCAGTTCCGTTGCGCCTGGCGCGCTGAGGTGGTCGCGCCAGACCTGCGCGTCCACCGGGCTCAGCCCGCCTACTGCACCGTCGTGTTCAGCCAGCCAAAGCGTTTCGACTGCTCCGAGCCTGGACAAGATGCGTCCTGTCACCGGGTCGTTGGGCTCGACGAGCATCGACAGCACCATCCTCGCGGTGCGCTCGTCGCTCGCGACATCACTCAAACTGGCCATCTTCGGTTCCTCTCGGCGTTCGTTACCGACGAGGTGCGCGGACCGAGCCTCGCGGACACCCACCCTGCTCAGGGGTCCTCTCCCGAGTGAGGCGAAACGGGCGCAGCTACGGAGATTCACCCGGCGGACTCCGAAGAACGGCCTATTCGCGGGAGCGTCCGCGTGGCGAACCACGATGTGATCTGTAACGAGTACTATCCGTAACATGAAGCGTCTAGGCAGCCTGAGTGACGTGGGGCTCACCGAGCTTGATCGCGCGTTACGCCATGAACGCCTACGCCGCCGAGAGGCATGGCGAGATTGCGAGCACTGCGACCAAGCCTTCCTCGGACGAGGTGACGCTCGCTTCTGCTCAGCCCGCTGCCGTGTTGCCGCACACCGGGCAAGGAAGGACTCCAATGACTGACAGCCTGCGTGTCATCGGGTCACGCCGATACGGCACACTCTCACCATTGCGATACCCCGGCGGAAAAGCTGCGCTCGCTGGCTTCTTCGCTGACATCATCGACATTCTTGGCATCAAGGACGCCCGCTACATCGAACCCTACGCCGGAGGTGTGGGCGCGGGGATCGCGCTTCTGCGCGAGGGCATCGTCCAACACTTGGTAGTCAACGACATCGACCCAGCCGTCCACGCCTTCTGGAAGTCCGTCGTTGGCAACAACGCAGAGTTCGTAGAAATGGTGGCGTCAACACCACTCACGATCGACGAGTGGCAGCGCCAGCGCGACGTATATCGCTCACGGGACGAGCGCGATGCACTGCGCCTGGGCTTCGCGTTCTTTTTCTTGAATCGAACCAATCGCTCCGGGATTCTGAACGCCGGCGTTATCGGCGGCCAGCGCCAGGAGGGAAAATACAAGATTGATGCGCGATTCAACCGGCTCACACTCGTCGAGCGGTTGACTGCGATCGGTGCTCTAGCGGATCGAATCACGGTCTCTGATCTGGATGGCCGGACTGTGATCCAGCAGTACTCTCACGATGACCGGTCATTCATGTACATCGACCCGCCCTACGTGCAAGCAGGCTCGCAACTCTATCTCAATGCCTTCGACGGACGAGACCACAAGGCACTCTCGACGATCGTCAACTCCGTTGAAAGTGCACACTGGTTGATGACCTATGACACAGCCCCGCTGATCGAGAAACTGTATCGAGATCAGTTCCAGTGCCGACTGGAACTCACCTACTCCGCCAGGTATCCGGGCCAGGCGGAAGAGCTGCTCGTGGCATCCCCGTCTGTCGCGCGGGCGATCAAGTCGTTGCAGACGACGTCTGCGATGGCGGGCGCAACAAGCGCCTAAGCAGCGGGTTCACGACCTTCCATGCCTGCCGGACGTCATCCGCACTCACGGAAGCATCGGCACTGTGCGCGATGAGGTTGAACCACTGGATCGATCCGTGCTTGTGCGCGTTACCCGACTGGATAGCACTAATGCCTGACTTGAGCGACTTCTCTTGTCCATAGGCCTGCACCACGCGCTTGAATACATCGCTCAACTGTCCAGTGGCGGGGGTTGGAGAGCCCTCGAAATGGACCTTGATGGTGGCCTCCAATACTGAGCGCATGAGGATCGCGGCCGCGATAGGGAGATTCGAGAGGCTGATCTTGCGCAACTCGAAGTATCGCAGCTTGAGATTCAGCGGCGCGTTCTCGTAGTCCAGCCCCGACAGATCAAGCGTGTCCTTCGTGTCTGGATGGTTGGGTCCACGGCTGCCCGTGCCGCCAGGAGGGCCGGGTGGGTTCGGAGCAGCACCACTCCCGCCAGTGTTGGGGCCACCGGGCGCGCCGGACGCGCCACCTTGGGACGGCCCGGATGGCGTCGGTTGCACGGGAGGAGTGGGCGGCGCTGGTTGGGGCGGAGCCGCAGTCGATACGCCGTTGAGGCGATCCACCAGGGACTGATACTCCTGGTTGCGCTTCTTGAACTCTGGTGAGCGAGTGTTGAGACGCCCTGCACGGAACTCGCTGACAAGGTACTCCAAAGCATTGAGCTTCTTCTTCGTCAACTTCACAGCGATCTTCTCAGGCGTCGAGGCCCGCGGCAGAAGCATGCCATCCTTGTCGAACTCGACACCGATCGCGGAGGCAATCTCCTTGCTTCGGTAGGCATACTCGAAGGCCGACATCGCCAGGTCGTCACTTGCGGCGTACTGCCGGAGGGTGTGATCGGAGAATGGCGCTGCGCTGAGGAAGCGCCGCATCACGGCCATCCGCATGAACCTGGCAACCTCGACATCCGGGTACTGTGCCTTCACATCGTCGACCGTGGTCTGCTCGTCGACGAGCGAATAGTAGAAGGTTGCCTGCTGATCGCGACTCCAGCGCCTCTTCGAGATGCCGGTGTGCAACCTCGCGACGTGAGGTGCAGCCGTCGCCCGGTCGGGAGCGACGATGACACGGATTCGTTCGGGGAGATTCTCCGCCTCCACTGCGTACCGCTTCAGCAGCGCGCGAATCTCTGCCTCATGGCCGGGCACGATCGTCGGGTCCTGAAGCGCCTTGAGCGCGCTAACTCGACGGTTGCCTTCCAGCACGGTGTATGGGGAGCTACCGCCGGACGCTGATGCCGACGTCACGATCGGGACTTCGTTGTCGAAGTAGCCGTCACGGAGGATCAGGCGCGCCGCTCCGAGGACGTCCTCGGATGCAAACAGGTACTTCAGCGCACCTGCTTCGTCGTCGCGGCGTGTCGGTATGCGGTAGTTCTCCAGGTCGAGAAGGAGCTGTTCGAGGTCGACCTCGACTATCGGTAGCTGCTCGTAAGCCATATCCAGCCCTGCTCTCGTGCTCCGTCCGGCGATCCACGCCCTCGGTGCCGAACTGGCGAGAGCAGTCGTTCGTCTCCAACGGTAGCTGCACGCCTCGCTCTCCGGGCTGAGACACGTCGGGAGCGACGATGTCCGCCGAAACCCTCTGCGCCATCAGCGGCCCAGAGCGGCGCTACGAACTGCTGGCGGACTCATCCGCAATGAGTCCAGCCTCGACCAGTGCTGCGCGCACGGCCTTGCGGTCCACGCCCATCCGGCGGCCGATCGCGCGCATCGAGACGCCCGCGCGTGCGAGGCGCACGGCCTCGGCCTTCTCGTCGATCCCGAGCCCTGGTCGGCGGCTCGGCACGTTGCGGCGACGTAGGTGAGCGAACACGGTGGCGCGGTGGATACCGTACCTCTCGGCGAGGGCCTTGACGCTCATCCCGGCCAGGTAGTCGCCGACGAGCGCATCCACCTCGGAGGCGGTGAGAAAAGTTTGAGCCGTCTCGACAGTCCTCACGACGGGGCCACGATCGTCCTTCGGAGCGGTATCCTGGGGACGTCGGGAGACCTCGTAGACCCCACGGTCTAGGCGGCTGACCAGGATTTTTGTCTTGGGGGCGGAGTTGCCGAACGTGCTACTCAGGCACCCCGGCGAAATCCCGTCCCGGCCTGAGGCCCGGGGCGGGTTTTCTGCGTCTGCCCCTCCTCACACCGCGAGGTCGCGGGCGGCGAACGCTCGATACGTCGTGGCGATCGCGGCCCCCACGTTGTCGTCGTAGTAGAAGACCTCGGACGGCAGGTAGCCGACCTGTTGGCGGATCTCGAGGCCGGAGGTCGTGATGTCCTTGCCGAAGACGGTCGCGGTGCCGCTGGTGGGGTGGATGAGCCCGAGCAGGTTCTGATGGACGTCGACTTGCCGGCGCCGTTTGGGCCGATGAACCCGCACTCTGGTCAGGGCCCCGTCGGCGTTCTAGCATTCCGCCCATGATGCGTCTGCGCCGCGCCGACCCCCGCTCGCCGGGGCTCACCCGCCGCCGTCACGGCAAGGGTTTCAGCTACCGCGACGCCGACGGCCGTCCGGTGCCGCCCGACGACGTCGAGCGGATCCGGTCCCTCGCCATCCCACCGGCCTGGACCGACGTGTGGATCTGCCCGCACCCCAACGGCCACCTGCAGGCGGTGGGCACCGACGACGCGGGGCGCCGCCAGTACCTCTACCACCCGGAGTGGCGCCGCCGCCGGGACCGGTCGAAGTTCGACCGCGTGGCCGAGGCCGCGCGGCACCTCCCGACCGCCCGGCGTCGCATCGAGCGCGACCTCCAGGCCGACGGCCTGCCGATGGAGCGCGCCGCCGCGTGCGCCGCCCGGCTCCTGGACGTCGGGTACTTCCGCATCGGCAACGACGCCTACAGCGACGCGCACGGATCGTTCGGGTTGACGACGCTCGAGCGCCGACACGTCCGGCGGCGTGGCGACGTCATGGTGTTCCGGTTCACCGGCAAGTCCGGCGTGGAGCACACGGTGGAGGTCGACGACCCGTCGGCCGTCGCGGTCCTCGAGAAGCTCCGGCGGCGGCGCGACGACAGCCCGCGACTCCTGGCCTTCCGCGACGGCGACGGCTGGCGCGACCTGACCAGCGCTGCGGTCAACGGCTACCTGCGTGACCTGTTCGACGGCGCCATCACGGCCAAGGACTTCCGCACCTGGCACGCGACGGTCATCGCCGCCGCGGCCCTCGCCGACTCCGACGAGCCGGGCGACACCGCCGCCTCCCGCAAGCGCGCGATCCGCGCCGCCGTCGTGGAGGTCGCGGGCTACCTGGGCAACACGCCGACGGTGGCGCGCTCCTCGTACATCGACCCGCGCGTCCTCGACGCCTACGACGCCGGCCTCACCATCGGCGAGGCCACGCGGCGCAGGTACGGCTCCCCCCGGGCCCGGCAGGCGGGCCTGGAGAGAGCCGTCCTCGAACTGCTCAGCTAGAGGCGAAGGGTCAGAACACCGGCCGCCCGCCCGTCACGCCGACGACGGTGCCGCTCACGTACGACGCCTCCGCCGGGCTCGCCAGGAACACGAACGCCCCCGCCAACTCCGACGGCTGCCCGGCGCGACCGAGCGGCGTGTCGCCGCCGAACGTGGGCATGCCGTCACCCGGCTTGGTCGCGGGCTGCAGCGGCGTCCAGATGGGGCCAGGCGCGACCGCATTGACCCGGATGCCCTTCGAGCCCAGGTCCGCGGCCAGGTTGACCGTGAAGTTGTTGATGGCGGCCTTCGTCGCCGCGTAGTCGATCAGCGGCTCTGAGGGGTCGTAGGCCTGGATGGAGCTCACGTTGATGATGCTGGAGCCCTTGCCCAGGTACTTCAGCGCCTGCTGGCTCACCCAGAACAACGCGTAGAGGTTGGTCTTGAACACGCGGTCCATGTCGGAGGTCTTCACGTCGGCGAGGCCGCTGTCGCGGCGGGCCCACTGGAACCCGGCGTTGTTGACGACGATGTCGAGACCGCCCATGCCGGCGGCGGCGTCGTCGACGATCTTGCGGGCGACGGTCTCCTCCGTCAGGTCGCCCGGCACCAGCACGCACGTGCGGCCGGCCTTCTCGACCCACGCCTTGGTCTCCTCGGCGTCGGACTGTTCCTCGGGCAGGTAGTTGATGGCGACGTCGGCCCCCTCGCGGGCGTACGCGATCGCGACCGCGCGGCCGATGCCGGAGTCACCGCCGGTGATGAGGGCCTTGAGGCCGGCGAGACGGTCGCGGCCGACCCAGGTCTGCTCACCGTGGTCCGGGGTGGGCTCCATGGGCGGGGTCAGGCCGGGGGGCTGCTGCTCCTGGGCGGGGAAGCCGCCCTTCTCTCCGGCGAGCTTCTGAGCCTGCTTGTCCACTGCGTAAAGGTCATCACTCATGCACACCAGTCAAGACGACGATGTCGCGGAATTCCAGCAATCGGCGAAAAAGCCGCACGGCCCCCGCCCGTGAGGACGGAGGCCGTGCGTGTCAGTGGTACACCACCAGGGACTCGAACCCTGAACCCGCTGATTAAGAGTCAGCTGCTCTGCCAGTTGAGCTAGTGGTGCGCGCGAGGAATAACTCTAGACGCTGTCTCGCCGACGTGTCCAATCGGCCCCTCCCGCACTCTCGCTTGACTCCTATATCGATGCCCCTCAATATTGAGCCATGTCGATATGCGAGCCGGGCGTCCTCCCCGATCCCCTCTCTTCGGAGCGGACCGCGGCGTTGACCGGGACCCTCAAGGCGCTGGCTGACCCGGTCCGGCTGCGGATGCTCGCCATGATCGCGGCGGACCCCCGGGGCGAGGCCTGCGGGTGCGACTTCAGCCAGGCGATCGAGTTGTCGCAACCAACGCTGAGCCACCACCTCAAGGTGCTCTACGAGGCGGGACTTGTGTCCCGGCGGAGGGAAGGGACGTGGACCTACTACCGGGTCGCTCCCCCCGCCCTCACCGATGTGGCGGACCAGCTCCGCGCACTGACCCAGGGCAGCGTCCCCCAGGTGCACGACTCGGCCCACCTGGACCTGCCCTCGGACGGCACGGTCGAGCACGTCCTGACGCGCGGCATCGATGAACTCGCCCACAGGTTCACCGGGATCTTCGCCCGCGAGACGGTCGACCGGTACGTCCACGAGTCGTTCCAGACGCTCTACCGCACCGCCCGGATCAAGACATTCGTGCCGATCATGGCGGTCCGCTTCGCCGGCGAGCGCCTGACCGCCCTGGCGCAGTCCCGCGGACATCTGCCGAAGGCCGTCCCCGAGGTGCTGTTCGTCTGCACCCACAACGCGGGACGCTCCCAAATGGCTGCCGCGCTGCTGGCCGCCATGGCCCCGGGGAAGGTCCACGTGCGGTCGGCCGGCTCCTTACCGGCCGCGGATGTCAACCCCGCCGTCGTCGAGGCGCTGGCGGAGCTGGGCCTGGACATCGGCGACGAGTTCCCCAAGCCCCTCACCGACGACGTGGTCCGCGCGGCGGACGTCGTCGTGACGATGGGATGCGGCGACTCCTGCCCCCTGTACCCCGGGAAGCGCTACCTGGACTGGGATCTGCCCGATCCGGCCGGCCGCCCCGTCGACGAGGTGCGCGAGGTCCGCGACCGCATCTCGGCCAAACTCACCACCCTGCTCGCCGAGCTGGGTATCGCCACCCACTGAAAGGTCCCGCATGTCCGACAAGCCCAGCGTCCTGTTCGTCTGCGTCCACAACGCCGGCCGGTCCCAGATGGCCGCCGGCTACCTGCGCCACCTGGGCGCCGGCCGCATCGAGGTCCGCTCCGCCGGGTCCGCGCCCGCCGACACTGTCAACCCCGCCGCCGTCGCCGCCATGGCCGAGGAGGGCATCGACATCTCGGCCGAGCAGCCCAAGATCCTCACCACGGAGGCCGTCGAGGTGTCCGACGTCGTCGTCACCATGGGCTGCGGCGACACCTGCCCGTTCTACCCCGGGAAGCGCTACGAGGACTGGACGCTCGACGACCCGGCCGGACAGGGCCTCGAGGCCGTCCGCCCCATCCGCGACGAGATCCGCCGTCGCGTGGAGGCACTCATCGAGGAGCTGGTTCCGGCGAGCTGACGCGGCTCAGCCGCCCGTCGGCGCGTAGGCGGCGCCGTAGCGCTCGACGTAGCCGGTGACGTCGCCCTGCTCCAGGGCGGCGGCGAGCGCCGCCGTGCGCGCCTCGTCGAGCAGGTTGACCGAGGCGCCGTTCACGGTCCCGAAGCCCCGGATCGGCACCATGAGCGAGGTCACGCGTCCCGCATCGACGGCGCTGATCGCAGGCACCAGGCCGGTGAGCGCGTCCGCGTCGAGCGGGCCGGTCACCTTCACGTTGCCGTAGAGGCTGGCGAGGAGCTCCGCGAAACCGGCGGGGTCCTCCGCCAGCCGTTCCTTCAACCGCGACACCATGCCGCTGAGGACGGCGCGATGCCGCTGGGCGCGGTCGAGGTCGCCGAGCGGCATCGTCTTGCGCTCGCGGCTGTAGATGAGGGCGTCGGTCCCGCCGAGCGTGATGGTGCCCGCCGGGAACGTGACGCGCCGCCCGGTGCTCTGCACCGTGACGCTGGTGGCCTTCTGGTTCTGTACGTCGAATCCGTCGAGCCACCGGGTGATGTTGATGAACCCGGTGAAGTTCGCCTGGACGACGTAGTGGATCGGCAGCCCGCCGAGGAGGTTCGACACCGTACCCCGGAGCTTCTCGGTGCCGCCGGCCGGGAAGCTGCCGTTGATCTTTCCGCGCCCACCCCCGGCATAGTCGACGTAGGTGTCGCGGGCGATCGAGACCAGCGTCATGCTCTGGCGGTCGGCGGACAGCTGGGCGACGATGATGGCGTCGGCGTTGCCGCCGAGCGACTTCGGATCGCGCGAGTCCGTCCCGAAGAACAGGACGTTGATGACGCCGGCCGGCAACACGTCCACGGGGGACGGGCTGGGCGACGGGCTCGGGCTGGGCGGTGGCGTGGGCGTCGGACTCGGCGTGGGGCTTGCAGATGCGCTGGAGGACGTGGAGGTGGTGGGCGACGGGGACACGGCGGCATCTCCCGTGCAGCCCATCAGGGCCAGTGGGAGCACGATCCACAGGGCGAAGAAGCGACGCATGGGCCTAGCAAACCACACGCCCGGGCGCGCCCCGCGGCGAGGTCGGGGCCCCGCGGTCCGCCGGCGCCGGCCCCGGTGCGGGAGCGATCAGCCTGAGATCGCCCGGCGCGCCCGCGCTTCCAGCGATGTCCTGCGCTTCGCGATCGAGTTGATGGTCACGGCGAACACGACCAGCCCGAGCACCGCGCCACCGATGGCGAGGAGCCGGTCGGTGCGCCAGCCGCCCTCGTCGTCGCGCACCTGGGAGGCGACCGCCTCGAACTCGGTCTTGGCGAACAGCTTCGTCTCGTCGAGCGCGGCCCGGGCGATGTTCGCCGGCTTGACGGACTCCACGGCATCCGACGCGGCCTGGGCGAGCTTCGCCCGGTTCGCGGCGAGGTCGGCGCGGATGTCCTCCACTGAACGGTTAGAGCCATTAGACATGCGGTTCTCCTCCACTGACTGTCCCCCAGCCTATCGAGCCGCCGGCCCCGGGGTTCCAGCCCTCTAGAATGTCGCGCATGACCGCACGACTGACCACGGGCTCGACCGCGCCATCCTTCACGCTCCCCAACCAGGACGGTGACGAGGTCTCGCTGGCCGACTTCGCCGGCCGCGCGGTGATCCTCTACTTCTATCCCGCCGCCATGACGCCGGGCTGCACCACGCAGGCCGTGGACTTCTCCGCGGCCATCGACGCGTTCCACGACGCCGGGTACAGCGTGCTGGGTTGCTCCCCCGACCCCGTGGAGCGGCTGGCCAAGTTCAGCAAGTCCTCGGACCTGGGCTTCACCCTGCTGGCCGACCCCGAGCGCGTCGTCCACAACGCTTACGGCGCCTATGGTCCCCGCAAGCTGTACGGCAAGGAGATCGAGGGCGTGCTGCGCTCGACGTTCGTCATCGACGTCGACGGCGACGGGGTCGGCACCGTCCGGGTCGCCCAGTACAACGTGAAGGCGACGGGGCACGTGGCTAAGCTGCGCCGCGAACTGGGTGTCTAGTACCGCCTTTCGCACCATCGACACCGCCGTGGACGGCGGCGTCGACGTCGAGTTGGAGATCAAGCGGTCGAGGTTCCTCACCCGGTTGCGTCGCGTCGAGACAGAGGAGGCGGCCCGCGCCGTCGTCGAGGACCGACGTTCGGCGCACTTCGACGCCCGGCACCATTGCTCGGCGTTCGTCCTGGGGCCAGACGGGCGCACCGCACGCAGCTCTGACGACGGGGAGCCCGCCGGCACCGCGGGCGTCCCGATGCTGCAGGTGCTGCAGAAGAACGGCCTGACCGACGTGGTGGCCGTCGTCACCCGTTACTTCGGCGGTATCAAGCTCGGCGCCGGGGGTCTGGTGCGCGCCTACTCGGAGGCGGTCGCCGCGGGGATCGCGGCCTCCGGGGTCCGCGAGGTCCGGCTGTGCCGGGTGCTGCGCGTCGACGTCGGCTTCGCCGCCGCCGGCGGGGTCGAGGATCAGCTCCGAGGTCTGGTGCTGCCGTCGGGGGCGTCAGTGGTGGTGGACGGGGTCGAGTGGACCGACGTGGCGCACATCACCGTGGCCGTGCCGGCGGGGACCGAGGACGAGCTCGCCGTCGCCATGGCGACGATGTCGGCGGGGTCGCTGTCCCCGGTCGCCGTGGGCGAGAGGTGGGTCGGCTAGAGCGCCAGGCCGAGGCCCGCCAGGTAGGCCAGCGGATCAGTGGCGCCGTCCATGCCACCGGGTGTGACGCCGGCCTCGATGCGGTCGCCCGCGGCGACCGACCGGCTGCTCGGGTGGGCGCAGAGCGTGGAGGACCCGTCGGCCGCCTGGATGGCGATGTGCGTGCCCGCCCGGCCCGTTCGGGCGCCACCAGGCCGTGAGTCGAGGTGTCCAGTCGAGTGCGCGGCGTGGCTGGCTGGATGGATCGGCTGAACCCCGGATTCACGCGGTACCGAAGAAGGGACTTGAACCCTCACGCCCGAAGGCACAGGAACCTAAATCCTGCGTGTCTGCCAATTCCACCACTTCGGCTCGCCCCTGCGGGGCGGCCCTAGTCTAGGTGACGCCCGACCGCTCCGCCCAGCGGGAACCGCGACACCACCTCGTACCGGGCGCCGGGATGGGACTCCACCAGGCACAGCTCCTCGGCTGTCCAGCGCCAGCCGGGGAACGAGTCGAGGATCTCCAGCCAGCGCACCGCGGGGAGTCCGCGGTTGTGCCGGGCCAGCGTGAGGTGACCGACGAAGCGGGCGCCGTCGGCCCCGGCCCCCGCACGACTCGCGGCACCCCGGCAGGACGACGACAGCGCCGCCAACTCGACGTGACCCTCCGGCACCCCCAGGGCGAGGATCCTGGCCTTGCCGGCGTGCGGGAAGGCCAACCCTCCGGCGAGCCGGACGGCGAAGGGATGCGCCCGGGCCGCCACCTCGGCGAGGTTCTCCTCGAGGCGCTCGAGAGACGCGGCCGGCACATCGGCCATGAACGACGTCGTGACGTGCCATCCCTCCGGCCGGGTCCACCGCAGCGTCGGGTCCGCGCCGCGGCGGGGCTCCAACAGCGCGTCGAGCTCCGCGACGGCGGGGGCGGGCGGCAGGACGGCGGTGAACATGCGCGCTCCCATAGCGCCAACCCTAGCCGCGGCCCTCCACTAGCCTCTGCCCATGGGCAGACTCCGCACCTGGCTGGCTGGGATTCCGCAACGCTTCTGGTTCATCCCGGCGATCTTCATCGCGGGGGCCATCGTGGTGTCTCAGGCACTTGTGGCCGTGGACCGCTCGGCTCTCACGTTGCCGCCGCTCCTCGAGGGGTTCCTGTTCGCGACCGGAGTCGACGGCGCCCGCGCGCTGCTGTCGGCCGTCGCGTCGTTCCTCGGGGTCGCCGGGACCGCGTTCTCGATCACCATCTCGGTGATCAGCACCGCGTCGACCTCGTACGGGCCGCGGCTGGTGCGCAACTTCATGCGCGACCGCAACAACCAGATCGTCCTGGGCGTGCTCGTTGCCACGTTCGTCTACACCCTGCTGGTGCTGCGCACCATCCGGTCGGAGTCCGACGACGGCACTGCCTTTGTCCCACACCTCGCCGTGAACGGCGCGATCGGGCTCGGGGTCATCGACGTGTTCTTGTTCGTGTGGTTCATCCACCACATCGCGGGCTCGGTGCAGGTGGACAACCTGGTCAACGGCGCCACCGACGACTTCCGGCGGGCGGTCGCCGACAACTGGCTCGATCCCGACGACGAGCGCATCGAATCCTTCGAGCCGCCTGCCGAGGGGGGCGCCGTCGTCACCCTGGGGCGCACCGGATACCTCACCCATGTCGACATCCGGGCCCTCGCCGATGACATGGCCGACGTCGACGCCTCCGCCCGGCTGCTCAAGCGGGTCGGGGACCAGGTCGTCGGCGACGAGCCGCTGGCGCTCGTCTGGCCGGCGGAGCGGCGCGACGCCGCGGAGTCCCGGATCCGGGACCACGTGCACGTCGGGGCCTCCCGCACCACCCAGCAGGATGTGCGGTTCGCCGAGCAACAGGTCGTCGAACTCGCCGTCCGAGCCCTGTCCCCCGGCACCAACGACCCGTACACCGCCATCAACGCGATCGAAGAAGTCGCTGTGGGCATCCTGCTGGCGGTGTCGCGGCCCGACACCGGCACCATCCTCGCCGACGACGCCGGAGCGCCCAGGCTCTACCTGCGCCTCGTCGAGACCGCCGAGATCGTGGACATGCCGTTCGACCACATCCGCCCCTACGGCGCCGGGTCGCGGATAGTGCTCGAGACCCTCGTGGACCTGGCCGCCCGGATCCGGGCCGTAGCCGTGGACCCGGCCATCGCCGAGCGGGTCGACGATCGAGTCGACGAGTTGCTCACCGCGGCGGCCGGTCAGCTGGATGCGAGGGATCTGGGCGCTCTGCGGGAGTACGTCGCGACGAGCCGCTCCACCACGGTGGTCTTGCCCCCGGCCCAGCCTTAGCCCTCCCCGCCCCAGATTGCGGCGGAGCGGCGGATGAGGTCGTCCAGGTCCGGCCGGTCGGCATCGGACAACTCCGTCTCGGGATGGTCGACGTCAGGTGGGTCGGTGTCTGGCGGGTCGCCGTCTGGGCATGGTGGTGCCCCGGCGCGGATCTGTTGGAGTCGGAAGCGGCGGTGTTGCCGGGGGCGTCTGGCCGGGTCGATGTGTCGCGGTGGGGTGAACCACGGCAGGCCGGTCACCGGGTCGAGGTGCACCTGCCATTGTGATTGCTCGGACTGCAACGGGTCGGGTTCCACCAGGCGGTGATGGTGGGGACAGAGCAAGACCCCGTTTCCTAGCCGGGTGTCCCCGCCCTGCCACCAGGGCACGATGTGATGCGCCTCACAGCACGCCGGGGTGGCGGTGCAGCCAGGGAACGCGCACCCACCGTCGCGCTGCACCAGCGCGGCCCGCAGGCCGGGGGTGAACATGCGGTAGGTTCGGCCGACATCCAGCAGCCGGGATGGCCCGCCGAGCACGACAGGGATGATGCCGGCGTCACACGCCAACCGGCGCACCTCGCCGGCAGACAGGCCGTCGACGTCATCGACACCGATCAGCCCGACCTTCCCCAGGCCCTGCTTAAGGGTGTCGAGGTCGAGGGTGACGTGCACCTGCGGCCTGTCCCCGCCATGCCTGGGCAGCGTTCCGGTGTTGGCGGCTTTCTGGGTGAGCAGGACCAGCGCGTCCGCCCGACGCGCGTCTCGGGACGCGGCCTCACCGGCGGCGGTGTAGGTGGACGCGTCCGGCATCAACGCATCCAACTGCGCGGTCAACAACGCCGCGTCCGCGACCGGCAACTGTCCGGTGATGCGCATCGACCCGTGGTAGTCCGGCGCCAGTCGTAGGAACCGGCCCCGATGCGCTGCGGCTTCCTCCCGGGCGAGACGCTTCGCGTCGTCGGCGTCGGATGCGTCGGGGTCGATGATCTCCACCAGACGCGACGCCAACACTCGCAACTCGGACGGGCCCAAGGTGTCGACGTGGTGCAGGATCTCCTGCTCACAGCGGGTGAGCTCCGCCCGGGTGAGCCGGCCGGGGAGTTTACGCAGGCCGGAGACGATGGCGTCGGCCTGCGCCAGCGAGATCGAGCCGTCGTTGAGGGCGGCGCCGATCAGCGGGAACCTGTCGCACAGGTCCTGCGCGAGCCGCAACGATGCGGTGGCTTGGGCGGGGGTGGTGCGCACCGACTGCCGCACCCCGTCGATCACGGCCTCCGCCCCGGCCAGCTTCGCCTCATGCAGGAGATGGAGGCGTAGACCAGCCAGTTGGGCTTCGGCCTCGGTGACCGCCGCGACGAGGCCGGAGAGGCGGTCCGCGGGGGTGTCGTCGGTGGTGAGTGACAGCGCGGCGTCCCAGAGTGCAGCGATGGATCGCTGCATCTGCTCGCGCATGGAATCACTCATGTGAACTATTCTGACAGGGGCCACTGACAATTTCGGATCGGTGCTTCGGTCACGGATCGACGCCTGCGGCGTCGGCTTCGAGACTCGCCCGGACGGCTCCGCCGTCGGGCGCGCCCTCAGCGAACGAGACTGGCACGACCTCAGCGAACGAGCCCCCCAGCACGACACGCCGCCGAACTCCACCCTCAGTGCCCTGGACCGGCCTCGGGTCCGAGTGGGGCTGCTATTCGTGCTGGCGTCGGGGGGATCGACGCCTGCGGCGTCGGCTTCGAGACTCGCCCGGACGGCTCCGCCGTCGGGCGCGACCTCAGCGAACGGGTGGGCGCGACCTCAGCGAACGGGGCAGGCGCGACCTCAGCGAACGGGTGGGCGCGACCTCAGCGAACGGGCAGGCGCGATGGGCGCGCGGCGACGCGGCGGCTAGTCGTCGGACTCCGCGACTGCCGCGGGCAGCGGGTCGATGTCCGCGGGGCGCAGCGCCTCGTCGTCGACGGCGAACGTGCGGATGGGGCCCGGGCCCGTCTGTCGCGTCTCGAACCGCACCGTCACGCGGCCGAGACCCGACCCCCAGACCCAGCCGCGCCCCCACTCGTCGTGCATCACGTCGGCACCGGGGTGAAAACCGCGACCCCGCACGCCGCTGAGCCCCACGTCGCCCCCCTCCACGGATGTGCTCGCGGACGTCGCGCCGGCGTCGTCGTCACCGAACAGCCGCTCCTGCGCCGAGGTCGAGAAGTTGCTCACGCCGATGCCGAGCAGCCGGACGCCCGCCCGCACGTCGATCTCGCCCAGCAGCGCCAGTCCGGTCGCCGTGATGACGTCCTCGGCGTCGGTCGCACCGCCGAGCCGGCGCGCCACGGTCCGGGTCGTGAAGTCCGGGAACCGCACCTTGAGCGTGACGGTCCGTGCGAAGTACCCCGCCTTGCGGAGCCGTGCCGTGACGGCCGCCGCATCGCGGCGCAGGATCTGCTCCAGCTGGGCGCGGTCCGTGAGGTCGGTGGCGAACGTGTCCTCCGTGGAGATCGACTTCGGCTCCCGCTGGGGTTGGACCGCGCGGTCGTCGCGGCCCCACGCGAGTGCGGCCAGCCCCTCCCCCGCTGCCTGGCCGAGTTCGCGGATCAGCTCGGCCGGGTCCGCCTCGCGCAGCTCCGCCACGGTGTGGACGCCGATCGCGACGAGGCGCTGTTCGGTCGCGGGCCCCACCCCCGGGATAGCCCGCACGGGCAGCGGCGCGAGGAAGTCGAGTTCCTCGGCCGGGTCCAGGATGCGCACGCCGTCGGGTTTCGCGGCCTCGGAGGCCAGCTTGGCGAGGAACTTCGACGACGCCACCCCGACGGACGCCGTCAGGCCCTCCGTGCGCCGGGTCAGCTCGGCGCGCATGTTCGCCACGCGGTCCTCCAGCTCATGCTCGGCCCAACGGGTCGGCCCGAGATCGACGTACGCCTCGTCGAAGCTCAGCGGCTCGACCAGCGGCGAGACCTCGCGTAGCAGCGCCATGACGATCCGCGACGACTCCCGGTAGGCCGCGAACCGGCCGCCCAGGAACGCGGCGTTCGGCGCTCGGCGGCGCGCCTCGGTGCCCGCCATCGCGGAGCGGACCCCGAACCGGCGCGCCTCGTAGGAGGCCGTCGCGACGACCCCGCGCGGCCCGGCGCCGCCGACCACCACCGCCTTCCCGCGCAGGCTCGGCTTGTCACGCTGCTCGACGGCGGCGAAGAAGGCGTCCAGATCCAGATGGAGGATGCGGCGGGTCATCTGGCCGATCAGCCAGCGGGAGGGGCAGGCAGGTACCGGGCGAAGTGGAAGCCCTCCCGGATCTCCCGCGACACCTCGGTCCACTCCCGCGGCGAGATGACCGGGAACCGGGCCGCGCCCTCGGGCTGCTGGTGCACGTGCGTGATGTCGAGCTCGGTGAGATAGGGCCACGCGGCCTCGTAGATCTGGGCGCCGCCGCCCACGAAACACACCCACTCCGGGGTCTGGGCAGCCAGGTCGAGGGCCTCGGTGACGGAATGGGCCACCTCCACGCCCTCGTCGCGCCACTGCGGGTCGCGCGTGACGACGATGATCCGGCGGTCGGGCAGCAGGCCGATCTGCTCGTGGGTCCGGCGGCCGAAGATCACCGTGTTGCCCGTGGTGACCTTCTTGAACCGGCGGAAGTCCTCAGGGATGTGCCAGAGCATGTCCTCGCCGGAGCCGATCACCCAGTTGTCGGCCACGGCCGCGATCGCGACGATCCTCACGGCACCTCCTTCGCGATGATCCTGCCGCTCTGGTCCACCTGCACGAAACCGTCGGGCTCGAACGCCGTTGTCACGGCCGTCGCTCTGCCGTCCTGCCACAACAGCTCGACCTGCGCCACCGAGCCGGGCAGGTTCGCCAGCCCTGCATCCTCAGCCTGCAGCACGAGCAGCTCGGCCTCCTCGAGCAGGAGGCTGCCCGGGGGCAGGCCACCAGCGACCTCCGAATACTGCAGGGTGCCGTCGTCATACCAGTCGAACGCCGCACCCTGCCCGGGCGTCTTGACCGCCACCGCCAGTCCGGTGACCTGTCCCGGGGTGATCCGCAGCCCGCAAACGGCGTCGTAGCCCTGATCGCGTAGAGCCTGGGCAGCGTTGAGCCACTGTTGGTGGAGGGACTGCGCCGGCACGAACACCGGGTCCGGGAACCCTCCGCTGACCTCTTGGGAGACAGGGGCCATGAACACCAGCCCGGCCGCGCCGAGCCCCACCACCGCCGCGACACCCACCGCACCCGCCATTAGGCCCCGTCGGGCGATCGGCTGCGGCTGGAATGCCTGCGGCGGCTGCACCACCGGGCGGAAGGCTGCCGGCGGCGCCTGCACCGGCACGATGTTCGGCTGCGGCAGGCCCTGGAACTGGGCCATGGCGTCGCGGTGCGTCACCGCGGCGAGCACGGCGTCGCTGCGGGTCTGGAACTCAGCCTCGTCCAGTCGACCGTCGGCGTAGGCCGTCGCCAGCAGGTCGAGATACCTGTCCCGCTCCTGGAAGGACGGCCGCAGTTCGCTCATGACGGATAGGGTAGCCGCCTACACGGCGATGGGTGCCTTGATGGCGGGGTGGGGGTCGTAGCCCAGCAGCTCGATGTCGGCCAGCGTGAAGGCGTCCAGCTCGGTGACCTCCCGGTTGAGCCTCAGCTGCGGCAGCGGCCGCGGCTCACGGGTGAGCTGCTCGGCCACCTGCTCCATGTGGTTGGCGTAGATGTGGGCGTCGCCGAGCGTGTGGACGAACTCCCCCACCCGCAGCCCCGTGACCTGGGCGACGAGGTGGGTGAGCAGCGCGTAGGAGGCGATGTTGAACGGCACGCCGAGGAACACGTCCGCCGAACGCTGGTAGAGCTGGCAGCTCAGCACGCCGGGGCCCCCGTCATCGGCCGGCGCGACGTAGAACTGGAACATGGCGTGGCAGGGAGGCAGCGCCATGTCGTCGACGTCCGCGACGTTCCAGGCGCTGACGATGTGCCGGCGCGAATCGGGGTTGGTCCGCAGCGAGTCGACGACGCGGGCCAGCTGGTCGATGTGCCGGCCGTCGGGCGTGGGCCAGGACCGCCACTGGTAGCCGTAGACGGGGCCGAGGTTGCCCTCCTCGTCGGCCCACTCGTCCCAGATCGAGATCCCGTTGTCGTGCAGCCAGCCGATGTTGGTGTCGCCGCGCAGGAACCACAGCAGCTCGCCGAACACCGACCGTGTGTGCACCTTCTTCGTGGTGACGAGCGGGAAGCCGTCGGCCAGGTCGAAGCGCATCTGGTAGCCGAACACGGACCTGGTACCCGTGCCGGTGCGGTCCGACTTGTCGACACCCGTGTCGACGATGTGCCGGAGCAGGTCGAGGTACTGCTTCACGCGGCACCCTCCTGCGACAGCGTCTTGAGGTAGTCGACGAAGGCCCGCACCGCCATCCCGCGGTGGCTGATGGAGTCCTTCTCCTCGGCCGTCAGTTCCGCCGACGTCACGGCGAGCCCGGCGGGGACGAACAGCGGGTCGTAGCCGAAGCCCCCGTCTCCCTCGGGCGCCTCCGCGATGCGGCCGGGCATGGTCCCATGCCACACCTTCCGCTCGCCCGTCGGGGAGACCATCGCCAGCGCGCACACGAAGCGCGCAGTGCGGCGGTCGGTGGGAACGCCGTCGAGCTGGGCGAGGAGGAGCTGGTTGTTGTCCTCGTCGTCGCACGCGGGACCGGCCCAGCGCGCGGACCGCACCCCCGGCATGCCGTTGAGTTCGTCCACCTCGAGGCCGGAGTCGTCGGCGACGGCGACGAGCCCCGTCTCCCGGGCGGCCGCGGACGCCTTGAGGAAGGCGTTGCCCTCGAAGGTGCGCTCCGTCTCCGGCGGCTCGGGGTAGCGAGCGACGTCCGCCAGGCCGAGGACTGCGACGCCCACGCCCTCCGCCTCCAGGATGCGGCGGAGTTCGGCGAGTTTCTTGGGGTTGTTCGTGGCGAGGACGAGCCTCTCCGGCAGCCTCATGCCAACGCCTCCCGCTGGAGCCGGGTCAGCTGCGCGCAGCCGGCAGCGCCCAGGTCCAGCAGCGTGTCGAGTTCCGCCCGGCTGAACGGGGTGCCTTCCGCGGTGCCCTGGACCTCGATGTAGCGGCCGGAGCCGGTCATGACGATGTTCATGTCGGTCTCGGCGGCCGAGTCCTCCTCGTAGGCGAGGTCGAGCAGCGCGACGCCGTCGCTGTTGAAGCCCACCGACACGGCGGCGACAGAATCCGTCAACGGCTCACCGGCCAGCGCGCCGAGGCGGCGCAGATGCTCGACGGCGTCAGCCAGCGCGACGTATGCGCCGGTGATGGCCGCGGTGCGGGTCCCACCGTCGGCCTGCAGCACGTCGCAGTCGAGGACGATGGTGTTCTCGCCCAGCGCCTTGTAGTCAACGACGGCGCGCAGGGCGCGGCCGATGAGCCGCGAGATCTCGTGCGTGCGTCCGCCGACCCGGCCCTTGATCGACTCGCGGTCGCTGCGGGTATGGGTGGCACGGGGCAGCATGGCGTATTCGGCGGTGACCCAGCCGAGCCCGGTCCCGGCCCGCCAGCGGGGCACGCCCACCGTCACGGAGGCCGCCACCAGGACGCGGGTGCGGCCGAACTCGACCAACACAGAGCCCTCCGCGTGGTCCAGCCAGTTGCGGGAGAAGCGCACCTGCCGCAGCTCGTCGGGAGCGCGGCCATCGACTCGGGTCACCGTCATGGCGCCTAACCTACCGGCGCGAGCGGCTGCGGCGAATCTGCATCGATCCGGACCTGCCGGACATCGGTGACGAAGCCCCCGAGGAGGCGCCGGCCGATGCCCTGGAAGTCCGTGGCGTCGCCGGTGGTGAGGAACGTGCGGGTGGCCTCGCGCGGCTGGTGCCGCAGCAGGCCGGCCTGCGCCAGCTGCGCGTAGGTGGACTGCGCGCACGCCTCGGCCGACGAGACGAGCGTCACCCCGTTGCCCAGCACGTAGCTGATGACGCCGCTGAGCAGCGGGTAGTGCGTGCAGCCGAGGATGAGGGTGTCGGCCCGGGCCTTGATGACCGGCTCGAGGTACTCGCGCGCGACGGTGAGGAGCTCGTCGCCACCCGTGATCCCCGCCTCGACGAACTCGACGAAGCGCGGGCACGCCTGGGCCGTCAGGGTGATGTGGGGGGCGATGGCGAACGCGTCGTCGTACGAGCGCGAGTTCACCGTCGACTCGGTGGCGACGACGGCCACCCGCGAGTTGCGGGTCGCGGCTACCGCGCGGCTGGCGGCGGGCAGCACGACCTCGGTGATGGGCACGTCGTAGCGCTCGCGGGCGTCGCGCAGCACGGCCGACGAGGCGGAGTTGCAGGCGATGACCAGCGCCTTTACGCCCTGGGCCACCAGGAAGTCGAGGCCCTGCAGCGCGAAGCGGCGCACCTCCGCGATGGAACGCGGGCCGTAGGGTGCGCGGGCGGTGTCGCCCAGATAGATGAAGTCCTCGTTGGGCAACTGCTCGACGAGCGACCTCAGGACCGTGAGACCACCGAACCCGGAATCGAAGACGCCGATGGGCCGGTCGAGGAGGTCGCTCACGTGCCCGATTGTAGGCCGGTCACTCCGGGTCCGCCTCGCCAAACTCGTCGGGGTCCAGGCTGGCGTCGAGTTGCAGGCACGTCTGCCGCGACTCCAGCAGGTCCTCCAGCAGGAAGCCCAGCCAGTCGATGAGATCGTGCAGTCCGCCGTCCTTGGCCAGGGCCTGCGGGGTGGGTTCGTCGAGGCGGCCCGGGCCGGCGATCTCGGTGTACCAGAACAGCCGCAGCGCCCCGATCACCTTGGCCCAGTCGTCGGCGCGGGCCAGGGTGACGGGCACGAAGCCCTCCCAGTCGCTGAGGTCCTCCACCACGACGCGCGCGGCGGCGAGGCGGGCCCGGGCCTGGGAATGGATGGAGTCGCGCCAGAACTCGTCGCTGCCCTTCGGGTCGCTCAGCGCCGGCGGGAAGAGGCGGGCCAGCCGCGGGTTGCCGAGCATGCGGGTGGTGGGGTCGTCGGCGAGGTCGGCGACGATCTGCTCGAACGCGTCGTCGCTCTCGGTCGGAAGCAGCGCCTCGAGGTTCTCCGCGTAGAGATGCAGCATGGCCGCCAGCGCGTGTGCGCGGCCGTCCCTGCCGTCGAACGCCCAGACGATGTCGTCGTTGTCGAGGGTCACATCTGCTCCATCGAGGCCCAGAGGTTGTAGCCCTGCATGGCGAGCACATCCTTCTCCATGGCCTCGCGGTTCCCGGTGGACACCACGGCCTTCCCCTCGTGATGCACCTTCAACATCAGCTCCTCGGCCTTCTCGAGCGGGTACTTGAAGTACTCCTGGAAGACGTAGGTGACGTAGCTCATCAGGTTGACCGGGTCGTCCCACACGATCGTGACCCACTGATGGACGGCTTCCGCGGCCTCCGCGGGTGCCTCGAGGATCTCGACTCCGCCATCGGCTGCACTGGACATGCCCCCAAGGATAGGGTGCCGTCCATGACCACCGCGTTGCTCACCGACCACTACGAGCTGACCATGGTGCAGGCCGCGATGAACGCCGGCACGGCGAATCGGCGCAGCCTCTTCGACCTGTTCACCCGGCGCCTGCCGGAGGGGCGCCGCTACGGGGTGGTCGCCGGCCTGGGACGCGTGATCGAGGCGATCGAACGCTTCCGGTTCGACGAGGCCGAGCTCACGTGGCTGATGGAACGCGGCATCATCCGGGAGAATCTGGCCGAATGGCTCGCCGGCTACCGGTTCTCGGGCGACATCTGGGGTTACCCCGAGGGCGAGGTGTACTTCCCCGGCTCCCCCGTCCTGTCCGTCGAGGGCACGTTCGCCGAGGCCTGCATCCTCGAGACGATCCTGCTCAGCGTCTACAACCACGACTCGGCCATCGCCGCGGCCGCCTCCCGCATGACCGCCATGGCCGGGGACCGGCCCTGCGCGGAGATGGGGTCGCGGCGCACGCAGGAGTGGTCCGCCGTGGCGGCGGCGCGGGCCGCGTATGTCGCGGGCTTCGCGACGACGTCGAACCTGGAGGCGGGCCGCAGCTACGGCGTGCCGACGATCGGGACCGCCGCGCACTCGTTCACGCTGCTGCACGACAGCGAGGAGGACGCGTTCCGCGCCCAGATCGACACGCTGGGGCATGCCACGACGCTGCTCGTCGACACCTACGACATCGACGACGCCATCCGCACCGGCATCGAGCTGACCGGCGGCCGGCTGGGCGCCATCCGCCTCGACTCCGGCGACCTCGCGATCGCGGCCCGCCGCGCCCGCGACCTGCTCGACGACCTCGGCGCCACGCACACCCGGATCATGGTGACCTCCGACCTCGACGAGTGGCAGATCGCCGCACTGCAGGGCGCCCCCGTCGACGGCTACGGCGTCGGCACGTCGCTGGTGACCGGCTCGGGCCACCCGACCTGCGGCTTCGTCTACAAGCTGGTCGCCCGGGCGGACTCGGACGACCCGAGCGCCCCCATGACCCCCGTCGCGAAGAAGTCGAAGGGCAAGAACACCCTGGGCGGCAGGAAGTTCGCGATGCGCCGGCGCGGTGCCGACGGCCGGGCCGAGTCGGAGGTCATCGGGCTGGGCACGCCGCCGGTCGACGACGGCAACGACCGCAACCTGCTCGTGCCGATCTACCGCGCCGGGGAGCTCGTGCACCACGCGACCCTGGACGACGCCCGTCGCCGTCACGAGCAGTCCCGTGCCGAACTCCCGGTGGCGGCCCTGCGCATCTCGAAGGGCGACCCGGCGCTGGAGACGATCATCCTCGACTCGGCGGGCGACGAGACCACGAACCCCTACCAGGCCGCCCCGGTGGTGCCGAACCTCTGACCCTCGCGGCGGGGGGGCCGACGGCGGGCACTCCCGGCGCCGTCCCACCGCCCCGTGGTGGCGTGAGCGTCACCGTCGATGTCGGGCCAGCTGCTCCCTCACCGTGTCCGCCAGGACCGGATCGGGCCGGATGTCCGCGACGCGGGGACCGGCGGGCTGGCCGGCCATCAGGGCCCGGTAGGCGTCGATGATCTGGTCCATCGCCGCCTCATCGGTGACCTGGCCGGTGTCGATGACGAGGTCGAAGTTCTTCTCGTCGGCCCAGTCCCTGGAGTAGATGAGCCGCGTGAACTTGGCGCGTGCCTGATCGTCGGCGGCGACCTTGCGCGCTGCCTCCGACTGCTGGATGTCGTCGCGGAGGCTGATGCGTTCGGCGCGCACGTCGTCGGGGGCCTTGATGAACACGTCCAGGACGTCCGCGTAGTCCTTCAGGACCGCGAACCCGCCCCGCCCGAGGATGACGGCGTCACCTTGGGCCGCGATCGCCTGGACGGTCTTGTTCATCCACTCGATCGTCAGGACGCTGTCGTGGTCGAACAGATCCCAGAAGGTGGGCGGCTTGTCGCCGTAGAGGTGATCGAGGTGGATGAGTCCGTACTGCTTGATCACGCCGTTGATCGTGCTCTTGTCGGCGATGGGCCAGCCCAGCTTCATGGCCACGCCCCTGGCGATGCGTGCCCCGTGGCTGCCGAGTTGGCGAGAGACAGTGATTGCGCCCATGATCCGCTCCTTGCCGTTGCGTCGTCGGTGCCGGCGACCGGGTGGGATATCGCGCGGCCGTGCGCGAGACCCCTGTCTGCCCAGACTAGCCATCGCGTCCGTCCCCCGTCCGGAGTCGCGAGACTCCGGCGGTCAGGCCGGCCGCCGGACGGCGCGCGGCCGGGGGATCAGCGACCCCAGCGCGACTCAGGCAACTCGTCGACGCCGTTCATCACCGCGGCCAGCCGCTTGGGCAGCGGGGCCTTGAAGATGTCTTCGAGCAGGATCCGACGGCCTCTGGCGTCGCAGAGCGGCACCCGCCAGTTCGGGTACTCGTCGACGGTGCCGGGCTGGTTCTGGGCGCGACGCTCCCCCACCGCGTCCGTGAGACTGGCGAGCAGCACCTTCGACGGCGTCCGCAGCAGGAACTTGTGCAGCGCCAGCATCACCTCGACCGGGTCGCCGGCCTCCTCGTCGGTGAGCAGCCCGTCGGCAAGCAGCTTGTTGATCCATCCGGCCTGCTCGCGCTGCGCGCCGGCGAGTTCCTCCCCGAGCGGCTCGGTGAGCAACCCCAGGTGGTCCCGGAGCCGGACGTGGTCCCCGGCGAGATAGCCCAGTGTCGGGGGCAGGTCGTGTGTCGTCACCGACGCCATGCAGTACTCGCGCCACGCGTCGGCCGGCAGCGGTCCACCGTCGGAACCCGCCTCGAACCACAACACGGACGTGCCGAGGATGCCCCGGCGCGCCAGGTAGTCGCGCACCCACGGTTCCACCGTCCCGAGGTCCTCGCCGACGATCAACGCCTGGGCGCGCTGCGCCTCCAGCGCCAGGATGCCGACGAGAGCCTCGTGGTTGTTGCGCACGTAGGTGCCGTTGGTGGGCCCCGCGCCCTGCGGCACCCACCACAAGCGGAACAGGCCGATGATGTGATCGATCCGGACGCCGCCGACGCGGCGCAGGGCCGCCGCGACCATCGCGCGGAACGGCTGGTACTCGAGCTCCTCGAGCTTGTCGGGACGCCAGGGCGGCTGTCCCCAGTCCTGGCCGGTCTGGTTGTACTGGTCCGGCGGCGCGCCGACGCTCATCCCCTGGGCGAACACGTCGGGCATCATCCAGGTCTCGGCGCCGTAGCGGTGCACCCCCACCGCCAGGTCGGTGACGATGCCGACGGGCATGTTGACCTCGGCGGCGTCGGTCTGCGCGGCCGACACCTGCGTCTGGGCGATCCACTGCAGCCACTCGTAGAAGTCGATGTCCTCGGCGTGCTCGTGCGCGTAGGCGGAGACGGCGGGGGTCGACGGGCGCTGCAGCTCCTCCGGCCACTCGTTCCACAGTTGCCCGTAGGTGCCGCACAGGCTGGACCACACCGCGAAGTCCCGCAGGCCGTGGCCCTCGCGGCGCCGGAAGTCGTCGAACGCGATCCGTCGCGCCGACCGCATCCCGGCCGCGTGGATGATGCGCAGCGCCTCGATCTTCAACGGCCAGACGGCGTCGCGCTCGATGCTGCCGCTGGCGTCGCCGGCCGACTGCGCCTGCTTGCGCAGCGCCTTGACCCGTAGCCGGTCGCCGCGACGCAGGGTGGCGTACTCGTCGATCGCCTCCGGCCGGATGTAGATCGGGTTGATGAAGCGCCGGCTCGCCGGCAGGTAGGGCGACGGCTCCATCGGCGGCACCGGCTGCGCCGCGTGCAGGGGGTTGATGAGCACATAGCCGGCGAACTGCCTGGTGCCCGACCACGTGATGAGGTCGCCCAGGTCCGCGAGATCGCCGATCCCCCAGGAACGCTTCGCGGTCACGGAGTACAGCTGCGTGCCGTAGCCCCAGATGCGCTGCCCGCGCATGGCCGGCGGGAAGCCGACGAACGACGGCGTGACGATGAGCGCGCCCGTGCTGACGCCCTCGTCCGTGCTGGCCACCACCCGGTGATAGCCCGTGGGCAGATCCGAGCCCAGCCAGAACGTCGCCTCCCCGCGCGGGGCGCCGTCGACCCAGCGGTCCGGCGTGTCGTTGGTGCTCTGCCACGCCGGGCGGCTCTCGCCGGACTCCAGGAGGACGTACACCTGCGCCCCCGAGCCGGCCGGGACGTGCACGTCGACGTGGACACCCTGACCCTCTTCGACGACGGTGCACGCCGGGACCACCCGGCGCCACCGGTCGTCCTCCAGGCGGCCCAGCTCGCGCTCGGCGGACTCCTGCGTCGCTGCGTCCACGCCGAAGGCCGCCAGCACCGCGGCGATGGTGTCGGCCGGGATGGGGACGTGGCGGCCCTTCCAGTCCCAGAACTCTTGGGCGATGCCGAAGCGTTCGGCGAGCTGCGTCAGGCCGGGGTTGCGGTCAGTCACGGTGGTTGGTCCCTTACCGGGTCTTGAGAACGTGGGTCCTGGCGATGAGGTCACCCAGCGTCTGCTTCTCCCGGGTGAAGGCGGCGAAGATGCCGTTGATGAAGCCGATGGTCTCGTACAGCACGGCGCTGGCGATGCCGCGGACCGCGGCGGTGGTCCAGTCGAGCTTCGAGTCTGCCGGTGCGTCGGCCTTGACGACCCGCAGGCCGAGCGCGAGCTGCCCGAGCGTGGCGCTCAGCGTCCCGTAGAGCACGGTGCGGTAGATCGCGGCCAGTGTGGCGCCGACGATGCCGCTGTACACCAGCGCCATCCACAGGTCCTCGCCGGGCAGCGGCAGGGTCCCGACGGGGTTCTCCGCGTAGACCAGGACGTCGCGTTCCCACCGGCCCAGGGCGGCGTCGATGGCCCCGCCGAGGCCGAGCGCCGTCCCGACGATCTGGGTGGCGATCCCGAGCAGGATCGAGTCGATGATGTAGCCCAGCAGCCGCTGGCCGAACCCCGCGAACCGGCGCCCCTGGTAGCGCGGGTCCCCGCCCGGGGAACCGTAGCCCTGGTAGCCCTGGGAGGGACCCTGATAGCCCTGGTACTGCGGCTCGTGCTGCGGCGGGGCGTACGGCGGCGGCACCGTCTGGCGGTCCCTCGTCGCCTGTGACCACGCGATGCCGTCCCAGTAGCGCTCACCGTCGGAGCCGGCGGGATCGGGGTACCAGCCGGGGGGCGGCTGCTGGGGGGAGTAAGTCATGGCTCAAGGATGCCAGACCTGGTGAGCTCGTTGGGGATGCGCCCGATGCGGCGACTGACCACGATCGCGAGCGCGCAGGCGACCAGGAGGAAGGCGAAGGTGGTCGTGTAGGACAGCGCCGCGGGCTCGGCGGTCAGGAGCGCGGTGTAGAGCCCGCCGGCCACCGCCGTGATGACCGAGTTGCCCACCGATTCGGCCACCTGCATCGACGACTGGTTGCGACCCTGCTCGTGGCCTCCGGACAGGCTCATGACAGCGACGGCCGAGGAGGGCATGGTGAGCCCCATCCCGAGCCCCGCGATCACCCACGCGCCGAGGCCGACGGCGAGCGGGATGTCCGGCCACCAGGCGAACGCCGTGATGGCGGCGATGCCGACGGTGGACGTCGCCGCCCCGGCCGTGACGTAGTCGTTGCGGTCCAGCCGCACCCAGGCCTGGGACTGGAGCCACGAGCCGGCCGTCCAGCCGATGCTGCCGACCGTCAGCGCCCACCCGACCTGATACGGACTGAGGCCCCGCAGCTGCTGCAGGGTGACGAGCAGGATGGTCTCCGCGGCGAAGAACGAGCCGGCCTGGATGGCGCGGCTGAGAACCACGCTCGGGATGCCCGCGGCCAGTCCCAGCGTGCCCGGCGCCAGGATGCGCGGCAGGCCCCAGACCAGCGCGGCCACCCCCGCGACCGCCGAGAGCCAGCTGATCCAGCCGAGGTCCTGGCCCGCGAGGAGCACCAGCGAGGGGCCGACGGTCACCGCGACGGTGGGCAGCGCCGCCACGGGGGCGACGTCGTCCTCCCCGGGACGGAACCGTGCCTGGACCGCGCGGAGCCCGGGCACGGTGAGCACGAACGCCACCGCCACCAGCGGCAGCATGGCGGCGAAGACGAGCCGCCAGTCGATGCCCGTCAGCCACGCGGCGAATGGTGGGCCCACGAAGGCGGGCAGGAGCCAGCAGAACGACACCAGCGCCATGACCCGCGGCCGCTCGCGGGGCTCGAACCCGTGGGCGACGGTCACCGACAGGGTGAGGTTGAGGGCGCCGGCACCGAGTCCCTGCACCGCTCGGGCGGCGAGGACGGCCCACACGTTGGGCGCCAGCCACCCGAGCACCAGGCCGACGGCGAACAGCGCGAACCCGGCGTACATGGGCGCCGCCGGGCCCCGCACGTCGGCCACCCGGCCCGCGATGATCGTCGCGGCGAGCATGCCCGACACCATGGTGGTGAAGGCCCAGGGGTAGAGGTGCCCGGCGTCGAACGACGCCATCACGGTCGGGATCGCCGTGGCCAGCCCGATCGACTGGAACGCGATGGAGAAGACCGACAGCATGATGCCCGCGATCAGCACGCCGCGCCCCGAGTCCCGCATGACACCTCCGGACAGTCATTCTTGCATCGCACTAGCATGGGGACATGACTGAGCTGGCCCCCGGAGCAAAGACCGTCGTCGACGAACGGACCGAACTCTTCGAAGACGGTGACCAGGACCGCTTCTCGCACTACGTCCCGAAGGACAAGCTGATGGCGGCCATGGTCAACGGGACCCCCGTCGTCGCGCTGTGCGGCAAGGTGTGGGTACCGACAAAGAACCCCGAGAAGTACCCCGTCTGCCCTGAGTGCAAGGAGATCTGGGAGTCCTTCAACAAGGAGTAACGCGTCAGTACCGGTAGCTGTCGGTCTTGAACGGACCCGATACCGGCACCCCGAGGTAGTCGGCCTGCTTCTGGTTCAGGCGCGTCAACTCGACGCCCAGCGCCGCCAGGTGCAGGCGGGCCACCTCCTCGTCCAGGTGCTTGGGCAGCGTGTACACGCCGACGGGGTACTCGTCGGGCTTGGTGAAGAGTTCGATCTGGGCCAGCACCTGGTTGGTGAACGAGTTGCTCATGACGAACGACGGGTGCCCGGTGGCGTTGCCGAGGTTCAGCAGCCGACCCTCGCTGAGCACCAGCACCGAGTGACCGTCCTCGAACCGCCACTCGTGGACCTGCGGCTTGATCTCGACCTTCGTCACGTCCGTGCGGGCCTCGAGCCCGGCCATGTCGATCTCGTTGTCGAAGTGGCCGATGTTGCCGACGATCGCCTGGTGCTTCATCCGGGACATGTCCTCGGCCGTGATGACGTCGCAGCAGCCCGTCGCGGTGACGAAGATGTCCGCGGACCCGACCACGGAGTCGAGGGCGGCCACCTGGTAGCCGTCCATGGCGGCCTGCAGCGCGCAGATGGGGTCGACCTCGGTGACGATCACGCGGGCACCCTGGCCGCGCAGCGACTCGGCGCAGCCCTTGCCGACGTCCCCGTAGCCGCACACGACCGCCACCTTGCCGCCGATGAGGACGTCCGTGGCGCGGTTGATGCCGTCGATCAGGGAGTGGCGGCAGCCGTACTTGTTGTCGAACTTCGACTTGGTGACCGAGTCGTTGACGTTGATCGCCGGGAACAGCAGCGTGCCCTGCCGAGCCATCTCGTAGAGGCGGTGCACGCCGGTCGTGGTCTCCTCGGTGACGCCCTTGACCGAGGACGCGATGGCCTGCCAGTCGACCTCACCCTGCGCCTCGCGCAGCGTGTCGAGGATGACGCGCCATTCGTGCGAGTCGCCCTCGGCGGCCCGGGGAACGGACCCGGCCCGCTGCGCCGCGACCCCCTGGTGCACGAGCAGCGTCGCGTCGCCACCGTCGTCGAGGATCATGTTCGGCCGACCGCCGTCCGGCCACTGGAGGATCTGGCGGGTGCACCACCAGTACTCCTCGAGCGTCTCGCCCTTCCAGGCGAACACCGGGATGCCAGCGGCCGCGATGGCGGCGGCGGCGTGGTCCTGCGTGGAGAAGATGTTGCACGACGCCCACCGCACCTCGGCGCCCAGCGCCACGAGGGTCTCGATGAGGACCGCGGTCTGGATGGTCATGTGCAGCGAGCCGGCGATCCGCGCCCCCGCCAGCGGGCGGCTGGCGCCGTAGCGCTCCCGCATGGCCATGAGGCCGGGCATCTCATGCTCGGCGAGGGTGATCTCCTTGCGCCCGAACTCGGCGAGGGACAGGTCTGCTACGCGAAAATCCACGCGGGCCACTCTACCCGGCCGTGGACGCCTCCCCGGTCGCGGCGAGGTGGGCCAGCGCGAGGTCGTAGCCGCCGACGCCGCAGCCGATGATGATGCCCGACGCCTTGGCTGAGAGCACGCTGTGGCTGCGGAATTCCTCGCGCGCGTGCACGTTGGAGATGTGGACCTCCACGTAGCGGCTGACCAGGGCGGCGGCGTCCGCGACGGCGTAGGAGTAGTGCGTCCACGCCCCGGCGTTGAGGACGACGGCGGCGCCGGTGTCGGCGGCCTCGTGCAGCCAGGCGATCATCTCGCCCTCGTGGTCCGTCTGCCGGACCTCGACCTCCAGGCCCATGCCGCGGCCGGTCTCGACGAGGTGTTCCGCGAGATCCGCGTGGGTCGTGCCGCCGTAGACCTCGGGCTGGCGGGTGCCGAGCCGCCCGAGGTTGGGACCGTTGAGGACGAGGACCGTGTTCATGGCCGCTAGTCTGCCAGCCCGATCTCCAGGTAGGCAGCACCGTACAGGCCACGCTGCAGGAGCGTCACGTAGCGTTCGACGTCGCTGGACACCAGGTCGGCGTCGCCGGAGGAGATGCGGGCCACCCGCACCCCGACGGCGTCGGCGCGGGCCGACAGGCGCCGGGCGACGCCGCTGACGCGATCCGGGAGCTTGTCGTCGTCGAGCAGCACGAGGCAGGGCTGGACGTCGGTGGGCGCCTCGAGAGGGTCGGCGAACGGGTCCCGCGGCCGCACCGCCGCGAGGAGCGTGTCGAGTTCGGAGGCGTCGGCGGCGAGGGCGGGGCGGCCGCACGCCCGGCGCACGGCCTCGGCGATCCGGCGCGAGGCCCGTCCGGCCAGGACGGTGCCGCCCCAGATGAGCGGCAGCGTGTCGCCCAGGCACAGCGCGAGTTCCTTACCTGGGTTGTCGGACAGGTCACGGACGGGCGCGCACGCCTCCGCGACCAGGTCGGCGGCGTCCGCGACGTGCCCGGTGTGCACCTCGGGGCCGAGCCCCAGGTCCCCGAGCAGCGACAGGACTGCGACGGCCGCTGCCAGCGGGTCCGGCTCCGTCACCGGGATGAGCGTGGTCGACGTCGATGCCGTGACCTGCGCCAGGCGGGACGTCTCTGGCGCCGCGACGATCATCGTCGAACCCCGCCGCGCGGCCTCCGCGGCACACTCCAGCACCCACTCGGGCGTCTCGTGGTCACCGAGGACGACGGTGAGGTCGAGCGGCCCCACCCAGGCGGGCAGCCCGGGTCCGGGCCAGGCCATGAACGGGACCGGACACGCCCCCTCCAGCACGGCCCGCACCAGCCGCGACTCGGCCCCGAGCGCGAGGATGCCCCGCGGGCGGTCCGCCCGTTCCAGGTGCCCCACGGGTTCGGTCAGCGCGGCGCGCCGGATCCGCGCCCCCGTCGAGGCGAGCCACCGCAACCCCTGATGCAGCTCCAGCGAGGGGTCCTCCAGCCGGGAGTCGTCGAAGAACATGGCCGTCAGAGCGTGCTGCGGGCCTGGTCGATCAGCAGGATCGGGATGTCGTCCCGGACGGGATAGGCCAGTGCGCACGACTGGTTGGTGCAGACGAGTTCCTGCTTGTCGTAGTCGACGGCGAACTTCGCGTGGCAGGCGGGGCAGGCCGCGACCGCCAGGAACTCGGGCGAGAGCTGCATCGTGTTGTCGCTCATGGTGACTCCTCCTCGGGGCTGATCCACTCTATCCCCGCCGCACCAGGGCGAGGACCTCGTCGCGCAGGGCGCGCATGGTGGCGTCGTCGCGGGCCTCGACGTTCAGGCGCAGCAGCGGCTCGGTGTTGCTCGGGCGCAGATTCAGCCACCAGCCGTCGTCCCGGTTGCGCACGCTGAGACCGTCGACGCGGTCCGCATCTCCCCGGTCCGCGAACGCCGCGGCCACCCGGTCCATGCACTCCCCGGCGTCGTCGACGGTGGAGTTCAGCTCACCCGAGCGGTGGTAGCCGTCGTACACCGAGGCCAGCTCCGACAGCGGCCGGCCGGACTCGCGCACGAGCTCGATGACGTGCAGCGCCGCGAGCATGCCGGTATCGGCCGACCAGAAGTCCCGGAAGTAGTAGTGCGCCGAGTGCTCGCCGCCGAAGACGGCCCCCGTGCGCGCCATCAGCGCCTTGACGTACGTGTGGCCGACCTTCGACTGCTCGACGCGGCCCCCATGGGCCGCCACGGCCTCCCCCACGCACCAGGAGGTGATGGTGTTGGTGATGACGGTCGAGCCGGGATGCCTGCCCAGCTCCGCGACCGCGATCATGGCGGTGATGACGGACGGGTCCACCACCTCGCCACGCTCGTCGACGATGAAGCAGCGGTCGGCGTCGCCGTCGAACACCAGGCCGAGGTCGGCCCCCTGCTCCAGGACGGCGCGCTGCGCGTCGACGAGGTTCTCCGGCTCCAGCGGGTTGGCAGGGTGGTTCGGGAAGCTGCCGTCGAGTTCCAGGAAGAGGCCGACGATGTCCAGCCCGCGGCCGGCCAGTGCGGTGAGCGCCGTGTGCCCCGCCATGCCGTTGCCGGCGTCGACCACCACGGTCAGGTCGCGGTCCCCGCGCATCGGCACCAGGTCCCCCAGCCGGTCGGCGTAGGGCTTCAGCGCGTCCAGCTCCCGGTAGCCCCCGAGCACCTCGGCGCCCAGTTCGACGGTGCCCGCGCGGTCCCGCAGGCGAGTCATGAAGTCCGCGGGGACCGGTGCGGCGTCGGCCAGGCAGAATTTGATGCCGTTGTAGTCGCTGGGGTTGTGGCTGGCGGTGAACTGCACCCCGGGGACGCGCAGCCACCCGGACGCGAACCACAGGCCGTCGGTGGAGGCGAGCCCGATGTCGACGACGGAGGCGCCGGCGCGGCGGGCACCGTCGATGAACGCCCACGAGAGCTCGCGCCCGAGCACCCTCATGTCGCGGCCGAGCACGAACTCCGCGGGACCCAGCAGGTCGACGAAGGCGGCGCCGAGGCGGCGGGCGCCGTCCTCGTCCCACTGGGGGTGGTCGCCGACGACGATGCCTCGGATGTCATTGGCCTTGAAGATCTGCGGGTCGAGCACGGGGCCAAGCGTATCGCCTGGCGGCGCCGGCGCTCAGTCGTTCGACTGCACCAGGCGCAGGTGTCCGCCGCGGCCGCCGGGGACCGGCGGCTCCGCGTCCCGGGCCGGGGTGGCCGCGGGCGGGGCGGGCTCGTCGTGGCGCAGCCCGATGGCGCGCACGGCGTCGGCGAGGGCCATGAGGTCGTCGGACGCCTGGGGCGGCTCCGGGGCCCTGCCGTCGAGGGGCAGCCGGATGATCTCCCAGCCCATGGGCGCGCTCGTGCGCCCCGCGTGCACGGAGCACAGGTCGTAGGATCCCGGCTCTGCGGCGAGCGCCAGCGGGCCGAGGACGGCGGTGGAGTCGGCGTACACGTAGGTGAGCGTCGCGATGGCGGGGGCGACGCACGCGGTACGGGAACATCTGCGCACGGACAGAGGGTACTGGAGGAGGGCTAAGGTGACGCGTATGCCACGCAGACGAGATCGCCACGGCCGCGGCATCCGGGGTCCGCTGGCCGGCCCCAACCCGTGGACGGGCCGCCCCGTGCCGCTGCGCCGCCCCTCACGGGTGGACTACTTCAACCACTGCGTGACGTCCGCCATGGCCGACATCGCGGCCGTCGCACCCGACGCCCTCTCGGGCGTGGTCGTCGGCGTCGAGGAGGTGCCGCACCTCAACGTCGCGTGGTCCGGGGACCGGGTCCCGCTGTCGGCAGCCCTCGAGCCCGGACGCGGACAGACCGCCCAGATCGTCATCTTCGAGCGCCCGCTGGAGCACCGGGCGCGGTCCCGCGCCGAACTGCGCCGGCTGGTGCACCGCACGATCGTGGAACAGCTCAGCACCCTGACGGGCCGCAGCATCGAGGAACTCGGCGGCGACGACTGGGACGAGGACGACTGATCAGCGCAGCCCCGGCTCCAGCACGGCCGGCACCGCCGCATCCTCCCCCTCACCGCGCGGGGTGAGGGGCGCCACCACGGTCCCGGCGGGCGTCGCGGACGAGGCCGCCGCCAGCAGGGCCCCATCGGCGGCGACCGACACCGACACCGGGTCCCCCGCGGGGAGTGGGACCGAGACGGTGCTGCCGACCGGCACCTCGACGTCGGCGGAGGTGGCCGAGCCGCCCAGCGGGGTGAGCGTCACGGTCGCGGTGACGGCCCCCGCATGGTCGGGGTTGCTGAGGTGGAGGGCGCCGGCACCCGGCACCACGCCGCGCAGCTCCGCCGCCGGCTCGCCGGCGACGACGGTGGCCGCCTGGCCCCCGGCCGTCGTCTGCAGGGCCGCCCCCACCGGGGATGAGGCGGTGACCCGGATGGCGGTCGCTTCGCCGGCCAGCGGCCCCGTCAGCGCGATCCGGACGGTGCTGAGGGGCGCCACGGACAGGCCGTCGCTGACCGCGGGGACGTAGGGACCCTCGGGGCCGAGCCCTTCGAGCGCGATGTCCACGCGCTCCTGGCCGGGATTGCTGACCAGCAGCTCCGTGGCGGTGGCGCCGGCGGCCGCCACGGGCAGCAGGTGCTCGGTCGCGGTGGTGGCCGGGGCCGCGAAACGCGCGGGGCGTCCTTCGACGGCTGTCGCGAGCAGCGCGACCCGGCCCTGGCTGGCCCGGAAGACGACGCCGACGGGGCCCGTGGGGGCGAGGACGGAGAGCGCGACCCGCCGTGTGACGCCGGGCGCGATCGCGATCCCGCGGGCCCCGACGGCGGAGATCTCGCCGTCCGGCCCCAGGAGCGTCAGGTCGACGGCCGCCTCGCCGGCATCGCTGTTGACCAGGACCAGCTCCGTGGCGGCCGGGTCCGCGACGAGCACCATGCCTGCGGTGACCGGAGCCGCGCAGGGCGCCAGCGCCCGCTGCGGGCTGTCGACCAGGATGGAGGCGGTGACCTCCTGGGTCGCGACGATCCGTACCGGCCCCTCAGCGGCGACCTGGCCGGGCGCCTGGAGGCTCTGCCCGTCTCCGTCGAGCGGTGCGACGCTCACCTCCCCCGCCGCGTCCACGAGGACCTGGCCCGCGGCGGCGCAGGTGAGGCGGGTGGTGCGGGGCAGGTCGACTGCCTCCGGCGCCGGCTTGCGCAGGGGGCTGAGGGCCGCCAGGCCGAGCGCCACGCCGGCGAGCACGGCCAGCGCGACGACGCTGAGTGCGAGTCTGCGGATCATTCCTGCCCCCTCCGTGCCACCGCGGCGCCGCCCAGACTCGGCGCCGCCAGGATCGCGATCAGCGCCAGCACTGCGCCGTGCCATACGGCGCGGCCGGTGTGTTCGCGGGGGCCGACGTCCAGGGCGCCGCCGTCCGCACCGAGGGCGAACGTCAGCCGACCGTCCGCGTCCGCCCGCTCCAGCTCACGGCCGTCCACTGTGGCCGCCCAGTCCGCGCCGGGCGGCTCGGCGACGACGAGCGTCCGGTCCGCGGCCCCGTCGGGTACCTCGCCGCGCAGGACGGGCCCGCTCGTGTCGCCGTCTACGAGGGTGACCCGAGAGACGAGACCGGTCACGGTCCACACGACGGTGTCCGCGTCGGCGGCCGCGCTGCTGAGCCCGGCAGCGTTGTCGAGGGCCGCCCGCAGTTCCGGCCCGAAGCCACGCAGCCACACGTGCGAGACGCCCAGAGACGTGAGCTGGGCGGCGACGTCGTCGGGCACCGTTCCGGTGGCAAACGCCTGCACCAGCGCCTGCAGATCAGGGGCGAAGTCGCCGACCGGGTTGCGCTCCGCAGCCCCCCATCGGGGCCGGCGGGAGTCGACGGCGTTCCAGGAGACCTGCTCGCCGTCGTCGAGCTCGATGAGGAGGGCGCGGGTGTCGCGCTCGGAGGTCACCACGTCGCGAACGTAGCCCGGCAGGACGGAGGCCTGGTCGCGGACCGGGCCGGCGAAGCCGACGACCGCCCAGACGCCCGCGGCGAGGATCCCCAGCGCCAGCAGCAGCCCCGGCACCAGCGGCCGGCGGGCCGGCCGCCTCGCCTCGGCGAGCAGCGGGGGCGCCAGGAGCGCCGCGACGACGAGGAGCGCCCACGGCGACAGCAGCGGCCTGGCGGTGCCACCGTCGACCGTGACCACCACCCGCGATAGCAGGGCCCCCAGGATGAGGGGCGCGCCGATCGCGCCGACGGCGAGGCGCCAGCCGCGGTCGCGCAACCGGGCGAGCCCGACGACGGCGGTGACGGCCAGCGCGGAGACGACGACCACGTTGAGCCACAGCGGCAGCCCCGAGGGCAGGATCCGGCCGAGGATCAGCGCGCTCGACGCCGGGGGGTAGTCCGGCCAGGCCAGCGGGTCGACGCCGGTCAGCCAGCGGCCCGGGTACCGCAGCAACGTGGGCAGCCAGGGCGCCACGGCGAGCCACGGCGGGCCGACGGCGGTGAGCGCCTCGGCGAGGCGGCTGCGGTCCCGCAGCACCCACCAGACGGCCCCGGCCGTCGCGAACGGCAGCGCGAGCGGCCACACGACCGTGACCACGAGCAGCCAGAACCCGGCACCGGCGGGTGCCCGCAGCCGCTCGGCGCCTCCGGCCGTGTTGTGGTGGACCGCGTGCAGGGACCGGGCGAGCAGGGGCCCGGCGACGGCGAGCACCATGCCGGTGACGTCGCCCGCCGTGACGAGACCCAGGACGAGGGTGGCGGCCGCCCAGGCGGCGGCCCCGCCGGACGCGGCGGCGGGCTCAAGGCCGAGCCGCCGCAGGAGCGCGAGCGCGGCCAGGGCCGCCAGCACCGGCGCGGCCAGCAGCGCCAGGAACGCGGCCCATCCGGGGCTGCCCAGGCCGGCCAGGGACGCGACCGCGGCGGCGCCCAGCCAGGGTGCCTCACCGGTCAGGTACGCCTGCCAGGCGGCGGCCAGCGAGGCGGGCGCGGGCAGCAGCCCGCCGCCCGAGACGGCGCCGAGGCCCAGGAGCGTCCTGGCGGCAGCCGCCGCGGCGACGATCAGCACGACGAGCACCAGCGTGACCGGCGAGAGGACGCGGCGCTCGGCCCGCCCTCCCGCGAAGTCGTCGCCGGTGAGGTCGTCGATCGTGGTGTCCGAGTCGCGCAGGTCGCGGAAGCGGTCGGCGAGGCCGGAGCCGAGCCGGTCGACCGCGTGGCGCACGGGCCAGAACCGGTTGGGCAGGAGTTCGGCGGGGGTGTGGTCCTCCTCCGGGAAGCGCGCCGCCAGGGACCGCGTCGTCTCGGGGGTGGCGAGGTGGGCCCGCAGGGCGGACAGTTCGGCGCGGGCGTGGCCCGGCGACTTGGCGAGCAGGAAGCCGGCGGCCCGCACCAGCGACGCCGCCGCCAGGCCGGGGCGCGACGCGCCGCGGGACCCGGCGACGCGCAGGGCGGCGAGGCGGTCGTCCAGGTGGGGGTGGCCCCCGGTGGGCCGCTCCCCCGTGCGGCCGGCCCGCCGGTGGACCAGCGCGGCGTCGGGCCAGGTCAGCACGCGGTAGCCGAGGGCGTTGACGCGCCAACCGAACTCGACGCCGTCGCGGTGTCGCGGCACCTCGGGCGCCAGCCCGCCCGTCTCGCGCCACGCCGTGCCACGCACGAGCATCCCGGCGGTGGAGCCGCCGAGGACCTCCGTCGGCTCGGTCTGGCGCTGGTCGACGTCCCCTTCCTCCACCAGCGGCACGCGGATGCCGCCCGCGGTGATGGCCTGGCCGGCCTCGGAAAGCGTGTCGGGGTAGTTGCGGCGCTTGGGCTGCAGCAGCTTCGGCACGACGAGATCCGCCTGGCGGGCCCCCTCGAGCAGGTGGGCGAGCGTGTCGCGGCGTGGGGCGGAGTCGTCGTGCAGCAGCCAGACCCACTCAGGCTCGGCGTCGGCGAGCCCGGCGGCGACCGCGGCCCCGAACACGACGTCGGCGTCCACCGTGCGCACCTCGTCGACGACCCCCTCCGCGGCGGCGGCAGCGAGCAGTTCCGGGGAGGAGTCGGTGGACCCGGTATCCACCGCGATCAGCCGGCCGGGCCGGGGCTGGAGCCCCGCCAGCGCGAGCAGTTGGCGTGGGAGCCACTCGGCGGCGTTGTGGACGACCATGACGGCGACGACGTCGGCGGGGTCGACGGCCGGCGTCTCACCGGCCGGGTCCTCGTTCTCGATCCAGGACCAGAGGTCCTCCAGGCGGCCGTGCAGCGGTTCGTCGGTCAACAGTCCTCCAGCGCTCGGTCAGCCTCTGAGGCTACCAGTGCGCCGCGGACCTAGACGGCGGTGCGCTTGAGCTTGCGGCGCTCGCGCTCGGAGAGCCCGCCCCAGATGCCGAACCGCTCGTCGTGGGCGAGTGCGTACTCCAGGCACTCGGCACGGACCGTGCAGTTCAGGCACACCCGCTTGGCCTCCCGCGTGGACCCGCCCTTCTCGGGGAAGAAGGCCTCGGGATCCGTCTGGGCGCACAGCGCCTCGGCCTGCCACGCGAACGCGCCATCGTCGATGTCATCGAGGAAGAGCGTGACGACGTCGTCCATGCCTTGCCTCCCTTCGCTGGTTGAAATTACACACGAGTGATTTTGATCGGTCAAGCGCCGAACGTTAATCCATCGCGACAGATCACGCGAATCGGGGCCCGGCGACCTCCCGCACGAGCGCCACGAGCTCCTTGACGCGCTCCGCGTCGCCGAGGTGCGCGACCAGTGTCGCGGTCGGGGTGGCGACGACGAGGTGGTCCTCGAGCCCGATGGTGGCGACGACGTGCTCGTCACCGGCGGTGTTGATGACGACGCACCCCGCCGAGTCGAGCGACACCGCACGCCCCTCGACGGCGTTGCCGTGCGCGTCGTGCGGCAGGAGCTCCGCCAGGGACACGAAGCCGCCGACGTCGCGCCAGTCGATCGCGAGCGGGACACTCACCACCTCGCCGTCGGTGCGGCCCGCCGACGCGGGCTCCATCACGGCGTAGTCGACGGAGATCCTGGTCAGCGTCGGGAACAGCTCGTCCAGGCGCTCCGGCTGCGCCACGATCGTGCGCACCGTCTCGGCGGTGTGGGGCAGCAGCTGGTCGAGCTGACCCAGCAGCGTCGCGGCCCGCCACACGAACATGCCGGCGTTCCACCAGTACTCCCCCGTCGCCAGGTAGGCCTCGGCCACCTCCCGCGACGGCTTCTCCTTGAACTGAGCCACCCGGTGCACCCCCGGGAAGCCGGGCACCTCCTCCGCGCGGTGCAGATAGCCGTATCCGGTGTGCGGCGATGTGGGCACCACCCCGAGCGTGACCAGGGCCGTCGGCCGGCTCTCCGCGACCTCGAAGGCGACCCGCAGGCTCCGCTGGAACTCCTCCACCGGCGAGATCACCTGGTCCGCGGTCACCATGGCGACGACGCCGTCGGCGTCCCGGTGTGCCACCTCGGCGGCGGACCACGCCACGGCGTTGAGGGAGTCGCGGCCCTCGGGCTCGCCCAGGATGTTGCCGTGCGGCAGCTCGGGCAGCTGGCGGGCCACGTCGTCGGCGTAGGCGCGGCCCGTGCAGACGAGGATGTGGTCCGGCTCGACGAGCCCGACCAGGCGCTCGTACGCGAGCCGCAGGAGGGAGCGGCCGTCGAAGAGTTCCAGCAGCTGCTTGGGACGGCCCTGGCGGGACAGCGGCCACAGCCTCGTGCCCGACCCGCCGGCCATGATGACGACATAACGCATGCGAGGAGGCTAGCGAATCGCGGGCCTAGGATCGCAGACATGCTGATCGATGCCTTGCGACGGCGCGTGGCGCGCCTTGGCGCCCCGCCCCTCATCACGTTCTACGACGGTGCCGACGGCTCCCGGGTCGAACTGTCCGCGGTCACGTTCGCCAACTGGGTGGACAAGACGGCCAATCTCATCGCCGACCTGGGCCATGACGACGGGGAGCCGATCGACCTCGCGATCGCCGCGACGCATCCCGCGCACTGGGTCACTCTCGTGTGGACGGCCGCGGCCTGGCAGCGCGGGTGCCCCGTCGAGCCAGGGGTGACGGGGGCCGACCTGCTGGTGGTGGGGCCGGGCGACGAGCGCCGCACGGCCACGACGGTGGCCTGCTCCCTGCATCCCCTGGGGCTGGGTTTCCCGCAGCCGCCCGAGGGGGCCGTCGACTACCGGGAGGTGTTCGCCCAGCCCGACGTGCACGACCCATCGCCGCTCGGGGAGTCGACGCTGTGGGCCGGCTCCCCGGTCGCGCCGGTCCCCGCGCGCGACGACCGCGTGCTGCTCGTGGATCCCGATGCCGCCCAGGCGTTGAGTGCCGGACTGCTGGCGCCCGTCGCGGGGGCCGGCTCGACGGTCATCGCCATCGGCGTCGCGCCGGAGCGCGCCACCTCGATCGCCGCCGAGGAACGCGCGCGCCGGCTCTGACCCCGGGTCAGTCGGTCCCGTCCTCCTGCGGCAGCTCCTCGTCCGCGGCGTCGGTCTCGGCCGCGGGCGCGGGCTCGTCCGCCGGCTCGGGCTGCTCGTCCGGCGCCGGTACGGCCACCTCCGGCACGTCGACGACGGCGGCCGCGGCCCCTCCCCCGAGCGTGGCCAGCATCTGGCGGACGTTGGCCAGCTGGGCCGTGATCGAGTCGCGGCGCTGGGTGAGGGCGGCCAGCTCGCGGTCGGAGTCGCGGCGGATGCGCTCGGCCCGGCTGCGGGCCTCGCCCACCAGCTCGTCGGCCTCCCGCTGCGCCGCCGAGCGCACGGCCTCGGCGTGGGAGGTGGCGTCGGAGACGATCCGCTGCGCCTCGGCCTCCGCCGAGCGGAGCTGTTCCTCCGCGGCGCGCAGCTGGGCGTCGCGCTGACCCATCGCGGTCTCGAAGTCCGCGGCGGCCGCGTCCCTGCGGTCCGCGAGGGTGCGCTCGAAGTCCGCGGCGGCCTGTGCGGCGCGGGCCTGCTGGGCCTCGTAGAGGGCTTCGGCCTCCTCGCGGCGGGCTGACGCCTCCCGGTCCGCCTGGTCCAGGATCTCGTCGGCGCGGCGCTGGGCGCCGGTGAGGCGGGCCTCGGCGTCGGCGTCGGCCGAGGACCTGGTGTCGATGGCGTAGCGGTCGGCGTCCGCGGCCTTGGCCTGCGCCTGGCGGGCGGCGTCGTCGAGCATCGAGCGCGCCTCCTCGGTGGCGCGGCGACGGATGTCGACGGCCTCCTCCTCGGCGAGGGTGAGGATCTGCCCGACGCGTTCGCCCAGGTCCGCGTACGTGGGCCGCGACGCCAGCTGCGTGGCGCGTCCGGCCTCCTCGGCCCGGGCGGTCGCGGCGGCGGCGCGCTGCTCCACGTCGGCCTGGCGCTGCTGCAATTCCTTGAGCTGGACGCTCAGCTCGCCGAGCTCGGCGCGAGCCGAGTCCAGGGCCTGCTGCAGCGTGGAGATCTCGGCGTCGACCTGCGTGGGCTCGTAGCCGCGCAGCACGGTACGGAAACTGGGTGTGGTCATGCTTCCTCGTTCTGGGTGGGGGTTTCGGGGACGGCCAGCGCCTCGATCACTCCGGAGAGTGAGTTGAGCTGCTGGGTGATGGCGTCACGGCGACTCGTGAGCCGGGCGACCTCGGCGCGGGCCGAGTCGAGCATCTCTCGGGCCTGAGTGCGGACCGTCTCGGCCTCGACGCGCGCCTCGGCCAGCAGTCTGGTGGCCTCCTCGCGGGTGGCGCGGGTCCTCTCGAAGGAGGCGCGCTGCGAGCGCTCGAGGTCCGCGCTGATCCGCTCCCGCACCACCGCCGCGTCGGCCTCGGCGTCGGCGATGCGCTCGGTGGCCCGCCGCACGACGGCGTCGGCCTCGCGCGCCGCGCGCGTCTCGATCTCGCGGGCGCGTTCCTCGGCGTCGGCCCTGGTGCGGGCCGCGTGGTCGGCGGCGGCGGCGAGTTCCGCGTCGGCGCGGGCGCGCACGTCGTCGGCCTCCAGCTGGGCGGCGCGCAGGCGGCTCCTGGCCACGTCGACGCTCCGGCCCAGCATGGCGGCGATCCGCGCACGGGCGGCGCGGGCCCTGGCCGCCACATCGAGGTGCGTGAGGCGTGTGGTGCGGGCGGCGTCGGCGCGCGCCCCGGCGAGCAGCCCCGCCACGGTGTCGCGGGCCCAGGCCAGCTGGGCGTCGGCGTCGGCGAGACGGCCGCGCGCCTCCTCCTCGGCGTGTGCGACGACGGCGGCGGCCCGGGTGGCCGCGGCGGCGAGCGCCTCCTCGGCCTCGCGACCCAGGTCCTCCGCGTGCCGGCGGGCCGCCTCAAGGGTCTCCCGGGCCCGGGCCTCGGCCTCGGACACGCGGCGTTCCGCATCCGCGGCGGCCTCGGTCCGGAGCCTGGTCAGCTCGGCGTCCCACTCGGCCCGTTCGTCGGCGATCCCGCTGGCGGCGGCGGCGCGGGCGGCGTCCGCCTCGGCCTCCTGCTCGGCGCGCCAAACCGCGAAGCTGCGGGCGCCGGCCTCGGCCTCGGCGGTGGCCGCCGCGCGGATCCGCTCGGCCTCCGCGGTGGCGGCCGCGACCAGATCCTCGGCCTCCGACCGCGCCCCGGCCACCAGCTCGTCGGCGGTGCGCTCGGCGCCCTCGATGATGGTCCCCGCCTGCTCGGCGGCGGCCTGCAACCGGTGCGCGGCGTCCGCGCGCGCCTCGTCGAGGCGGTGTCGGGCGAAGTCCGCCTCGGCACGGATCTCGTCGCGCTCACGGGCCAGCCCCGCCACCTCGGCGCGCACGGCGGCTGCGTCGGCCTCGGCCTCCGCGCGGACCCGGTCCGCGAGGAGCTGGGCCTGGAGCAGCAGCTCGCTGGCGGACTCGGCGGGGTGCATGCCCCCATCTTTCCATGCCCGCGGGAGGCCGGTCACCCGCCGGTCAGTCAGGGCGACCGCGGAGGAAGCCGGCCCCCCACATGACGTGCATGATCACCAGCACCAGCGGCAGCCGGAGCCGGGCCGCCGGCGACACCCCGCGCATCACCCACATGGCGACGAGCAGGAAGAGCGCATAACTCAGCGGCGCGGCGAGGAACAGCGACAGTGCCCGGTTGCGGCTCGCCAGACCCACCACCCCGACGAGGAGTCCGCCGCCGATGCCCACGACGGCCGACGGAGGAGCCAGGTAGCGCGGCGAGAGCGTGTCCGGATGGCGCCGCGCCACCTCGCGCCGCCACTGGCCGGTGGTGAAGAACTGCTGCGCCAGGGCCCGGTAGCTGTCGCGCGGGTGATAGACGACCCTGAGGTCCGGGTGGAAGTAGACGAGGTGGCCGGCGCGGCGCAGCCGGTAGTTGAGCTCCCAGTCCTGCGCACGGTGCAGGCTCTCGTCGAAGCCGCCCACCTCCAGGAGAACGGCCTTACGGAACACGCCCAGGAACACCGTGTCGGCAGGGCCGGGCGGCGTGTCGGCCAGGTGGAAGCCGCCACCGCCGAGCCCGAGGCGGGAGTTGTACGCGGCGGCGATGGCCTCGGACAGCGGGCTGGTTCCCTGAGCGTCCATGAGCCCGCCGACGTTGGCGGCCCCCGTGTCTTCGAGCAGGCGCACCGCGGTGGCGATGTAGTCGCGGCTCAGCTCGCCGTGGCCGTCGACGCGCACGATGACGTCGTGGCGTGCGCGGCGGATGCCGATGTTGAGTCCGGCCGGCGTGTAGCCCGTGGGATTGTCCAGCACCACGACGCGCGGGTCCTCGGCGGCGAGTTCCTGGGCGATCCGGTGTGTCTGGTCCTCGCTGGGGGCGACGCAGAGCAGCAGTTCGAGGTCCCCCGGGTAGTGCTGCTCGCGGACGCGGGCGACCGCCGCGCGGAGGTGTTTCTCCTCGTTGCGGATCGGCATCACGACGCTCACCGGCTGCACGTGACCCTCCTTCCCCAGGGGCCCAACCTAGCTGACCGCGCAGACGGCTGCCAGATCCGTGGTCTCGGTGCTGGCCTCGGCCGACGGCTTGGGCGCGGGCGCCGACGACCGCGACGACTTGGGCGCCGCCGACGTCGACTCCTCGGGCTTGTCGGCGGTCTTCTTCGGGGTGGCCGTGGGCGAGGCCGCCGCCGACGAGCGCGCCGGGCTCGGCTCGACGGTGGGCTCCCCGGACAGGTGCTTGTCGACCGTGGCGCGGATGAGCTCGAAGTCCGGTTCCGCGGAGACGATCATGGGCGGGACAAAATTGACCGCCGTCATGCCCTGGTCCCGCACGCGGAGGGCCAGTTCGGCCAAGTCGTTGATGGCCCCGGTCCCGATGTCGGTGCGCAGCAGGTCCTTGCCCGCCTCGCTCAGCGCCACGAACTTGGTGGCCACCGTCAGGGGGTCCAGCTGGTGCACCATGGCGGACATGACGCACTTCTGCCGCAGCATCCGCTCGTAGTCGCTGGAGTCGGAGCGGGACCGCGCGAACCACAGGGCGTGGTAGCCGTCGAGCAGCACGTTCTCGCCGGGCTCGATCCACTTGGTGACCTCGGCGCCGTTGGCGCCGCCGATCGGGATGCGCCGGCCGATGTCGAGGCGGATGCCGCCCATGGCGTCGATGAGCGACTGGAAGCCGTGCATGTCGATCAGCGCGTAGTAGTTGAGCTCGAGCCCGAGGGTCTCCTCCACGGCCTCCTTCGTGGCCTCGAGGCCGGCGTCGCGCCCGGGATAGAGGTCGGCGTTCTCCTCCCCGAGGGTCCAGATGCCGTTGAGCATGCACTCGCCGCCGTCGCACACGTACCCGTCGGGGTAGCGCGGGTGCAGCGGGGAGGACTCGGGGAACGGCACCCGTTGGAGGTTGCGCGGCAGCCCGAAGAGGACGGCGCGGCCCGTCTCGGCGTCGATGGACGCCACGTTGATGGAGTCCGGGCGCAGGCCCTCGCGCGACTCCGCGGAGTCGGCCCCCAGGAGGAGGATGTTGTAGCGGCCCTCCTTGAGGTCGGTCTCGCCGCCCCCGCCGAACAGCTGACCGACGTTGCGCGCGGCCACGAGGGCCTCAGTGGCGGTGGTCGTCACCCCGGCGACGGCGAGGATCGTGCCGAGCGCCAGCGCGGTGAGCGCCAGCCGCCGGCGGCGCTCCAGCCGCAGCGGGTGCGCCAGGCGCCACGCGTCGATCAGGAGGAGCACCCAGGCCACGAACAGCGTCCACAGGACCACCCGGAGCGCACCGGTGAGCCACGGCTGCAGGAGCAGTCCCAGCGTCGGGCCACGCAGCACCAGGAGGCCGAACGCGACGATCACGCCGACCAGCGCGGCCGCCCCGTACACGCGGGTCGCGAGTCGGCCGACCGCGCGGTTGCCCGCGAACAGCTGCACGGAACCCGGGAGCAGGGCCGACATCAGCACATAGCCCAACGCCCGACGGGTGTGGATGCGCTGCGCCGCGGTCGGTCGTGGTGGCGTCAAGGGGGGCTCCTCATCGGTGGCTCGCCCCAGTCTCACCCGGGGACCCCCCGCCGACAAATCCGCCACGCGGGGGGAGGTCGGACCGCCTGGGTATCCTGTGGCCGGAACAGGAGGCCCGGGTGGCGAAGAACGACGACATGGAATGGCTGTACCGGGCGGAGTCCCCGGACCGGCCCGAGCGCACGGAAGTGATGCCGGCCGCGGAGATGCGCGACGGCGCCTATCCGCCCCCCGGCGCCCGCACCGCGTACCCGGCCACCCCCGGCGAGCCGCCCGTCGCGCCGCCCGCCGGTCGTCGGCCACGCCGTCCGCGTCGCCGTCGCCCGGTCCTGCGGACGCTCCTGACACTCCTGGTCCTGTGGCTGGCGTTCCTCATCGGGACTCCCGCGTACGCCTGGACGGTCACCACCTCCACCGACGCGTCGCCGGACGGCGACCGCCCCGCGGACCAGCCCGGCACGACGATCCTGCTCGTGGGTTCCGACGCGCGCGAGGACGACTCGGGCCGCGCGGACACCATGATGTTGCTGCACGTCCCGCTCGGCTCGAAGCCCGTCCTCATGTCCCTCCCCCGGGACTCGCTGGTGACCATCCCCGGCCGCAGCAGCAACAAGATCAACGCCGCCTACGCGTTCGGCGGGCCGGAGCTGCTGGTGGCCACCGTCGAGGAGAACACGGGCGTGAAGATCGACGGATATCTGGAGGTCGGCTTCGAGGGGGTCGTGCACGTCGTCGACGCCGTCGGCGGCATCGAGGTGTGCCCCACGTTCGACATCGACGACTCGTTCGCCGACCTGACGCTCTCCCAGGGCTGCCAGACGGTCGACGGCACCACGGCCCTGGCCTATTCCCGCATGCGCAAGTCGGACCCCAAGGGCGACCTCGGCCGCGTCGAGCGGCAGCGCGAGGTCATCGCGGCCATCATGAAGGAGGCCATCTCGCCCGCGAGCCTCATCAACCCGGTCCGCTACTGGCGGCTCAACATGGCGGCCGCCGAGTCCCTGTCCCGCGGCGAGGACACCGGCCTGGTCGACATGGCGGCGGTGGGCCTGGGCTTCGCGGCCGCGACCACCGGCGCGGGCATCAGCATGACAGTGCCGGTCGCCGGCACCGACACCGTCGACGGGGTCGGCTCCGTCGTGCGGTGGGACGAGGACGCCAGCGCCGCCGTGTTCGCGGCCATCGCCGCGGGCGACACCACCGATCTGGAGAAGTACCAGGGCTGAGTCAGCCGACGGCGCCGCGGACCGCGGCACCCTTGGCGTGCGCGGCGTCACGCAGCGAGTCCTGGAACTCGACCATGCGTCCCCGCAGCCGGTCGTCGGCAGCCGCGAGGATGCGTACGGCCAGGAGGCCGGCGTTGCGGGCGTTGCCGATCGCCACCGTCGCGACGGGGACGCCGGCGGGCATCTGGACGATCGACAGCAGGGAGTCCATGCCGTCGAGGTACTTCAACGCCACCGGCACGCCGATCACCGGCAGCGGGGTGAGGGCCGCCAGCATGCCGGGCAGGTGGGCGGCCCCGCCCGCGCCGGCGATGATGACGCGCACGCCGCGCTCGTGCGCCTCACGGCCGAAACGGACCATGTCCTCGGGCATGCGGTGGGCGGAGACGACGTCGGCCTCGAACGGGACGTCGAACTCGCGCAGGGCGTCGGCGGCGGCCGACATGGTGGGCCAGTCGGAGTCCGACCCCATCACGATCGAGACAAGCGGCTCAGGCATCGGGATCTCCCATCAGGTAGCGGGCGGCGTGGTGGGCGCGGCGGCGCACGTCGTGGAGGTCGGTGCCGAGCGCGGTGACGTGCCCCACCTTGCGGCCCGGCTTGACCTCTTTGCCGTAGAGGTGGACCCGGATCTCGCGGTCGCGGGCGAACACGTGCAGCAGCGCGCCGGTGAGGTCCTCCTCGGCCCCGCCGAGGACGTTGGTCATGACGACGATCTCGTCGCGCAGCTCCGGTGAGCCGAGCGGCAGGTCGAGGGCGGCGCGGATGTGGTTCTCGAACTGGCTGGTGCGGGCGCCGTCGATGGTCCAGTGGCCGGTGTTGTGCGGGCGCATCGCCAGCTCGTTGACGACGATGCGGCCGTCGCGGGCCTCCATGAGTTCGACGGCCAGGACGCCGACGACGCCGAGCTCGGAGGCCACGCGGATGGCGGTGGCCTGCAGGGCGCTCGCGCGGGCCGGGTCCAGCCCGGGGGCGGGGGTGACGGTCTCGACGCAGATGCCGTCGGTCTGCACCGTCTCGCTGATCGGGTAGGCCACGACCTGGCCGGAGGGGGACCGCACGACGATGGCTGACAGCTCGCGGGCGAAGTCGATGAACTCCTCGGCGACGATGCGCACGCGCTCGCCGGCGGACTCCTGTTTCATGCCCTCGAACGGGACGCCCGCGTCGGCCGGGCCGTCGATCTTCCACACGCCCTTGCCGTCGTATCCGCCCCGCGACGTCTTGGCGATGATGGGCCAGCCGTGCTCGTCGCCGAAGGCCGCGAGCTCGCCGGCCGTGTCGCAGATGCGGTACACCGGGCAGTCCACGCCGAGTTCGGTCATGCGCTCGCGCATGAGGGCCTTGTCCTGCGCGAACCGCAGAGCCTGCGGCCCGGGCCGCACCGCGACGAGTTCCTCGAGCCGCTCGAGGTGCCGCGTGGGGACGTGTTCGTGGTCGAAGGTGACGACGTCCGCCCCGGCGACGAAGGCGGTGAGCACGTCGAGGTCGTGATAGTCCGCCACCGTGGTGGCGGGGACGACCTGGGCGGCCGACACATCCGGTCCCTCCGCGAGCAGCCGCACGTCGATCCCCAGTGGGATGGCGGCCTGGTGCATCATGCGGGCGAGCTGCCCGCCCCCGGCGATGGCCACGGCATAGCGTCGAGTCACCGGGGCAGCATATCCGTATCGCTCACTCGCCCCGGTCCTCGTCGTCGCGGAACAGCAGCTCGGTGATCGCGACGTGCACGCGCTCGACGTCGGGGACGTCCGGCAGCCGCAGCGGCTGACCCGCGGCGGTCTCGAACACGAGCGTGCCGCAGCCCAGGATGCGGTCGGTGAGCGAACGCTCGTAGTTGACGTTCGTGATGCGCCGCAGCGGGAGGTCGTGGCCGGTGCGGGTGAGGATGCCGCGGCGCGTGATGATCCGGCGGTCGGTGATCGTGTACGTGGAGGTCGCCCACCGCAGCAGCGGCAGCAGCACCCAGGCCACGACGGCGATCAGGGCCACCGCGACGAGCGCGTAGGTGCCCCAGGGCTGCCACGTGGCGGGCAGCACGGCGATCCCGGCGCCCACCACCGCCGCCGTCGCGATGAGCGTGACGACCGGTACGATCAGCGCCTTCGCGTGTGTGCGCAGCGACACAACCACCAGCTCGCCCTGGCCCAGCTCCTCGGGTTTCACCGCCATGCGCCCCAGTGTGGCACGCCGCCGGTCAGCGGCCGAGGGACGCGTGCACGACGTCGCCGACGGCGAACGTCTCGACGCCCTCCGCGGTGGTCACGAGCAGCCGCCCGACGTCGTCGACCCCGCGGCCGGTCCCGGAGACGCGCCTGTCGTCGAGGACGACGGTCAGCGGGGCCCCGATCGAGGCGCAGCGCGCCTCGTACTCGGCGCGGAGGCTGCCCCGCCGCTGCCAGGACCGGTAGTGCGACTCGAACTCGGTGAGGACGGCCGCGACGATACGGCTCTGGTCCGTCGGCAGGCCCTCCAGCGCGAGTGACGTCGCCGTGGGCACGGGAAGCTGGTCGGCGGCCAGGTCCACGTTGATGCCGATGCCGACGACGGCGCGGGCGCCGGCGGGGTGCTCGACGCGCTCGGAGAGGATGCCGCACACCTTCCGGCCGCGGATGAGCACGTCGTTGGGCCACTTGAGCCCCACCCCGGCCGCGGGACCCCCCAGCGAGGAGACGGCGGAGGCGACGGCCATGCCCGCGAGCAGCGACAGCCACCCCCATTGCGGGAACGGCGGTTGGGGGGTGAGCAGCAGCGACATCGAGATCGACGTGCCGGGCGGACTGACCCAGGTGCGGTCGAGGCGGCCGCGGCCGGCGGTCTGCTCGGAGCTGACCAGCACCGCGCCCTCCGCCTCCCCCGACCTGGCCCGGGCCGCGAGGTCCGCGTTCGTGGAGCCGGTGGTGGACACCACGTCGACGCGGCGCCACAGGCTACCGCCGGGGAGCAGCGCCTGGATCCGGCCGGCGTCGGGTGTGGTCACGGCCGCCATCCTACGGCGCGCGAATCTGGGCAGCGCCGACGTGTGGCCCTCGGCTGGATATCGTGACCCCATGGAGATCGACATCCACACCACTGCCGGTCGGATCGCGAATCTCGGAGTGCGCATCGATGAAGCTGTGCACGCGGGATCGGTCGAAGCCGTGGAGAAGCAGCATGCCAAGGGGAAGATGACCGCCCGCGAACGGGTCATGGCCCTACTCGACGAGGGCAGTTTCGCCGAGTTCGATCAGTTCTCCCGCCACCGGACCAGCGCCTTCGGGATGGACGCCCGTCGGCCGTTCGGCGACGGCGTCATCACCGGGACGGGGTCCATCCACGGCCGCCCGGTGTGCGTGTTCAGCCAGGACGTCACCATCTTCGGCGGTGCGCTGGGCCAGGTGTACGGCGAGAAGATCGTCAAGATCCAGGACTTCGCGCTGAAGACGGGCGTGCCGCTCATCGGCATCAACGAGGGCGGCGGCGCGCGCATCCAGGAGGGCGTGGTCTCCCTGGCGCTCTACGGCGAGATCTTCAAGCGCAACACACGCGCCTCGGGCGTCATCCCGCAGATCTCGCTCATCATGGGCGCGGCAGCGGGCGGACACGTGTACGGGCCGGCCCTGACCGACTTCGTCGTCATGGTCGACAAGACGTCGCAGATGTTCATCACCGGGCCCGAGGTCATCAAGACGGTGACCGGCGAGGACGTCTCGATGGAGGAGCTGGGCGGCGGCCGCACCCACAACACGAAGTCCGGCAACGCCCACTACCTGGCCGCGGACGAGAACGACGCCATCGAGTACGTGCGGGAGCTGCTGAGCTACCTGCCGCAGAACAACCTGGAGGACCCGCCCGTCTTCGACGACGACGAGGCCGACCTCACGATCACGGACCACGATCGCGAGTTGGACGCGCTCATCCCGGACTCGGCCAACCAGCCCTACGACATGCGCGAAGTGATCCGCAACGTGCTCGACGACGACGAGTTCCTCGAGGTCATGGAGCTGTTCGCGGGGTCCATCATCGTCGGCTTCGGCCGGATCGAGGGCCGCTCGATCGGCATCGTCGCCAACCAGCCGACGGTGTTCGCGGGCTGCCTCGACATCGACTCGGCGGAGAAGGCGGCGCGCTTCGTGCGGACCTGCGACGCGTTCAACATCCCCGTCCTCACGTTCGTCGACGTTCCCGGGTTCCTGCCCGGCGTGGGCCAGGAGCATCAGGGCATCATCCGGCGCGGCGCGAAGCTCATCTACGCCTACGCCGAGGCCACCGTGCCGCTGCTGACGGTCATCACCCGCAAGGCCTACGGCGGCGCCTACGTCGTCATGGGCTCCAAGCACCTGGGCGCCGACATCAACCTGGCGTGGCCCACGGCGCAGATCGCGGTGATGGGCGCCCAGGGCGCCGTCAACATCCTCTACCGCAAGCAGCTGGCCGCCGCGGAGGACCCCGAGGCGGAGCGGGCGCGGCTGATCCAGGAGTACGACGACGAGCTCACCAACCCGTACGTCGCGGCCGACCGGGGCTACATCGACCAGGTGATCTACCCGCACGAGACGCGGGCGCAGGTCATCCGGGCGCTGCGGCTGCTGCGCACCAAGCGTGAGACGCTCCCGCCGAAGAAGCACGGGAACATCCCGCTATGACCGAGCCCATCTCACTGAACGGCCCGCAGCTGACGGAGGAGGAGTTGGGCGCGCTCATGGCGGTGCTCCAGGCGTCGTCGCGGCCGGACCGGCTGCGCTCGGCGGACGACCGGCCGATCGCCGGAGGCTGGACTTCGTACTACCGGACGGTCCGCACGCCGCTGATGAGCGGGCGGGACGCGTGGCGCACCTACCACCGCCTGTGACGATGCGCTTCATCCTCGCGTCCAAGTCGCCGGCGCGCCTCGCCGTGCTGCGGCGCGCCGGGCTCGACCCGGAGGTGCTGGTGTCGGGGTTCGACGAGCGCAGCGTCGCGGATCCGGTGCCGCCGCGGCTCGCGGGGCGACTGGCCGAGGCCAAGGGGTCTGCCGTGCTCCCCCAGACCGAGGGGGACCTGCTGCTCCTGGCCTGCGACTCGGTGCTGGAGTTCGAGGGCCGCGCCCATGGGAAGCCGGGCTCGGAGCAGGCCGCCGCCGAGCGGTGGCGGCGGATGCGTGGCAGGGAGGGGCTACTGCACACCGGGCATTTCGTCGTCGTGCGGCGCGGCGCCCAGGTGTTCCGGTCGACACGGGTGGGCTCGACCGTCGTCCGGTTCGCCGACCTCTCCGACGAGGAGATCGCGGCCTACGCGGCCACCGGGGAGCCGCAGAAGGTGGCCGGGGGCTTCACGATCGACGGCCGCGGCGGGGCGTATGTCACGTCGGTGGAGGGCGACCCCTACAACGTCGTCGGCGTGTCCCTGCCGCTGTTCCGGCAGATGGTGATCGACGCGGGCGTGCCCTGGCAGTCGCTCTGGCGTTGACAGCCCCCGGCTAGAGTGGCGGCGTGTCACGGATGTTCCTGGGTCTCGCCGCGCTGCTGGCCGTGACCGGGTGTGCCGCGGCTCCGGCGTCGACCCCCGGCCCCAACCCGGCCCCCGCCGCCGCCGCGACGGCCCCGGCCGACGGCGTGCTGCTCACCGACCTCGGCTTCACCCACGCCCCCGCGGGCTTCTCCCTGCCACGCACCGTCGTCATCGACGAGGCGATCAACGCGGGAAACAACGTCACCGTCGTGCTGACGCAGCCGTCCGGCGCCGAGGTCGCGGACTACCTCCGGCGGCACCTCGACGCCATGGGATTCACGATCACCGCCGACGGCGGCGGGTCGCTGCTGTTCGAGTCGGCCACGCACGACGGGGCCTTCACGGTCACCGACGGCCTCGCTGCGCTGAGCCTGCGCACGGACCGCGCAGACTAGCGACGCGGGCGGCTCACCCGAACGTCAGCGCCACGTCGCCGGGCTCACTCAGTGCCAGCCGCACCATGGCGTCGAGGTGCCTGTGCCGCGGCTCGGGGAGCCGGTCGGCGGGGAACCACGCGACGTCGGTGGACTCCTCGTCACCGACGCGCGGCTCACCCGCCACCCAGCGGGCCCGGAACCCGTGGTCGACGTACTGACAGTGGTCGCCGTTGGGGTAGGTGACCGGATCGGTGACGACGAGCCACACCAGGCGCTCGATCTCGATGGTGACGCCCGCCTCCTCCAGGGCCTCCCGCCGCGCCGTCGTCGCAGGGTGCTCCCCCGGATCCACGATCCCGCTGACCGGCGCCCACTCCCCCGTGTCGGAGCGCCGCACCAGCAGCACCTCGCCGCCACGGACGATGAGCGCGTTGGCCCCCATGAGCCACAGCGGGGCGTGCCCGATGTGTCGGCGCAGCTCGGTGATGAAGTCGGGAGTCGGCATGGGTCCAGTCTCACAGCCGGTGGACGGGCGCGCCAGCGAGACCCGACTGCTGGCTAGTACCGCGTCAGGCAACCTTGGCCCTCTTGATGATTGCGGCTCGTTTGAGGACTTTGCGGAGTCGTGGGTCGGTGGCGTGGGAGTTGCGCCAGATGATGTAGCGGCGGATCAGGCTGGCTTGCTC
>NZ_CAXWGV010000009.1:0-59832 GCF_964266725.1 Tessaracoccus sp. O5.2 | reverse complement strand
TCCGCACGAACGGACTCACCCCAGCACTCTACCCAGCACCCCCGATTAGTGCCCCAAAACGGACCCCCAAACCCACCCTGACAAGCAACTCAATCCCGGCGATCGGGAGCGGTTGTGGAACTCAGGTCGGAGACACCCCCTCAACATCGAACGTTTCTATCGAAACACAGCAAAGCAGTCACCTCTGACAGAAACCGACACAAGAGTCTGTGCGGGTGTACTTCCAGTCGAATGGGGTGGCGGTGGCGTTGTAGCGCTGCTGGAAGGCCAGGATTCGGCCGGCGAGGTCGTCGAGGTCGGTGAAGTCCCCGGTGGCGATGGCTTTGCGTTGCAGGATCGAGAAGTAGATCTCGACTTGGTTCAGCCATGAGGCGTGCACGGGCAGGTGGACGAGGGTGGCCGTGGGCCACGCCTGCTGCATGCCTTCGACGGATCGCCAGCCGTTGTGGGAGGAACCGTTGTCCACGACCCAGAACACGCGGCGGGCCGAAGCGTAGGGCTCGGTGGTCATCACCTTGGCGACGAGGTCGGCGAAGGGTTCGATGCCGGTCGTGGGGGCGATGGTGCCGATCACACTCGCGCGGTGGACGTCGTAGGCGGCGAAGTAGGCCAGCGTTCCACCACGGCGGTACTCGAACTCGACTCTCCGGGTCCGTCCTGGCCCGGGGGGCAGGTCGGGGTGGCGGCGGCGCAGGGCCTGCAGTTGGGACTTCTCGTCGGCGCTGATCACGTACTCGTCGGCAGCGAGGGTGGCGCCGTCCCAGCGGCGGTCGTACAGGTCCAACACGACACCGGCCTGCGCGGCGAAGTCAGCGTCGCGCGGGAAGATCCAGGTCCGGTGCTGCCAGGGCTTGATGGCGTCCTTGGCCAGCCACCGGCGGATCGTGCTCGGGCTGATAGATGCGGTCACGCCTTGGGTCACCGCTTCGAGGGCCAGGTCGGCGGTTGACCAACGGGCCAACGGGACCTCGCTGTCCGCGGGAGGGGTGCAGGCCAGCGCCTTGACCTGGGCGACCTGGACCGGTGTGAACACGGGCGGACGCCCGGACCGGGGGAGATCGTTCAGCCCGTCCAGCCCGTGGCGGGCATAGCGCTTGCGCCACTTACGGACCGTGTCGACATGCACACCCAGGTCAGCGGCGATGGCCGCGTTCGTGTGGCCATGGGCGGCGGCGAGGATGATGCGCGAGCGGATGACCTGTCGATGCTCGGCGCGTGCGGAGTGGGCTCGGCTGGTCAGGACAGTGAGGTCGGCGGCGGTGGGGACGATGATGAACGGGGAAGTGGTCACCACAGCCCCTTTTGTCCCGCTGCTGGTCCGCACAACGGTGGCGACACGCCGACCAGACCGGTGGGTGGGTCAGGATGAGGCCCATGGTGAAGATCCCGGAGTCGACGAAGAACTCGTTGCAGTACCGGATGGCTGCCCGAGCCCGCGAACGCTGGCCCGCCCTCGCCCGCACGCAGGTCCGCTTCCGGGCCGGGTTCGCCTACGTCGACGGCGTGCTCGCCGACGGCGAGGTCCTCAAGCTGTGCCGGCTTCGTTACGTCGGCTACGCCAACCAGTGGGGATTCGCGATCTACCGGGCCAGCCACGACGACTACGAAGAGTCATACCTGCCCACCGGCACGATGGGCGGAGCCGCCGAAGACGCCCTCGACACCGCCTGCGGCCTCTACCTCAACGACCCCACCGCCTGGGTCTGAACCCCCGACGAACTAACGGAGATACCCACTAGGCGTTCGCGGCCACCGCGGTGCCGGCGCCACGCCGTCGGATGTCGATGTGGGGGAGCGCGGCCGGGGCGGGGGACTCGTCGGCGCCCCAGACGGTGTAGCCGCCGTCGGCCAGCATGGCGAGGTCGGCGGACCCGGCCTGGCCCTCGGACGTCAAGTAGTCGCCCAGGAACAGCGAGTTGCACACCTCGAGGCTGAGCGGCTGGAGGGAGCGCAGGTGCTGCTCGCGCCCGGCGGCGACGCGGACGTCGGCGGGGCCGTGGACGAGGCGGATCATCGCCAGGATGCGCAGGCACTTGTGCGGGGTGAGTTCCGAGTGCCCCTGGAGCGGGGTGCCGTCGAAGGGCATGAGGAAGTTGACGGGCACGGAGTCGGCGCCCACCTCGCGGAGCTGGAACGCCACCTCGACGAGCTGCTCGTCGGATTCGCCCATGCCTGCGATGAGGCCGGAGCAGGCGGACAGGCCGTGTTCGCGGGCGTGCTGGACGGTGTCGCGGCGGTCGTCGTAGTCGTGGGTGGTGCAGATGTTGTCGTAGTGCGACTCGGCGGTGTTGAGGTTGTGGTTGTAGGCGTCGGCGCCGGCGCCGGCGAGGCGCTCGGCCTGGCCGTCCTTGAGGAGGCCGAGGCAGGCGCAGACCTCGACGCCGGGGTTGTCGGCCTTGAGGTCCTCGATGATGCCGGCGACGCGGGCGACGTCGCGGTCCGACGGCCCGCGCCCGGAGGCGACGAGGCAGACGCGGCCGGCGCCGGCGCTGATGCCTGCCCTGGCGGCGGCGAGCGCGTCGTCGTGGGTGAGCCAGGTGTAGCGGAGGATCTCGGCCTCGGAGCCGAGGCGCTGGGAGCAGTAGAAGCAGTCCTCCGGGCACTTGCCCGACTTGAGGTTGACGAGGTAGTTCACCTTGACGCTCGAGCCGTGGAAGTGGCGTCGGACCCGGCCGGCGGCGGCGACGAGTTCGTAGGTCCGCTCGTCCGGCAGGCGGAGGATGGCGAGCGCCTCGTCGGGGGTGATGGTGTCGCCGGCGATGACTCGGTCGGCCAGCGAGTTGAGGTCCATGGTGCTCCCTTGCGATTTGAACGGTGTTCAGATTCTAACAGTGTTCAAACGCCGTGTGTTGGTTGGGTCGCCCCGCCAACCCTTGGCCCTCGACGCCAATCCTTGATCCCGTTCGCCAACCGTGTCCGTGTTCGCCGATCCTGTAGGGCTGCGTCCATGAAAACCGTTGGCGAACGCATCTGACGGTTGGCGAGTGGCCAACCTGGACGAGGCGGGCACGTGGTTTGGCACTCGGCTTGATTGAGTGCTAAACCCGGGATAACGTAAGAGCTGGCACTCGACCTGGTCGGGTGCTAACGGTCGGACGGCACCCGCGACGACGCCCGGCCGCTGCTCAACCTGACCTATTCGCCGACCTCCAGGTCGGATATGAGAGAAAGGTGTTTGACGTGGCAACCACGATCAAGCCGCTCGAGGACCGCATCCTCATCCAGCCCCTCGAGGCCGTTCAGACCACCGCTTCCGGCCTTGTCATCCCCGACACCGCCAAGGAGAAGCCGCAGGAGGGCAAGGTCATCGCCACCGGCCCCGGGCGCATCGATGACAAGGGCAACCGCGTCCCGCTCGACGTCGCCGAGGGCGATGTCGTCATCTTCTCGAAGTACGGCGGCACCGAAGTCAAGTACGACGGCCAGGAATACCTCCTGCTGAACGCCCGCGACATCCTCGCCGTCGTCAGCAAGTAAGGACACCACTTCATGCCCAAGATTCTCGCTTTCGACGAGGAGGCGCGCCGCGCGCTCGAGCGCGGCGTTGACATCCTCGCCAACACGGTCAAGGTGACCCTCGGCCCCAAGGGCCGCTACGTCGTCCTCGACAAGAAGTGGGGCGCCCCGACCATCACCAACGACGGCGTGACCGTCGCCAAGGAGGTCGAGCTCGACGATCCCTACGAGGACCTCGGCGCGCAGCTCGCCAAGGAAGTCGCCACCAAGACCAACGACGTCGCCGGTGACGGCACCACGACGGCCACCGTCCTCGCCCAGGCCATGGTCCACCAGGGTCTGCGCGCGGTCGCCGCGGGCGTCAACCCCATCGGGCTCAAGCGCGGCATCGACAAGGCCGTGGAGGCCGTCGTCGAGCGGCTGCGGGAGAACGCCCGCCCGGTCGACACCACCGCCGACATGGCGTCGGTCGCCACCATCTCCTCGCGCGACGAGCAGATCGGCGACCTGATCGCCGAGGCGTTCGACAAGGTCGGCAAGGACGGCGTCATCACCGTCGACGAGTCCAACACCATGGGCACCGAGCTCGAGTTCACCGAGGGCATGCAGTTCGACAAGGGCTACCTGTCCCCGTACTTCGTGACCGACGCGGACCGCATGGAGGCCATCCTCGACGATCCGTACATCCTCATCCACAGCGGCAAGATCTCGTCGATGAACGACCTGCTGCCCCTGCTGGAGAAGGTCATCGCGGCCAAGGGCACGCTGTTCATCGTGGCCGAGGACGTCGACGGCGAGGCGCTGTCGACGCTCGTGGTCAACAAGATCCGCGGCACGTTCACCTCGGTGGCCGTCAAGGCCCCCGCGTTCGGCGACCGTCGCAAGGCCATGCTCGAGGACATCGCGATCCTCACCGGCGGCCAGGTCGTGGCGCCCGAGGTGGGCCTCAAGCTCGACCAGGTCGGTCTGGAGGTGCTCGGCCGCGCCCGTCGCGTCGTCGTCACCAAGGACAACACGACCATCGTCGACGGTGCGGGCGACCACGCCGAGGTCACCGGCCGCGTGTCGCAGCTGCAGGCCGAGATCGCGCGCACCGATTCCGACTGGGACCGCGAGAAGCTCCAGGAGCGGGTCGCGAAGCTGGCCGGCGGCGTGTGCGTCATCAAGGTCGGCGCCGCCACCGAGGTGGAGCTCAAGGAGAAGAAGCACCGCATCGAGGACGCCGTGTCCGCGACGCGCGCTGCCATCGAGGAGGGCATCGTCGCCGGTGGCGGCTCGGCCCTCATCCACGCCGGCGCGGTCCTGGGGGACCACCTCGGCCTCGAGGGCGACGAGAAGGCCGGCGTCGACGTGGTGGCCAAGGCCCTCGTCGAGCCGCTGCGCTGGATCGCCGAGAACGGCGGCGTGTCGGGCTACGTCATCACGTCCAAGGTCGCCGAGCTGGAGGTCGGCCACGGCTACAACGCCCGCACCGACGAGTACCAGAACCTCGTCGAGCACGGCGTCATCGACCCGGTCAAGGTGACGCGTTCCGCGCTCGCCAACGCCGCGTCGATCGCGTCGCTTCTGCTCACCACCGAGACCCTGGTGGTGGACAAGCGCGAGGACGAGAGCTGAGTCTCCCGGCCTGACTGCATGCGGGGCCCCGTCTGGTTCGTCCGGGCGGGGCCCCGCCGCGTCCCCGGCGGGCGGAAGCGCGGTCGGCGCGCAGGCGTCGGCGGCGTAGACTGGCCCCCGACGTGCCGGTTGAGTGAAGGGTGGATGCGTGTTCGAGGAACTGACCGGAGCCGGGGTGCCCAGCCCGTTCGCCGCCCTGGGGCTGACGTTCGACGATGTGCTGCTGCAGCCCAACCAGTCCGACATCATCCCCTCGGCTGTCGACACCGGCACCCAGCTGACCCGCCGGGTCCGCCTGGGGGTCCCGCTGGCCTCCGCCGCGATGGACACCGTCACCGAATCCCGGATGGCCGTCGCCATGGCCCGCGAGGGCGGCATCGGCATCCTGCACCGCAACCTCGCCATCGCGGATCAGGCGCAGATGGTGGACCAGGTCAAGCGGTCCGAGGCCGGGATGGTCGGCAACCCCATCACCGTCCGCCCCGACGCCACGCTCGGTGAGGTCGACGAGATGTGCGGCGCCTACCGCATCTCCGGCGCCCCCGTCGTCGACGACGACGGCCGCCTGCTGGGCATCATCACCAACCGGGACATGCGTTTCGAGGACGACCCGAGCCGCCCGGTGTCCGAGGTCATGACCCGCATGCCCCTGGTCACCGCACGAGTCGGAGTCAGCTCCGACGAGGCCCTTGCCCTGCTGGCCCGGCACAAGGTCGAGAAGCTGCCCATCGTCGACGACGAGGGGCGCCTGACCGGGCTGATCACGCTCAAGGACTTCGTCAAGGCCGACAAATACCCCAACGCCGCCAAGGACGACCAGGGCCGGCTGCGCGTCGGCGCCGCCGTCGGGTTCTTCGGGGACTCGTGGGAGCGGGCGATGTCGCTGGTCGAGGCCGGCGTGGACGTCATCATCGTCGACACGGCACACGGGCACAGCAAGGGCGTCGTCGACATGATCAAGCGGCTCAAGGCGGATCCCGCCGCGGCCGCCGTCGACATCATCGGCGGCAACGTCGCGACCTATGCCGGCGCCAAGGCGCTGGTCGAGGCGGGCGCCGACGGCGTCAAGGTGGGCGTCGGCCCCGGCTCCATCTGCACGACGCGCGTGGTCGCCGGCGTCGGGGTCCCGCAGGTCACGGCCATCTACGACGCCGCGCGCGCCTGCCGTCCGGCCGGGGTGCCGGTCATCGGCGACGGCGGGCTCCAGTACTCCGGGGACATCGCCAAGGCCATCGTCGCGGGCGCCTCGTCGGTGATGCTCGGCTCGCTGCTCGCCGGCTGCGAAGAGAGCCCCGGCGAGCTTGTGTTCATCAACGGCAAGCAGTTCAAGAGCTACCGCGGCATGGGGTCGCTGGGCGCCATGGCCGCACGCGGCCGGAAGGCTTCGTATTCGAAGGACCGCTACTTCCAGGGCGACGTCACCACCGACGACAAGCTCATCCCCGAGGGCATCGAGGGGCAGGTCGCCTACCGCGGCCCCCTGGCCGCCGTCGCGTACCAGCTGGTCGGCGGGCTGCGGCAGTCGATGTTCTACTCCGGCGCCGGCACCATCCCCGAGCTGCAGGAGCGGGGCCGGTTCGTGCGCATCACGCCCGCCGGTCTGCGAGAATCGCACCCGCACGACATCCAGCTCACCGCCGAAGCCCCCAACTACTGGTCGCGCTGAGGCCGAAGGAGAACCCATGTACGAGCTTGGGCGCAGCAAGCGCGCCAGCCACGCCTACTCGTTCGACGACGTCGCCATCGCGCCCACGCGGCGCACGCGCGGCGAGGACGAGGTGGACCTCACGTGGAAGATCGACGCGGTGTCCTTCGACGTCCCCATCGTCGCGGCGCCCATGGATTCGGTCATGAGTCCGGCCACGGCGATCCGGATGGGCGAGCTCGGCGGCCTGGGCGTGCTCAACCTCGAGGGCCTCTGGACGCGCTACGAGGATCCGCAGGCCCAGTACGAGCAGATCACGCAGCAGTCGGACCAGGTCGTGGCGACCAAGCGGCTGCAGGAGATCTACGCCGAACCGGTCAAGGCCGAACTGATCCGGGACCGGCTGGCGGAGCTCCGGACGGCCGGCGTCCCGGTCGCCGGGTCCCTGTCGCCCGCCCGGACGCTCGAGTTCGCCCCCGTGCTGGAGAAGGCGGGGATGGACTTCTTCGTCGTGCGCGGCACCACGGTCTCGGCCGAGCACGTCGGTGGCGAGGACACGCTCAACCTCAAGGACTTCATCTACCGCTTCGACGTGCCCGTCCTCGTGGGCGGGGTCGCGACCTACCGCGCCGCACTGCACCTCATGCGCTCCGGCGCGGCCGGTGTGCTGGTCGGGTTCGGCGGCGGAGCCACCCACACCACGGCCTCCGTGCTCGGCATCGAGGTTCCCATGGCGTCGGCGGTCGCGGACGTCGCGGAGGCGCGCCGCGACTACCTGGAGGAGTCTGGCGGTCGCTATGTGCACCTCATCGCCGACGGCGCCGTCGGCCGCTCCGGCGACATCGCCAAGGCCATCGCCTGCGGTGCGGACGCGGTGATGGTGGGCTCGCCGCTCGCGCGGGCGACGGAGGCCCCCGGCCGCGGGTGGCACTGGGGCAGCGAGGCGTGGCACGCCCGCCTGCCGCGCGGTGAGCGCTCCTTCTTCGAGCAGGTCGGGACCCTCGAGGAGGTCGTGCTCGGCCCGTCGCGGGTGCCCGACGGCACGATGAACCTCGCGGGCGGCCTGCGCAAGGCCATGGCGCTGACCGGCTACACCGACATCAAGTCCTTCCAGCGGATCGACCTGATCCTCCACTGAGCCCCGAGGAGCGCCGATGGACGACGCACTGACCGAACTCAACCGCCTGCGCGGCAGCATCGACAACATGGACTCCGCGCTGATCCATCTCCTGGCGGAGCGGTTCAAGGTGACCCAACGCGTCGGCGAGCTCAAGGCCCGCGCCGGGCTGCCGGCCGCGGACCCGGACCGCGAGGCGCGACAGATCTCCCGGCTGCGGGCGCTCGCGGTGGAGGCGGAACTCGACCCGGAGCTGGCGGAGAAGTTCCTCACGTTCATCGTCGCCGAGGTGGTACGGCATCACGAGAAGATCGCCCGAGGGGAGGGCTGACCCATGGGTCGTGTCATCGTGGTGGGCGCGGGGCTCGCCGGGTTGCGGGCCGCCGGCCGGCTCGCCGCGTCGGGGTCAGAGGTGCTCGTCCTCGAGGCAGCCGGCCGCGTGGGCGGCCGGGTTACCACCGAGGAGGTGGACGGTTTCCGCTGTGACCGCGGCTTCCAGCTGCTCAACCCCGGCTACCCGGCCGCACGCAGGGCCCTCGACCTGGCCAGGCTCGACCTCCACCGGTTCGGACGCGGCGCGGTGCTGCGCGCGGATGCGGGGCGCTCCGTCCTGGCGGACCCGACGCGGCACCCGGCCCACGCCGTCGACCTGCTCCGCGGTCCGCTGACGGGCGCCGACCTGGCCGCGGTGGTGCGCTGGCTGCGCGGCGCCGGGGACGACGCGGCCACCCTCGCCGAGGCGGTGGCCCGCGCGGGGTTCTCGCCCGTCGTCGGGCGCGCGCTGCTGACGTTCTTCGCCGGCGTCACGCTCGACCCGACGGGGGCGACTGCGGCGGCGCAGGTGCGCCGCCTGGCCGGCTACTTCGCGCTCGCGACGCCGGGAGTACCCGCGCAGGGCATGGCGGCGGTGCCGTTGCAGCTCGCCGAGCCCCTGGCCGGGCGCATCCAGCTCGGCACGCCCGTGACCGCGGTGGCGCCGGATGCCGCCGGCGTCATCGTGCACCGCGCGGACGGCCGGGAGGAGCGCGCGGCCGGAGTGGTGCTGGCGGCCGGGCCGGTCGGCAACGCGGCCCTGCTGGGGCTGGAGCCCCCGCGCATGCTCGGCGCGACCACCTGGTGGTTCGCGGCGGACGAGGCGCCGAGCAGGTCGCCGTTCCTGCACCTCGACGTGCGGGCCGAGGCGCGGATCGCCAACACCTGCGTGCAGTCGAACGCGGTGCCCTCCTACGCGCCGGCCGGGCGGCACCTCGTCCAGGTCACCGCCGTGGGGGCGCACGGACTGTCCGACGGCGACGCCGCGCGGGAATCCGGCGACGTGCTGGGCGCCGACCCGAGGTCGTGGCAGCTGCTGGTCCGCCACGACGTCACGCACGCCCTGCCGGCCATGGCACCCGGCGCGCACGCGCTGGCTCCCGTGCCGGCCCGGACCGCCGTCGCCGACGACCTGCCGGGGGCGTCCATCCAGGACGCCCTGGCCGCCGGGGAGCGGGCGGCGAGCGCGGTCGCCACCGTCTGACGGGTCAGCCGCCGACCTCGTCGCGCCACGTGTGCTGCGGGTGGAAGCCCATCTGGTCCTTGGCGGCCTGGTTGCTCAGCAGGGTTCCGTACTCCGCGACGGAGTCGGGGACCTCCATGCCCGGGTGAATGACCTCCAGTGCCTCCCGGGTGGGCACGTCGAGGATCGTGTCGTCGGCCGCGATGACGAACGCGTGCGAGCCGGACAGGCTCGCCGTCAGGGCGGCCTCGCACGAGCGGGCGACGTCGCGGGCGTCGATGTAGCCGAACAGGTTCCAGCGCCGGGCCTCCGGATCCCGGGCGAACGCCGGCTGCTGCGCGTAGTCCTCCACGGTGAAGATGTTGCTCAGCCGCAGCCCGATGAACGGGATCCCCGCCCAGCGCGAGAACTGCTCGGCCATCGTCTCGGTCATCACCTTCGACAGCGAGTACGTGGAGTTCGGCAGGGGGTAGTGGCCCTCGTCGACCGGGAGGTAGTTGACCTCGTCGAACGGCAACCCCAGCGTGGTCTCGCTCGAGGCGTAGACGACGCGCTTGAGCTTGAGCTTCCACGCCGCCAGGAACACGTTGTTGTTCATCAGCATGTTCGCGTTGAGGGTGTGCGAGTCCGTGTGGATCCGGTCGGCCGGGATGTTGGCCAGGTGGATGACGGCGTCCGCGCCCGCGAGGACATCCATGGCCTCGCCGAACTGCGTCAGGTCAGCGCGGTAGAAGCGGCCGGCGTACCACGACGGCCTGGCGGCGATGTCCGTGGCGACGATGTCGTGGTCGGTGTCGGAGAAGTGGCGGAGGGTGGCCTGGCCGGCTTTGCCCGAGGCCCCCGTGATGACGATGCGCATGCGCCCAGTCTAGGGAGGCGCATAGCGGGCAGGGGCGCCGCGTCGTGACGCCCCCGCCCGCCATGACTCACTTGTCCAGCAGGCCCTCGAACAGCACGGTCGAGAGGTAGCGCTCGCCGAACGACGGGATGATCACCACGATCGTCTTGCCGGCGTTCTCCGGCCGCGAGGCGACCTCGATGGCCGCCGACAGCGCCGCGCCGGACGACAGGCCGACCAGCAGGCCCTCCTCCTGGGCAGCGCGGCGAGCGAACTCCACCGCCTGGTCGATGTTGCGCGGCAGGACCTCGTCGATGACCGACCGGTCCAGGATTTCGGGCACGAAGTTGGCGCCGATGCCCTGGATCTTGTGCGGGCCGGGTTGCCCGCCCGAGAGGATCGGGGACTCCTGCGGCTCGACCGCCACGATCCGCACCTCAGGCTTGCGCTCCTTGAGCACCTGCCCGACGCCGGTGATCGTGCCGCCGGTGCCGACGCCGGCCACGACGATGTCGACCGTGCCGTCGGTGTCGTTCCAGATCTCCTCGGCGGTGGTCCTGCGGTGGATCTCCACGTTGGCCGGATTGGCGAACTGACGCGCCAGCACCCCGCCGCGCTCCGCGGCGATCTCCTCGGCCTTCTCGACAGCGCCCCGCATGCCCTGCGGGCCGGGGGTGAGGACGAGCTCAGCACCGTAGGCCTTCAGCAGAGCGCGCCGCTCCAGGGACATCGTCTCGGGCATGGTCAGCACCACCTTGTAGCCGCGCGCGGCCCCCACCATGGCCAGGGCGATGCCGGTGTTGCCGGAGGTGCCCTCGACGATCGTTCCGCCGGGCTGCAGCTGGCCCGACGCCTCGGCGGCGTCGATGATGGACACGCCGATGCGGTCCTTGACGGAGTTGGCGGGGTTGTAGAACTCGAGCTTCGCCAGGACCGTGGCGTTGTCGCCGGCGATGCGGTTGAGCTTCACGAGGGGGGTGCGGCCGATCAGGGCGGTCACGTCAGAGTAGATGTTCATGCCGTCGCCAACCTCGCGCGACCGTCGCTTTATTCCCGCGGCGCGCCATGAATCTCACGCGGCGGGGCCGCGGATGGGAGTTCCCGGCGGCGACGCAATAGACTGCCGCGCATGACCGTCCAGCACGAGAAGGTTCTCGTCGTCGATTTCGGCGCCCAGTACGCCCAGCTCATCGCGCGCCGGGTCCGCGAGGCAGCCGTCTACTCGGAGATCGTCAGCTCGAAGATCGACGCCGACGCCATCCTCGCCCAGCGCCCCGCCGCCATCATCCTCTCCGGCGGGCCGTCGTCGGTGTACGAGGAAGGCGCGCCGCAGCTCGACCCGCGGCTGCTGGAGGCCGGCATCCCCGTGCTCGGGATCTGCTACGGCTTCCAGGCCATGGCCCAGGCGCTCGGGGGTACCGTGAACCGGACGGGCCAGCGCGAGTACGGCCGCACGCCGCTGTCGATCCACGACGGCGGGTGCCTGCTCGGCAGCTTCCCCAACACCCTCAACGTCTGGATGAGCCACGGCGACTCCGTCAGCCGCGCGCCCAAGGGCTTCCAGGTCCTCGCCCGCACCGCGGGCGCCCCCGTCGCGGCCTTCGAGGACGTCTCGCGCAAGCTGGCCGGCGTGCAGTGGCACCCCGAGGTGCTGCACTCGCAGTGGGGGCAGCAGGTGCTGGAGCACTTCCTGTTCGACATCGCCCACCTGACGCCCGACTGGACGCCCGCCAACCTGGTGACCGAGACCGTCGACGCGGTCCGCAGGCAGGTGGGGGACCGGCACGTGCTGTGCGCGCTCTCCGGCGGCGTCGACTCGGCGGTGGCGGCCGCCTTGATGCAGCGCGCCATCGGATCGCAGCTCACGTGTGTCTTCGTCGACCACGGCCTGCTCCGCGAGGGGGAGGCCGAGCAGGTCAAGGAGGACTTCGTCGCGGCCACGGGCGTGGACCTGGTCGTCGCCGACGAGCGGGAGCGTTTCCTGGGTGCGCTGGCCGGGGTGACCGACCCCGAGGAGAAGCGCAAGATCATCGGCCGCGAGTTCATCCGCACCTTCGAGGCAGCCGCCCGGGAGCTCGCCGGCGAACGGGGGATCGACTTCCTGGTCCAGGGAACGCTGTACCCGGATGTCGTGGAGTCGGGCGGCGGCGAGGGCGCGGCCAACATCAAGAGCCACCACAACGTCGGCGGCCTGCCCGACGATCTGCAGTTCACGCTCATCGAGCCCCTGCGTCGGATGTTCAAAGACGAGGTGCGGGCGGTCGGTCTCGAGCTGGGCCTGCCGGAAGAGATCGTGTGGCGGCACCCGTTCCCCGGCCCGGGGCTCGCGATCCGGATCATCGGGGAAGTCACCGAGGATCGCCTCACGACCCTCCGCCAGGCCGACGCGATCGCCCGCCACGAGTTGGCGGAGGCCCGCCTCGAGCGGGAGATCTGGCAGTTCCCGGTGGTGCTGCTCGCGGACGTCCGCTCGGTCGGGGTGCAGGGCGACGGGCGGACGTACGGCCACCCGATCGTGCTGCGGCCGGTGGTGTCCGACGACGCCATGACGGCCGACTGGGCCCGGCTGCCCTACGACGTGCTCGAGAAGATCTCCTCACGGATCACCAACGAGTGCGTCGAGGTCAACCGGGTCGTCGTCGACATCACCAGCAAGCCGCCGGGCACCATCGAGTGGGAGTGATACCCGCTCAGATGTCGTAGCGGGGGCCGCCCTCGGGCGGCTGCGGGTTGTTGCGCGAGTCGTACCAGCGCTTCGCCTTGTCGAAGCCCTCCTCGGCCAGCGACCCGCCGTCCTCCTCGCGGGGGATGACGGCCCACAGGACCAGGTAGATCAGCACGCCGCTGCCGGCGAAGATGGCGACGAGCACGAACGCGATGCGCACGAGCGTCGCGTCGACGCCCAGGTAGCGGGCCAGGCCGGCGCAGACGCCGCCGATCATGGCGCCGGAGCGGGGGCGGGTGAGTTTCATGGGAGTTCCTTTCGGGGGGTTCGGCCGCGGGAGGCGAGGAGTCCGATCGCGCCGGCCGCGGCCAGGATCACGGCGAGGATCGGTTGCATGAAGGGCGCCGCGAGCAGCGGCGCGGTGATGAGCACGATGCCGAAGCCGACGGCGGCGAGGCCGACGGCCAGGGCGGACAGGTCCAGCGGGGGCCGGGACATGGTCACTCCTCAATTCTGACGCGGCTGAGCGTCGCGTCGACGATGACGTCGACATCGAGGCGTTCCCGCCCGCGCTCGCTCGGCCAGGCCGGGTCAAGCGTCACCTCGCTCAGCACGTTGGTGTGGTCCGCGACACCTCCGGTGGGCCAGGCGGGGAGGAGCACGGTGACGTCGGAGGCGACGGCCTCGACGCGGAGCTCCGTGATGTCGGTGAAGTCGGTGTCTGTGAGGTCGATGACGCGGCTGTCGGCCACCGTCTTGACGGTCAGGACGCCCGGGTCCGGGGCCGTCAGCTCGCCGGCCGCCTGCGTCGACAGCCACCCGGAGGCAGCCATGCCGGCCACCAGCGCGATCAGCAGCGGCCGAGGCACGCGTCGCTCCCGCGTCACGAGGGCGTACCCGACCGTCAGCAGTCCTGCGGTGACCATGCCGGAGCCCAACGCGGCGGGGACGCTGCCGAGCAGGACGAAGGCCGCGGCCGACGCGACGACCGCTACGCCGAGGATCGTCGCGCCCGTCCCCCACGCTGCCGGTGGGCGGGGAGCCTGCGGGCGGGCGGGCGCGGGGGAGTAGAGATCAACGACGGGCAGACTCGCGGCGAGGCGGTCCTGCCCTGCCGCCGCCTCCATGGTGGAGCGCCACCGCGCCACCAGGTGGTCGTCGCTTTCGGCCACCGGCTGCTCCGCCGGCGCGTCCGGGGCGGCAGTCCGGCCGCCCAGCTTGCCGCGGCGGGCCAGGACCAGGATGCCGAGGAGCAGGACGCCGGGACCCCACGGCAGGGGGGTGGCGGAGCTAACCAGCATCACGAGGGCGAGCGAACTGCCCACCACCGTGGCCTGCTGGGCGAGCCGGCTCCATGTCGCGAAGGTGGGCAGGTGTGCGTCGATGGGCCGGATGCCGTCGCGGCCCGGGGTGAGGGCGCTGCCCCAGAGGTAGAGCGCCGCGCCGATGCCGCCGCTGAGCGCCAGGAGGGCGAACGCGACGCGCACCAGCACGACGTCGACGCCGAGCCGTGCCGCGATGGCACGGGAGAGCCCGGTGCCGGGCCCCGCCTCCTGACGCCGGAGTCCGCGGAGGCCGGGATCGAGCCAACCCAGGTCGAGGTGCGTGGTCATGGAACCAGTCTCCCGCGGCCGGGGCGTCGGGGGCATCGGGTGACCCCCTGAGGGGCACCTGAGATGCGCGCCCGGGACCCCTGGAAACGGCCCGCGGCCCTGGTGGGGGCGCGCGCGTGCGTGACAGGGTGGGGGCATGACCGATCTCCCCGTGCCGACCGCGCCCCCGCGCGCGCCGCTGCAGCGACGCCCGGAGGGCCGGGTGATCGCCGGGGTGGCGGCCGGGTTGGCGGCGCACCTCGGCGTCCCCGTGGCGCAGGTCCGTCTCGCCTTCCTGGTGCTGGCCCTGTTCTCCGGCGCCGGCGTGCTGGCCTACGGGGCGCTGTGGGTCCTGCTACCGCGTGCCGCGGCGCAGGCCGAGGCGGCCGGCCTGGAGGCTGCCACCCGCAGCGGCATGCGGCCGCAGGCCGAGCCAGCCGCGTGGGGGGTCGACTCGGGCCTCATGGTTGCCGGCGGCATGGTCGTCGTCGGCCTGCTGTGGCTGTTCGTCGCCGGCGGCGTGGTACCCGCGGGGCTGTTCTGGCCGGTGGTCATCGGCGGCATCGGCGTCATCGTCATCTGGCTGCAGGTGGACGAGCGTGTCGGCCGCTCCGGGGTGGCGCCGGGGGCCGGCTGGTGGGGGCGGGTGAGCCGAGGCGGGGGGACCATGAGCCTGGTCCGTCTCGTCGGAGGCCTGCTCCTGGTCGGCGCCGGGACAAGCTGGATCCTCGCCACGCAGGTCGGTCTCACGCAGTTGCCGGGCGTGCTCGGCGCGTCGGGGGTGCTGTTGGCCGGGCTGGTGGTGGTGGCTGCCCCGTGGCTGGCCCAGCAGCGCACCCGTGTCCGGCAGGCGGACGCGGAGCGGCTGCGGGCCGAGGCCCGCGCCGACATGGCGGCGCACCTGCACGACTCGGTGCTCCAGACGCTGGCGCTCATCCAGCGCCAGGCCGGCGACGCCCAGACAGTCGCGACGTTGGCGCGCCGCCAGGAACGCGAGCTGCGAACCTGGCTGTACGGCGAGGCCACGCGCGCGGCGTCGCTGCGGTCCGCCCTGCGTGAGGTGGCCGCCGACGTCGAGGGCCGGTTCGCCGTCGACGTCGAGCTGGTCTGCGTCGGCGACGCGGACATCGACGACCGGGTCCAGGCGCTGGTGCAGGCCACGCGCGAGGCCGTCACCAATGCCGCGAAGCACTCGGGTGCGCCGCGGGTGGACGTGTACGCGGAGGTGGACGACGGACGCGTCGAGGTGTTCGTGCGCGACCGCGGCGCCGGCTTCGACCCCGACGACGTGCCTGAGGGGCGCATGGGCGTGCGAGAATCGATCCGGGGCAGGATGGAGCGGTACGGCGGCAGCGCCACGGTCCGGTCCTCGCCCGGAGATGGTACCGAGGTGAAGGTGGAGATCGCCCTATGAGCGACGAGGCGGCCGGTGCGCCCCTGCGGGTGGTGATCGTCGACGATCACGCGATGTTCCGGGCGGGGGTCCGGCATGAGATCGGTCAGCGCTGTGCGGTGGTGGGTGAGGGCGAGGATGTGGCGACGGCGGTCGCCGCCATCGTCGCGACGCAGCCCGACGTCGTGCTCTTGGACGTGCACCTGCCCGGCGGGGGAGGCGCGGAGGTCATCAAACAGGTCCTCCCGGTCGCGCCGCAGGTGAAGTTCCTGGCGCTGTCGGTCTCGGACGCAGCGCAGGACGTCATCGGCGTCATCCGCGCCGGCGCCCGGGGCTACGTCACCAAGTCCATCAGCTCCGAGGAACTCCTGGAGGGCATCGCGCGGGTGGCCGGCGGCGACGCCGTGTTCTCGCCGCGGCTGGCGGGGTTTGTCCTCGACGCGTTCTCCGGGGCCGTCGACCTGTCGGGCATCGACGAGGAGCTGGACCGACTCAGCGCCCGGGAGCGGGAGGTCCTCAAGCTCATCGCCCGCGGCTATTCCTACAAGGAGGTGGCGCGGGAGCTGTTCATCTCCATCAAGACGGTCGAGACCCACGTCTCCAGCGTCCTGCGGAAACTCCAGCTGTCCAACCGGCACCAATTGACGAAGTGGGCCACCGACCGGCATCTGATCTGACGGCGGAATAGGGGCGGAAATAGAAACGGGCGGGCCCGGTGTGAAACCGAGCCCGCCCCTTGTCGAATGCCGAGTGGCGATCAGGCCTTGCGCTTCTGCATCCAGCCGTAGATGACGAGGATGAGCAGGGCGCCCAGGACCGAGAAGATCAGCCCGGACACGGAGAAGATGTCGGAGTAGGAGACGTTGAAGATGAGGCCGCCGAGGAAGCCGCCCAGAAGGGCGCCGGCGATGCCGAGCAGGATCGTGGCGAGCCAGCCGCCGCCCTGCTTACCGGGGAGGATGGCCTTGGCGATAGCGCCGCCGATGAGACCGATGACGATGTACGCAATGATTGTTCCCATGCCCCCATCATGCCCGGCATGGGGTGCACTGTAAACTTGGCGCGCCGAGTTCTGCCCTCGGTGAAATCCGGTTTAGAAGATCCTCGCGCCGGTGGGCTAGCCTCGGGGACATGGAATTCCTGCGCGATCTTCTCGTCCTTCTCCACTTCGTCGGGTTCGCCGCATTGTTCGGCGGCGCATTCGTTCAGGTGAAGGGCCCCGGACGGGTGGTCAACGCCGCCATGGTGCACGGTGCGTTGACCCAGCTCGTGACCGGGCTGCTGCTGGTGGGGCTCGCGGAGATGGGTGACGCGGACGTCAACCACATGAAGGTCGGCATCAAGCTGGTGGTGCTGCTGGTCGTCGGCGCGCTCGTGTTCGTCGGCCGCCGTCGCGACCCGCTGCCCGCTGGCTGGTTCTGGGGGATCCTCGGCCTCACGCTCCTCAACGCCGCGGTGGCCGTGTTCGTCTGATCCTCAGAAGAGGGGCCGCCAGGGGCTGAGGAACATCTCGGTCGCCTTGGCGACGATCGACCGCTCGCGCCAGCGCTCCTCGGTGAGCTCGATGCAGTTCGACTCGTCGGTGAGGAAGACGTCCTCCATGTGGGCGGCCACGTCGTCGTCGGTGATCTCGATGTTGACCTCGTAATTGCCGAGCAGGCTCAGCCGGTCGAGGTTGGCGGTCCCGATGGTGGACCAGCGCCCGTCGATCGTGGCGGTCTTGGAGTGCACCATCGCGCCCTGGTAGAGAAACAGGCGGATGCCGGAGCGCAGGAGAGTCGTGTAATAGCCGCGAGACAACCAGTCGGCCACCACGTGGTTGGAGCGCGCCGGAACGATGATCCGGACGTCCACGCCGCGCCGCACGGCGTCGCGCAACGCGCCGACCAGGTCGTCGTCGGGGATGAGGTAAGCGTGGGTCAGCCAGATGTGGTGGCTCGCCCGGTCGATTGCCTCGAGGTACATGTTGCGGATCGGGTAGACCTGCAGGCGCGGGGTGTTGCGGTGCAGCCGCACCGTCGGCTCCCAGTCACGCTTCGGATCGGCTTCGATCCGGTCGCGGACCTTGGGGTGCAGGTTCCAGAAGTCGATGAAGGCGTTCTCCAGCTCCGCGACTCCCTCGCCCTCGATCCGGGCATGCGTGTCGCGCCAGCCGGTGGCGTACAGCGAACCGATGTTGTACCCGCCGACGAAGCCGACGCGGCCGTCGACGGTGAGGAGCTTGCGGTGGTCGCGGCCCCAGCTGCGCGGCGACCACGGCAGGGGGAACGCCGGGTGCGGCATCGTGATAACGCGCTCGGAGATCGCGGCGTAGAACCGGCGGGGCACGACGAGGTTGGCGAACTCGTCCCACACCACGTAGACCGCGACCCCCCGCTCCGCGGCTCTGCCGAGGGCCTCCCGGAAGCGAACGCCCTCCTCGTCGCCCTTCCAGATGAAGGTCTCGAAGTAGATGTGATGCTGCGCGGCGTCGATCGACTCGATCATGGCGTCGTAAACGTGCTCGCCGTAGGTGTAGACCGTGACCTGGTCGTCGCCGACGGGTATCAGCTCCGGCTTGGTGACGGGAAACTTGCGGGTGCGGCGCTTCTTCTTGCGCAGCGACTCCACGGCGGTGAGCAGCACCATCGCGAGAACCTGGAGGAGGAGCACCGCGGTGGTGACCCGGCCGAAGATGTTCCGGGCGCGGGCGAACGCGTCACGCATGCCCGCAGCATAGCGAGGGGGACGCCGCCGGGCGGACGGTAGGCTTGACCCCCGACATGACTGACTCCCTCTTCCCCGACCTGTTCGCGGCCTTCCAGCCGGACGAGCCACCCCGCCCGGCCCCCGAGCGGGATCAGCGGCGCGCCTCGGCCAAGCGCGTCTCGGAGGAGGAACTCCTGGCCGGGCTGAACCCGCCGCAGCGCGAGGCGGTGCTGCACGCCGGCGGCCCGGTGCTCGTCGTGGCCGGCGCCGGTTCCGGCAAGACGCGCGTGCTCACACGCCGAATCGCCCACCTGGTGTCGCAGCGCGACGTCCATCCCGGGTCCATCCTCGCCATCACGTTCACCAACAAGGCGGCCGCCGAGATGCGTGAGCGGGTCGTGGACCTGGTGGGGAACCGGGCCAAGCTCATGTGGGTCTCGACGTTCCACTCGGCGTGCGTGCGCATCCTGCGCCAGGACATCGACCGCTTCGGCATGGCCAAGACGTTCTCCATCTACGACGACGCCGACTCGAAGCGCCTCATGTCGCTGGTGTGCCGGGACCTGGAGCTAGACCCCAAGCGTTACCCGGTGCGGGCCGTGATGAACAAGGTCAGCGGCTTCAAGAACGAACTCGTCGACTACGAGCAGGCCCTCGCGGAGGCGTCGACGCCGCCGCAGAAGGTCTTCGCGGAGGCGTACGCGGACTACCAGTCCCGCCTGCACGCCGCGCACGCACTGGACTTCGACGACCTCATCATGACGACCGTGCACCTGTTTCAGGCCTTCCCGGACGTGCGGGAGAAGTACCGGCGGCGCTTCCGGCACGTGCTCGTCGACGAGTACCAGGACACCAACCACGCCCAGTACGCCCTGGTGCGGGAGCTGTGTGCGGGCGAGGTGGAGGGTGTGGTGCCGGGCTCCCCGACCGTGGAGCCGGCCGAGCTCATGGTCGTCGGCGACTCCGACCAGTCGATCTACGCCTTCCGCGGAGCCACGATCCGCAACATCCTCGACTTCGAGGCCGACTTCCCAGGCGCCCGCACCGTCGTGCTGGACCAGAACTACCGCTCGACGCAGAACGTGCTGACCGCCGCGAACTCGGTGATCTCCCGCAATCAGGGCCGGCGCGAGAAGCACTTGTGGTCCGAGCTCGGCGAGGGGGAGCTCATCGTCGGCTGGGTGGCGGACACGGAGATGGACGAGGCCCAGTTCGTCGCCGACGAGATCGACCGGCTGAGCGACGCCGGCGAGTCGCAGTACGGCGACACGGCCGTCTTCTACCGCACCAATGCGCAGTCGCGTGCGTTCGAGGAGGTGTTCATCCGTGTCGGGATGCCCTACAAGGTGGTCGGCGGCGTGCGCTTCTACGAGCGGCGCGAGATTCGCGACGCGCTCGCGTACCTACGGGCGCTCGCGAACCCCGCCGACGACGTGTCCGTCCGCCGCATCCTCAACGTGCCCAAGCGTGGCATCGGGGACCGGGCCGAGGCGGCCATCGCGACGCTCGCCTCGGCGGAACGGATCAGCTTCTTCGATGCTCTGCAGCGCGCCGCCGAGGCCCCCGGGCTGGCCAGCCGGTCCGTGAAGCTCATCCAGGGCTTCGTCGATGTCATGAACCTGCACCGCGCGATGGTGGCGCAGGGCCGCCCGGCCGACGAGGTGCTCACCTCCATCCTCAAGGAGTCAGGCTACCTGCCTGAGTTGGAGGCGTCGACCGACCCGCAGGACGAGACGCGGGTGGAGAACCTCATCGAGCTGGTATCGGTGGCGGCGGAGTTCGTGGCGGCCGCCACCACCGTCGACCTCGACGACGCAGGGGCCGAGTCCGGGCTCGTCGCCGGTATGCCGGAGCCCGACGACTCCCTGGCCGCATTCCTGGAGCGGGTCGCGCTGGTCGCGGACTCGGACCAGGTCCCGGACCGCGACGAGAGCAAGGGCGTCGTCACGCTCATGACGCTACACACCGCGAAGGGTCTGGAGTTCGACACGGTGTTCCTCACCGGCATGGAGGAGGGGATGTTCCCGCACATGCGGGCGCTCACCGACCCCCAGGAGCTGGAGGAGGAGCGGCGGTTGGCCTATGTGGGCATCACGCGGGCGCGCAAGCGCCTCTACCTCACCCGGTCGCAGGTGCGGGTCACGTTCGGCGCGCCGGCGTACAACCCGCAGTCGCGGTTCTTCGAGGAGATCCCCCCGCACGTGCTCGACTGGCGCCGCACGGGCGCCGCGACGACGACGTGGGCCAGCTCGGCTGCCACGCGCAACCGGCAGACGTCGGCGTCGATCCAGAGCTTCGGGACCGGCAGCGGGCCGAAGTTCACGCTGCCGTCGCTGACGGCGGGGGACCGGGTGCTGCACGCCAGCTTCGGCATGGGCAGCGTCGTCGCGGTGCACGGCGCGGGGGAGGCCACGAAGGTGGACGTGGACTTCGGGTCAGCTGGCACGAAGAGGCTGAGCCTCAAGCATGCCCCGATGGAGAAGCTCTAGCTCAGCGGACTCCGAGTGACCGCAGGAAGGTCATCGGGTTCGACGCCGCGTACACGTCGCCGGGGGTCACACCCGGCTTGTAGTACTCGAGGTGCAGGTGCGCGCCGAAGGAGCGCCCGGTGTTGCCGACGTAGCCGATGAGCTGACCGGCCTTGACCGTCTGCCCGGGGCGGACCTTCTTGCCGCTCATGTGGGCGTAGAGCGTCGAGCCGCCGTTGCTGTGCTGGATCACGACGTTGATACCGGCCCAGCCGCCGGCGGTGGGGCTGAGGACGACGCCGGAGGCGACGGCGTAGATCGGGGTGCCGACGGGTGCCGGGAAATCCTGGCCCGTGTGGTAGCGGGACCAGCTGCCGGTGGCGCCGAAGCCGGCGCCGATGCGGTAGTTCGACTTGACCGGCATGGAGCCGCCCTTGGTCGTGAGGTCCTCGATCTCCTTGGCTGACATGCCGGTGGTCGAGACGCCCATGGCCTCCGCGGCCTTCTTGGCCTCGGCGAGCTTGCGGGCGGCCTCCTCGGCCTCCTTCTTCAGCTTCGCGCTCTGGGCGGCCACGAGCTGCATGTCCGCGTCCATGAGGCGCTGGCGCTCGCTGGCGTTGGTCATCCACTCGGCCTCTGCGGCGGACTCCACGGACGCGCCCATCGCTGCGGCGCGCTCCTGTGCGTTCTCGTCGGCGACGGCGGCGGTGAGGTTGTCGCGCACGCTGGAGCGGCTGACTTCCTGCGAGCGGTCGGCGAATCCGGCGGCGGCGGCGGACGCGGCTGCCGCGGGGACCGCGATCTCGGCCGATTCGCCCGCGGCGTCGACGTCACCGCCGCGGGAGGCGTAGGCGAATGCGAACAGAGCGCCGACGGACAGCGCGCTCGAGACGGCCAGCGCGACGACGCGGCGGCTGAACGAGAAGACGGGGGTGGAGGAGCGGCGGGCCGGGGAGGCGGCGGGGGTCAGTTCGACGAGGTCGTCGGCGGCGTCTGCTGCGCGTCGCGCGGCGCGTGCTGTGGTCTCGTCGTACACCTGACTCCTCGTGTGACCCTGGATCTTCCGGCTGTCCGCTGGAAACCTTAACAGTTCTCAGGAATCTCTCAAAGTCGGGGTGGGTGTTGTCTCCCGGAGTGGACGAGGGGATGAGCCTGCGCCTCGTGTCAACGTCACTTTGATCGATCAATCTGGTGTGTCATGGCAACGATTCCCGGCGCAGGCTCGTCGAGGGCCCGCAAGCCGCGTGTCAGGCTCAACCGCCGGTACCGGGGGCGGCCCCGGCCGCCGCGATGCCCTTCCGGTGGGCACCCCGCCCGGGTAGTCTGGCGGAGTTTGATCGACCCAACCGAAGGACCAACGTGGATCTCCTCGAGTATCAAGCGCGCGATCTGTTCGAGCAGTTCGGAGTGCCCGTTCTGCCCGGCCGCATCGCCACGACCCCCGCCGAGGCGCGCGCAGCGTACGACGACCTCGGCGTCGACCTCGTCGTCATCAAGGCCCAGGTGCGCACGGGGGGCCGCGGCAAGGCCGGCGGCGTCAAGCTCGCCCGCGGCGCGGACGCCGTCGAGAAGACCGCCGCGGAGATCCTCGCCCTGGACATCAAGGGGCACCGCGTCGAGACCGTGATGCTGAGCCCGGGCGCAGACATCGCCGAGGAGTACTACTTCTCCATCCTGCTCGACCGTGCCGCGGGCGGCTACCTCGCCATGGTCAGCATCGAGGGGGGCATGGACATCGAGACGCTCGCCGTCGAGCGCCCCGAGGCGCTGGTGAAGGTGCCGCTCGACCCCGTCGAGGGGATCACGCCCACCGTCGCCCAACGCATCGTGACCGAGGCCGGGTTCCTCCCCGACGATCACCGCGCCGTCGGCGAGGTGCTCCAGACTCTGTGGCGCGTGTTCCACGAGTCCGACGCGACGCTGGTGGAGGTCAACCCGCTGGTCAAGACGGGCTCGGGCGACATCATCGCGCTCGACGGCAAGGTCACCCTCGACGGCAACGCCGACTTCCGCCATCCCGAATGGGAGCAGTACTCGGAGACGACGGGCGACGTGGACCTCGAGCGCCAGGCCCGCGAATTGGACCTCAACTACGTGAAGCTCGACGGCAGCATCGGCGTCATCGGCAACGGGGCGGGCCTCGTGATGAGCAGCCTCGACGTCGTCGCAGCCGCCGGCGCGGACCTGCCGGGCGCGCCGAAGCCGGCGAACTTCCTCGACATCGGCGGCGGCGCCTCGGCCACCGTCATGGCCAACGGGCTGCGCATCATCATGAGCGACCCGCAGGTCAAGAGCGTGTTCGTCAACATCTTCGGCGGCATCACGGCCTGCAACGACGTCGCCAACGGCATCGTGCACGCCCTGGACATGCTGGGCGACGAGGCGCGGCTGCCGATCGTCGTGCGGCTCGACGGCAACTCCGTCGACGTGGGCAAGGCCATCCTGGCGGAGGCGCGGCATCCGCTCATCATCGTGAAGAACACCATGGACGAGGCCGCGCGGGCCGCCGCGCAACTCGCCGCCGAAGGGAACTGAGACAACTCCGATGTCGATCTACATCAACGCATCGTCCCGCGTCCTGGTCCAGGGCATGACGGGCCGTGAGGGACGCAAGCACACGCAGCGCATGATCATGTCCGGCACCCGCATCGTCGGGGGCGTGACCCCGGGGAAGTCCGGCGAGTCCGTGCTCTTCGAGGAGGATCCGGTCCCGGTCTTCGGCAGCGTCACGGAGGCCGTCGACGCCACCCATGCCGACGTCTCGGTGGTGTTCGTGCCGCCGAAGTTCGCCAAGGCGGCCGTCCTCGAGGCGGTCGAGGCCGGCATCGGGCTGTGCGTCGTTATCACCGAGGGCATCCCCGTCCGTGACGCCGTGGAGTTCCATGCCGCGGCCCGCGACTCCGGGACCCGCATCATCGGCCCCAACTGCCCGGGCCTCATCTCCCCCGGGAAGTCGAACGTCGGCATCATCCCGGCGCACATCTCCGGGCCGGGGCGGATCGGTTTGGTGTCGAAGTCCGGCACGCTGACCTACCAGATGATGTACGAGCTGCGCGACCACGGCTTCTCCACGGCGGTGGGCATCGGCGGTGACCCGGTGATCGGGACCCGGCACATCGACGTCCTGCAGGCCTTCGAGGAGGACCCGGACACCGACCTCATCGTCATGATCGGCGAGATCGGTGGCGACGCCGAGGAGCGGGCGGCCGCCTACATCGCCGATCACATCACCAAGCCGGTCATCGGCTACGTGGCCGGCTTCACGGCACCGGCGGGGAAGACCATGGGCCACGCGGGCGCCATCATCACCGGTTCGGCCGGCACGGCGCAGGCGAAGAAGAAGGCCCTTGAAGCCGCCGGGGTCATGGTCGGCGAGACGCCGTCCCTGACGGCGGCGCTGGCCCGCGAGGCCATCGCGGAACTGCGGCACGCCCGCGCCTGAGCGGCGCCGTCCGCGTCAGCCCTGGCTGGCGCGGACGGGGATCCGCACGCCCAGCTCGGCAAGTTGCGGGTCGGTGAACTTGTAGGCGTCGGTCACGGTGATGATCGTGTACGTCACCGTCGGCCCCGCGACGCTCACGGCCAGCTGGTACGGCACGGCCGCGTTGTCGGCCGTTGCCTGCCGGATGGAGAACAATCGCGAGCTCACCGCGACGCCGTCCTGCCCCGTCCCGCTGACAGCCGGCAGCTCGCTGACGGTGGCCGTGTTGACTCGGTCCTTGCACGAGGCGAGGGCCGTGCCCAGCTTGCCGGCGAAGGCGGTGGCCGCGGCGGCGTCCGCGAATGTGAACCTCATTTCGTCCACCCCGAACGTCGCCGGCGCCTGATCATCCTGAGTCATCAGGTAGGTCGCCTGCTCCCGGCCCGTCGGCCCCGGCTCGCTGACCAGGGTCATGTTCTCGCAGCCCATGCCCTGGCTCGTGAGGTCACCGGGCTCCGAGGCCGTCCATCGTCCGGCGCCCAGGCGGATCCGCGGGAGATCTGCGGGGATGAGCCAGCCCACGGGCTCCACGGGCGGCACGACGGCGGCGGCGACCGCCGGTTGGACGGTGCACGTCGCGTCCTCCGCCGCGCACAGCGCCGTCTGGGTACGGGCCGCCGCGGTGGCCAACAACCCCGGCTCGACGGCAGCCCCGTTCCGGGCGACGTCGAGCATCTGGATCGACGTTCCGACCCTGGTCACGAGCACGGTGTGGAACTGGACGGGCTGGTTCTCGAACGCCACGGTGATCTGGAACGCGCTGTCACCGAGCCCGGTCACCGCGCTCGACCGCACGATCCGCGCCGGGAGCTCGGCGCAGCCGGAGAGGGCGGTGGTGCGTTCGGTGAACATCTGCTCCGCTGCGGCCTCGGTGGCGTAGACGTCGATGCGGTGCAGCGCGGCCAGTTGGTCGGCGTCGGACGTGGCCAGCGTGCGCTGCAGCGACGTGGTCGGGTTGTGTGCCGGGTTCTCGGTGCTCAGGCACGCCACGCGACCCTCGTGGTCGGCCGCGGTGGTGCTCGTTGCAGTCACCGCCCACGACGCCGCGGCCGCGATGCCCGTGAGGTCAGAGCCGGACACCAGATCCGCGTCGGTGACGGCCGGCACCGACGGGGAGGCGGACGCGGAGGGGGAGGACGGGGCGGAGGGGCCGGGGTCCCCGTCCAGCGGCGCGCGCGTCGCGACGAAGGACACGGTGCCGACGACGAGCGCGCCGATCACGCCCCCGACGGCCCACCGGGCGAGCGATCCACCCAGCGCCGACCGGAGTCCGGGCGCGGAGGCCGGCGCGGCCGGCTCCGGCGGGGAACTGGAGGACAGCGCCGAGCGGCGCGGGGCGGGGCTGGGGCTCTCGGCGTACTCGCCGGCCGACCGCGGGAACACGGGCGGAGGAATGGGAGTGACGCCCTCGACTTCGGCCGCCGAGCCGCGTCGCGGGCGGAACAGGTCGTGCCCTGAGGTATCGTCCGACTCCGGCGGGGTCGTGGCGGGGTCCTCGTCGGACTGCCAGGCCCGGCGGGGGCGGGATCGCTCGTCCTCACTCATCCTCACTCACCTCCCAGAGCGGTCAGTCGCAGCGGTATCGATGCGCAACACTACCGCCGGACCCAAACACCCGCGACGATCAGGAGAGGGAAGCGCCATGTCACGACGCAGCGTAGGCCACCGCACAGTGGCGGTCGACGTCGACGCCCCCAGCGCCCGAACCCCCAGGTCATGGCCCTGGCCGTGGTACCTGCCCGCGCTCGTCGGCCCCCTGGCGGTGCTCGCCGCCGTCTGGCTGCTGCTCGCGGCGGCGGCGGTCGTCGGCTGGTTGACGTCGCCGGAAGCCGACGCAGGTGCCGCGCTCCGGTTGGCGGGCCAGGTCCTGATCCTGGCGCACGGCGGACCCGTCGACATCGCCGGCGTGCTGGTGTCGATGGCCCCGTTGGGGCTCACCGCGCTACTGGTGTTCCTCGCCCTGCCGGTGGTGGGGGTCGCGGCTCGTCAGGCCTCGGAGGCGTGGCCGCACCTGGACGCTGAGGGCACCGTCCTGCGGGTGGCCGGCGCGTTCGGTGGCACCTACGCCCTCGCCGTGACCGTACTGGGCGCGCTCCTGGGCAGTGCCTCGCCGCGGCTCGCGGCCGGCGGGCTCACCGTCGGCGCGATCGCGGGGCTGTGGGGCGCCTCCCGCGCCCTCGCCTACGACCCGACGGCCGTCTGGCCCGGCTGGCTGCGTGCCGTGCCGCGGGCCCTCGCCGCCGCCACCCTCACCGTGCTGGCCGGCGCGGCGGTGGCGCTGGCGGTGGGTCTCGTCCTCGGGCGCGACGCCGTCACCGCCATCGTCGAGGGCCTCGACGGTGGCCCAGCGGGCGTGACGCTCCTTGTCGTGCTCCACCTCCTCTACCTGCCGAACCTGGTCCTCGCAGCGGCCTCCTGGATCCTGGGCGCCGGCGTGACGCTCGGCGACGGGTCGCTGCTGAGCATGGCGGGCGCCGACGTCGGGCTCCTGCCGGCCATCCCGGCGTTCGGGATCGTGCCGCCCGGAGAGGGCTCGTGGAGCGCGCTGTGGTGGCTGACCGTCGGCGTCGTGGCGGGCGCTCTGGCCGGCGTGGCGGTGGCGTGGGCCCGGCCCCGCGCGCGGTTCGACGAGACCGCGCTGGTGGGGGGCCTGTCGGGCGTGGCCGCGGGGCTGCTCCTCACCGTCCTGGCCGCGCTGGGTGCCGGCGGCCTCGGCGCCGACCGGCTCGCGCACCTGGGGGCCCGTGTGGGCGAGTTGGCCGTCTTCGCCCCGACGCTCCTGGGTCTGGCCGGACTGGTCAGCGGGCTGTTCGTGGGACTCGCCCGCCGCCCCCGCGCGGACTGACGCCCCTTAGGATGTCCGGGTGACCACTCGCGTTGTCGTCCTCCTGTCCGGCTCGGGCACTCTCTGCCAGGCGCTGTTCGACGCGATCGACGCGGGGGGCGTGGACGCTGAGGTCGTCGCGGTCGTCTCCGATCGATACGACGCGCAGGGTCTGGATCGGGCCGCGGCGCGCGGCGTTCCCGCTGTCGCCCACCCCCTCGAGCGGGGTGGCGACCGCGCGGCGTGGGACAGCGAACTCACTGACATCGTCGCCGGGTTCGAGCCTGACCTCGTCGCCTCCGCCGGCTTCATGAAATTGCTGGGCCCAGCGTTCCTCGGGCGCTTCGGGGGCCGCACCATCAACACGCACCCGGCGCTGCTGCCGAGCTTCCCGGGCATGCATGGCCCGAGGGACGCGCTGCTGGCGGGGGTCAAGGTCACCGGGGCCACGGTCTTCGTGGTCGACGCCGGCGTCGACACCGGTAGGATCCTGCTGCAGGGCGCCGTCGACGTGCTACCGGACGACGACGTGGCCTCACTCCACGAACGCATCAAGGTGGTCGAACGCCGACTCCTGATCCAGGCCGTGGCCGAATGGAAAGAAGGGAACCCGTGACAGACCTCATCCCGCTCCGCCGAGCCCTGGTCTCGGTCTACGACAAGACCGGACTGGTCGACCTCGGGCGCGGCCTGCACGAGGCCGGCGTCGAGATCGTCTCCACCGGCTCCACGGCGAGGACGTTGGCCGATGCCGGCGTCCCCGTGACGCCCGTCGAGCAGGTGACCGGCTTCCCCGAGTGCCTGGACGGGCGGGTCAAGACGCTGCACCCGCACGTGCACGCCGGCATCCTGGCCGACCGCCGCCTGGAGTCGCACCGCACGCAGCTGGACGAGCTCGGCGTGGCGCCGTTCGACCTGGTCATCACCAACCTCTACCCCTTCGCCGCGACCGTGGCGTCCGGGGCGTCCGAGGACGAGTGCGTCGAGCAGATCGACATCGGCGGGCCCACGATGGTGCGGGCGGCCGCGAAGAACCACCAGTCGGTGGCCGTGGTGACGTCGGCTGAGCAGTACCCCATGCTGCGGGCCGCGCTCGCCGCGGGCGGGTTCACGCTCGACCAGCGCAAGGCGCTCGCCGCCGCCGCGTTCGTGCACACCGCCACCTACGACGTCGCCGTGGCGTCCTGGATGGGCAACGTCGTCACCGACACCTCCGGCGGCTCCGGCTTCCCGGGCTGGGTCGGAGCGGCCTGGCTCAAGGTCGCGGACCTGCGCTACGGCGAGAACTCGCACCAGAAGGCCGCCGTCTACCGCAACGCCGACGGCACGGACGGTCTGGCGGCCGCCACGCAGCTGCACGGCAAGGAGATGAGCTACAACAACTACGTCGACGCGGACGCGGCGCGCCGGGCGGCCTACGACTTCACCGAGCCCGCCGTCGCCATCATCAAGCACGCCAACCCGTGCGGCATCGCCGTGGGCTCCGACGTCGCGGACGCGCATCGACGCGCCCACGCCTGCGACCCGGTGTCGGCGTTCGGCGGCGTCATCGCGGCCAACCGGCCCGTGAGCGTCGAGATGGCGCATCAGGTGTCGGAGGTCTTCACCGAGGTCATCGTCGCGCCCGGCTACGAGGACGGCGCGGTCGACGTACTGGCGGCCAAGAAGAACCTGCGGATCCTCATCGCCGGCGACGCGGACAACTCCGGCATCTCGCTGCGCGAGATCGACGGCGGGCTCCTCCTGCAGGAGTCCGACGCCATCGACGCCCCCGGGGACGACCCGGCCTCCTGGACGCTGGTCGCCGGCGAGCCGGCGGACGACGGCACGCTCGCGGACCTGGCCTTCGCCTGGCGGGCCGTGCGGGCCGTCAAGTCCAACGCCATCCTGCTCGCCGCCGACGGAGCATCCGTGGGCGTGGGCATGGGACAGGTGAACCGGGTGGACTCGTGCCACCTCGCGGTGGACCGGGCGGGGGAGCGGGCCGCCGGCTCGGTGGCCGCGTCCGACGCCTTCTTCCCGTTCGCCGACGGGGCGCAGGTCCTGCTCGACGCCGGAGTCCGGGCCATCGTGCAGCCCGGCGGCTCGGTGCGCGACCAGGAGGTCATCGACGCCGTCACCCGCGCCGGCGTGACGATGTACTTCACCGGCACCCGCCACTTCTTCCACTGACCCAGGCTCCCAGGAGGCACCCGTGACCGCGCAGAAGCTCGACGGCAAGGCCACCGCGGCCGCCATCAAGTCCGAACTGACCCAGCGGGTCGCGGCGCTGCGGGAGCGCGGCGTCGTCCCCGGCTTGGCGACGGTCCTCGTGGGGGAGGACCCCGCGAGCCAGAGCTACGTGAGGATGAAGCACCGCGACTGCGAGGAGGTGGGCATCGCGTCCATCCGCGTGCACCTGCCCGCGGACGCGTCGGCCGCCCAGTTGCAGGAGGCCATCGAGTCGCTCAACGCCGACGAGGCGGTCACCGGCTACATCGTGCAGCTGCCCATCCCGCGGCACCTGGACGAGAACTGGGCGCTCGGGCTGATCCACCCGGACAAGGACGCCGACGGCCTGCACCCCATCAACCTGGGGCGTCTGGTGCTCAACGAGCCCGCGACGCTGCCGTGCACGCCGCGCGGCATCGTCGAGCTGCTGCGGCGCCACGGCGTGGAACTGCGCGGAGCGGAGGTGTGCGTGGTCGGCCGCGGCATCACGGTCGGGCGGCCCCTGGGCCTCATCCTCACCCGGCGCAGCGAGAACTCCACCGTCACCCTGTGCCACACCGGCACTCGGGACCTGGCGGAGCACACCAGGCGGGCCGACATCGTCGTGGCCGCGGCCGGCGTGCCGCACATGATCACGGCCGACATGATCCGCGACGGCGCCGTGCTCGTCGACGTCGGCGTCAGCCGGGTCGACGGCAAGACGGTGGGTGACCTGGCCCCCGACGTGTGGGACAAGGCCTCCTTCGTCACGCCCAACCCGGGCGGCGTGGGACCCATGACCCGGGCCATGCTGCTGAGCAACGTCGTGGACCGGGCCGAAGCCCTTCATGCCCGGTAAGCCGGACAAGCCTGCCGACTCCTACCCGGACAACCCCTGGCCGCTGGCTGCCGCCCTGGCCATCGTGGCCGTCGGGGCGGGGTTCGCGGCGTTCGGCCACTGGCGGCGGGCGTCGCTGCTCATCGGAGGCGCGCTGCTGCTGGCGGCCATGCTGCGGCTCGTGCTGCCCATGACGATGGCGGGGCTCCTGGTGGTGCGGCGCCGCTGGATCGATGTCGCCGTGCTCGCGCTCCTGGGCGCCGCGGTCCTGACGGTGACCCTGGTGGTGCCGCCCTCGCGCTGATGGGCGCGTCCTCGGGCCCCGGTACGATGTGGCGCATGCAGTCGACCGAGCTCCTCGACGAGGACGCCACCCACACGATCGAGCAGCCGAGTCGGCGCTCCCGCACCATCCTCTTCCTCGAGATGCTGGTGTTCGCGACCCTGAGCCTGCTGGCGTCCTTCGTGCTCAGCTACGACGCCATCCTCATCGCCCAGAACCCCGACGTGGTCCTCAGCTGCTCCATCAACGCGGTCTTCGACTGTGTGAAGGTCGGCGCCACACCACAGGCCAACGTGTTCGGGTTCCCCAACGCGTTCCTGGGCCTGATCGCCGAGCCCGTGGTCATGACGATCGCGGTGGCGTCCCTGGCGGGCACCCGGTTCCCCCGGTGGTTCATGTTCACGGCCAACGTCGTGTACTTCCTGGGCGTGATCTTCGCGTACTGGCTGCTGTTCCAGTCCACGTTCGTCATCGGGGCGCTGTGCCCCTGGTGCATCCTCGTCACCGTCGCCACCACGTTCGTGTTCTGGTCGATGACGCAGTGGAACATCCTGGAGGGCAACCTCTTCCTCCCTCCGGCCGCCCAGGAGAGGGCGCTCGCCTTCGTTCGCGGCGGCTGGCTGACCATCGCGCTCATGGTGTGGCTGGCCGTCGTCGTGTTGATCGAGATCCTCCACTGGGTGTTCCGCGTCATCTGATCTCGACCCCTCGGCGGCGCGGGCGCGCCGGGCGGTAGAGTCGGGTCCGCAAGCGGATGAACGACCATCGAGAGGAATCGAAAGTGAGCACTGCTGCTCCCGTCAAGATCGCCGTCACCGGCGCCGCAGGCCAGATCTGCTACAGCCTGCTGTTCCGCATCGCCAGCGGGTCGCTCCTGGGCGACACCCCCATCGAGCTGCGCCTGCTCGAGATCACGCCGGCGCTGAAGGCGCTGGAGGGCGTCGTCATGGAGCTGGACGACTGCGCGTTCGGCAACCTGGTCAACATCGAGATCGGCGACGATCCCCGCAAGGTCTTCGACGGCGTCAACCTGGCGATGCTCGTCGGCGCCATGCCGCGCAAGGCCGGCATGGAGCGCAGCGACCTCCTCTCCGCCAACGGCGCCATCTTCACCGCGCAGGGCAAGGCGCTCAACGACGTGGCCGCCGATGACGTGAAGGTCCTCGTGACCGGCAACCCGGCCAACACCAACGCGCTCATCGCGCAGCAGAACGCCCCCGACATCCCCGCGGAGCGCTTCAACGCCCTCACCCGCCTCGACCACAACCGCGCCATCTCGCAGCTGGCCGCCAAGGTGGGCCGCCCCGTCGGCGAGATCACCCACATGACCATCTGGGGCAACCACTCCGCCACGCAGTACCCGGACCTGTTCAACGCCAAGGTGGGCGGCCAGAACGCCGCCGAGCTGGTGGGGGACCAGGAGTGGCTCGAGCACACCTTCATCCCGACGGTCGCCAAGCGCGGCGCGGCGATCATCGAGGCCCGCGGGCTGTCGTCGGCGGCGTCGGCGGCCAACGCCACCGTCGAGCACATGCGCGACTGGGTGCTCGGCACCCCCGAGGGCGACTGGGTGTCGATGTCGGTGCCGTCGGACGGCTCCTACGGCGTCCCCGAGGGTCTGATCTCGTCGTTCCCGTGCACCGTCAAGGACGGCAAGTACGAGATCGTCCAGGGCCTCGAGCTCAACGAGTTCTCGCGCGCCAAGATCGACGCGTCGGTCGCGGAACTGGTCGACGAGCGCAACGCCGTCACCGAGCTCGGACTCATCTGAGCCGCGCCGCCCGCACGTGACGAGGCCCGCCCCCTGATCCGGGGGCGGGCCTCGTCACGTGTACGACGACCGGGGTCAGTGGTCGATGGCGCCCTCGGCGCCGGCGCCGGTCATGGAGCGGACCTCCATCTCGGCCCCCTGGTCGGCGAAGCGGTCGCCGTCGGGCCGCACGACGGAGCCCAGCCAGCCCAGGAAGAACCCGACGGGCACCGAGACGATGGCCGGTGAATCGACGGGGAACCACGCGAAGTCGACGGTGGGGAACATCGAGCCCTTCGCGCCGGAGACCGCGGGGGAGAAGATGATCAGCACCACGGCGGTGATGAGGCCGCCGAAGATGGACCACACCGCACCCGCGGTCGAGAACCTCTTCCAGTACAGCGAGTACAGGATCGACGGCAGGTTCGCCGACGCCGCGACCGCGAACGCCAACGCCACCAGGAACGCCACGTTCTGGCCGTTGGCGGCGATGCCGCCGACGATGGCGACCAGGCCGATCGTCACCGAGGTCCAGCGCGCGACCTTCACCTCCTTGGCCGGGTCGGCCTTGCCGTCCTTGAGCACCGAGTTGTAGATGTCGTGGGCGAACGACGCCGAGGCCGTGATGGTGAGGCCGGCGACGACGGCCAGGATGGTGGCGAACGCCACACCCGCGATGACGGCCATCAGGATGGTGCCGCCCAGCTCGTAGGCCAGCGCCGGGGCCGCTGCGTTCGCGCCGCCGGGCATCTCGCCGATCGCCGCGGGGCCGACCAGCCACGCCGCGCCGTACCCCAACACCATCGTGAAGAGGTAGAACGCGCCGATGAGCCCGATTGCCCAGGTCACGGAACGCCGGGCCTCCTTCGCCGTCGGGACCGTGTAGAAGCGCATCAGCACGTGCGGCAGCCCGGAGGCGCCGAGCACGAGGGCCATGCCCATGGAGATGAGGGCGATGGGGTCCTTGTAGCGCTCCATGGGGGCCAGAAGGTTGGTGGTCGAGCCGTCGGCGGCCGACTTGTCGATCGCGTTGCCCAGGAGCTCGGACAGGTTGAACCCGACCATGGCGAGCACCCACACCGTCATGAGACCCGCGCCCAGGATCAGCAGAACGGCCTTGATCATCTGCACCCACGTGGTGCCCTTCATGCCGCCGATGAGCACGTAGCCCACCATGAGCAGGCCGACGATGGCGATGACGATGTTCTGCCCCAGTGGCGACGAGATGCCGAGCAGCAGCGACACCAGCGCCCCCGCACCCGCCATCTGGGCGAGCAGATAGAAGAAGGACACCGCCAGCGTCGAGGTCGCGGCGGCGAGCCGGACCGGTCGCTGCTGCATCCGGAAGCTCAGTACGTCCGCCATCGTGTACTTGCCCGTGTTGCGCAGGGGTTCCGCGACGAGCAGCAGCGCCACGAGCCAGGCCACGAGGAACCCGACCGAGTACAACAGGCCGTCGTACCCGTAGAGCGCCACCGCGCCCACGATGCCGAGGAACGACGCCGCCGACAGGTAGTCTCCCGCGATCGCGAAGCCGTTCTGCCGGCCGTCGAACTGGGCCCCGCCGGTGTAGAAGTCGCTGGCCTTCTTCTTCCCGCCGCGCGTCACGCGGATGACCACCGCCATCGTGATGACGACGAAGGCGGCGAAGATGCCGATGTTGATGAACGGATTGCCCAGCTGCTGGGTCTCGAGGAGGCCGATCATCGGCGGGTTCCCTCCAGGTCCTCGCGCAGGCCGGCTGCGATCGGGTCGACCTTCTTGTTCATGTGACGGATGTAGAGCCAGGTGATGAGGAAGGTGCTGACGAACTGGGCCAGCCCGAACAGGATGCCGACCGTGAGGTTGCCGGCGACGCTGGTCATCATGAGGTCCTTGGCGAAGATCGAGCCCAGCACGTACGCGAGGTACCAGGCCAGGAACACCGCGGTCATGGGGAACGCGAAGGAACGGAACGTCTTCTTCAGCGTGGCGAACTCGGGTGAGCGTTGCACCCGGTGGAAGTCCTCCGCGGGGATGACCGCCGGCCGGTCGATGGGGTCGTGAGTAGTCATGGGTGGATGATTTCTCCTCTACCGTGTCGCGCGTCGTTGCGCGGACAGGAGCGTAACAAGAATCCGGGCCACCCTGCGTCCCCGTTCGGCCGTGGGACGACCCGCTAGAGTTCGTCGCATGCATCAGCTCGTCGTCACGCTCGACTGCCCAGACCGCCCGGGAATCGTGCACGCGATCTCCGGCGGCATCGTGGCCGCCCGCGGGAACATCACCGAGCTGCAGCAGTTCTCCTCGCCCGACACCGGGCACTTCTTCACGCGCATCGAGGTCCAGGGCGCGGACCCCGCCGAGCTGGAGGCCGAGATCGCCGCCGTCGCGTCGGACCTCGGTGCCCGGTTCCGGGTCGACGACGCGACGCGTCCCACCCGCACCTTGATCCTGGCCTCCAAGGCCGGCCACGTCGTCAACGACCTGCTGTTCCGCTGGCGGGGCGGGGATCTGCCGATCGACGTGGTGGGGATCATGGCCAACCACGACGTCCTGGCACCCATGGCCGCGTTCTACGGCGTGGAGTTCACGCACCGCGTGGTGACGGCCGAGAGCAAGGCGGACTTCGAGGCGGAGGTCCGGCGCGCCGTCGAAGAGCAGGACGTGGAGCTGGTCGTGCTGGCCCGCTACATGCAGATCCTGAGCCCCGAGCTGTGTGCGTTCCTCGCCGGCCGCGCCGTCAACATCCACCACTCGTTCCTGCCGGGATTCAAGGGCGCCAACCCCTACCGGCAGGCGCACACCCGCGGGGTGAAGCTCATCGGCGCCACGGCCCACTTCGTCACCAGCGATCTGGACGAGGGGCCCATCATCGAGCAGAACGTGGTGCGCGTCGACCACACGATGGACGTGGCCAAGCTCGTGCGCAAGGGACAGGCGCAGGAGTCCCAGACCCTTGCCGAGGCCGTGCGGCTCCTGGCCGAGCACCGCGTGCTGGCCGACGGGGACCGCACCGTCATCTTCCGCTAGGCGGGCCGAGGCCTCCATGCTGACCGACATCGCGCTTATCGCGCTGTTCATCGTGATCGGCGGCACGTTCGCCGCCGCCGAGATGGCGCTCGTCACGCTGCGGGAGAGCCAGGTCAGGCAGCTCGCCGGCCGCGGGAAACGCGGCCGGGCCATCGAGCGGCTGACCGGCAACCCCAACCTGTTCCTGTCCGCCGTCCAGATCGGGGTCACCCTCTCGGGCTTCCTCTCGGCCGCTTTCGGTGGCGCGACGATCGCGGACGCGGTCACGCCGACGGTGGTCGCCTGGGGCGTCCCGGAGGCCGTGGCCGGCACCGTGTCCCTGGTGGCGGTGACCGTGGTGATTTCGTACTTCTCCATCGTCGTGGGGGAGCTCACGGCGAAGCGGCTGGCGATGCAGCGCGCCGAGGGGTTCGCCATGGCGCTCGCGCCGCTGGTGTCCGGCATCGCCACGCTGACCCGGCCCATCATCTGGTTCCTGGGGGTGTCGACCGATGCGCTGGTGCGCATCCTCGGCGGCGACCCCTCGCTGTCGCGCGACGCCGTCACCGACGAGGAACTCCGGGCCATGGTCATCTCGTCGTCGACGCTCGGCACGGAGGAGCGCCGCATCGTCGACGAGGTGTTCGACGCCGGCGAGCGGTCGCTGCGCGAGGTGATGGTCCCGCGCACGGAGGTCGACTTCCTCCCCGGCGACATGCCCATCGGGCTGGCCTACCGTGAGGTCAGGGGGGCGCCCCACTCCCGGTACCCGGTGACCGACGGGTCGCCGGACCGGATCGTCGGCTTCCTGCACGTGCGCGACCTCATGGACATCGAGGGCGCGGCCCGCGACGGCGACGTCCGCAGCATCGCCCGCGACGTCCTCTTCCTGCCCGAGACCGTGAAGATCCTGCGAGCGCTCACCGCGATGCGCGCCGGGCGGTCGCACCTGGCGATCGTCCGCGACGAGTACGGCGGCACCGCGGGCATCGTCACGCTGGAGGACCTCATGGAGGAGCTCATCGGCGACATCACCGACGAGTACGACGTCGCCGACGACGAGGCGCCGCGGCACGTCGACGAGCTCGACGGGCTGACCACCATCGAGGAGTTCGCGGACCTGACCGGCTTCGTCATCCCCGAGGGTCCCTACGACACGGTCGCGGGGTTCTTCATGGCGCGCCTCGGCCGGCTCCCCAGGCTGGGCGACCAGGTCACCGTGGCGCTGCGGCCGGAACGCGACCTCGACGGCGCGGACGCCCGGTTCACGCTCGAGGCCACGCAGATGGACGGCCGGCGGGCCGCCTGGTTCGCCCTGCGGCCCGAACCGGCTGACGCCGATGCCTGACGACGGGCTCGGCCTGCTCACCGGCCCCAACGTCGAACCGCTGCTGCGCGCCGCCGTCGAGCACCGCGGCGGGCGGCTGGTGGACTGGTCGCTCGACCACGTCGACGCCACCCCGCACCAGTCGACGACGGCGACGTACGCGGCGACCGTGGAATGGCCGCACGGCCGGCGCAGTGAACTGCTGGGCGTCAGCGCCCGCACCGGCGACCTCACACCGGCGGATGCGCGGGCGGAGATCTTCGCCGACGGACAACGCCGCGTCGCGGTGTGGCTCTACCCCGACGACCCCGACCTGCTCGGCCTGCCGACGGCCGCCTTCCCGGAGCGCATGGCCGAGGTGCTGAACTCGGGTGGCGTGCTGCCCGGCCCCGTGGCCGCCGACGACCTGACCCTCACGATGGTCGGATACCGGCCGCGCCGCCGCGCGGTCGTGCGGGTCGAGGTGGCGACCGATCCGCCCGAGGTGCTCTACGTCAAGGTGCTGCGCGAGCGCGTGTTCGCCGACATCCACTCCAAGCACATCATGCTGCGGCAGGCGGGTGTTCCCGCGCCGGCGGTCGCGCTCGCGACGGCCGACCATCTGCTGGTGCTGCGGGCCCTGCCCGGCATGCCCATGGCCCGGGCTCTGTTCGAGCCCGGGGACCCGTGCCCCCCGGAGGCGCTCATCGACACGCTCGACGCCATGCCCGCGGCGGTTGCGGCCCTGGAGCGCCGCCCGCCCTGGGCCGACGCGGTCGGCCACTACGCCACCGTCATCTCCGCGACGATGCCGGAGCTGGCCGACGAGCTGGGCTGGCTGGCCGAGCGCATCGGCTCGGGGCTGGCAGGCATGCCCCCGGGCGACGAACCGACGCACGGCGACTTCCACGAGGGCCAGCTCCACGTCGCCGACGGGAAGGTCGTCGGCGTGCTCGACGTCGACACCATCGGGCCCGGCCGGCGGGCCGACGACCTCGCCTGCCTCATCGGGCACCTGTCCACCATCCAGCGGATGACCCCAGGCCAGGAGGAGAAGATCCGCGACCTGCTGGCGCGCTGGGTCCCCGTGTTCGACCGGCGCGTCGACCCCGTGGAACTACGGCTCCGGGCGGCCGCCGTCGTCATCTCGCTGGCCACCGGCCCGTACCGCAGCCAGGACGTCGACTGGCGCCAGCAGACCCTCACCATGGTGCGGTCGGCGGGTGCCCTCGTGCGGCAGGTCACGACGGCGTAGTCACACGCATTATTGCGGGTGTATAACGATCAAGTTTTCGGCTGGGCGTTGCGCGGCGGGCGACGCTATGGTCGGGATGCCCGTTCCATCGTCTAGGAGGATCCTTCGTGAAGAAGCCCCTGTTGAGCACGATGTCGCTCGCCGCGGCATCCGCCTTCGCCCTGGCCGGCTGTGCGCAGCCGCCGAGCACCACCACCCAGTCCCCGGCGGCCTCCGAGGCCACCAGCTCGTCCGCGTCGGCCAGCGCGACCGAGTCGTCGGCGGCCCCCACCACCGACTTCACCGCCTGCATGGTCTCCGACGCCGGCGGCTTCGACGACAAGTCGTTCAACGAGACGGCCTACGCGGGCATGATGCGCGCCAAGGACGAACTGGGTGTCCAGACCAAGCAGATCGAGTCGAACGCGGAGGCCGAGTACGCCGGCAACGTGCAGTCGATGATCGACGCCAACTGCGACATCATCGTCACGGTCGGCTTCGCTCTGGCCAACGCGACCGAGGCCGCGGCCAAGCAGAACCCCGAGGTGGACTTCGCCATCGTCGACTACTCCTCCTTCGAGGGCGTCGACAACGCCAAGGGCCTCATCTTCAACACGGCGCAGCCCGCCTTCATGGCCGGCTACCTGGCCGCGGGCATGAGCCAGACCGGGACCGTCGGCACGTTCGGTGGCGCCAAGTACCCGACCGTGACCATCTTCATGGACGGCTTCGCGCAGGGCATCTCGTACTACAACGAGCAGAAGGGCGGCGACGTCAAGCTGATCGGCTGGGACGAGGCCAAGCAGGACGGCCAGTTCGTCGGCGGCAACAACCCGTTCGGCGACATCCCCGGCGGCAAGAACACCGCCAGCACCCTCATCGCGCAGGGCGCCGACATCATCCTCCCCGTCGCGGGCCCGGCCGGCCTCGGCGCGCTGCAGGCGGCGCAGGAGTCCGGCGGCAAGGTCAACGCCATCTGGGTCGACACCGACGGCTACGTCTCCGCGCCGGAGTACGGCTCGACCATCATCACGTCGGTGGAGAAGGGCATGGACGTCGCCGTCTTCGAGGCCATCAAGGCGTCGCTCGAGGGTTCGTTCTCCTCTGACCCCTACGTCGGCACGCTCGACAACGACGGCGTGTCGCTGGCGCCGTTCCACGACTTCGAGGACAAGGTGTCGGACGAGCTGAAGGCGGAGCTGGAGCAGATCAAGGCTGACATCATCAGCGGCACGATCACCATCACCTCGCCGAGCCAGCCCAAGTGAGCTGACCCGACCAGCTGATTCCGGGAGGGGTGCGTCCAGCGCCCCTCCCGCATCACACCCCAGGAGGACCCGTGCCCGTGACCGCTCAGCACGATGCCCCGGTGCTCAGGCTCCGCGGCATCACCAAGAGGTTCGGCTCGCTCACCGCCAACGACTCGATCAGCATCGAGGCGGTGCCCGGCCGGATCCACTGCCTGCTGGGCGAGAACGGCGCGGGCAAGTCGACGCTGATGAACATCCTCTTCGGGCTGCTGGAACCCGATGAGGGCGAGATCCTGCTCGGGGACACGGCACTCACCCTCACCAACCCGAAGCAGGCGATGGCCGCCGGCATCGGCATGGTGCACCAGCACTTCATGCTCATCCCCGTGTTCACGGTCGCCGAGAACATGGTGCTCGGTCACGAGCCGGGCCGGGCCGGCATGCTCGACCTCGCGTCGGCGCGGGCGCTCGTGCGCGACCTCAGCGCCCGCTACAAACTCGACGTCGACCCGGACGCGCTCGTCGAGGACCTCCCCGTCGGCATCCAGCAGCGGGTCGAGATCCTCAAGGCGCTCGCGCACGACGCCACGTACCTCATCTTCGACGAGCCCACCGCCGTGCTCACCCCGCAGGAGATCGACGAACTCATGGCCGTCATGCGCACGCTGCGCGACGAGGGACGGGCCATCATCTTCATCACGCACAAGCTCCGCGAGGTGCGCGAGGTCGCCGACGACATCACGGTCATCCGGCGCGGGAAGGTCGTGGGTCAGGCGGCGCCGGAGACGTCCGAGGCCGAGCTCGCCTCGATGATGGTCGGCCGCGCCGTGGACCTGAAGGTCCACAAGGCGCCCGCGCAGCCGGGGGACGACCGCCTCGTCGTCGAGGACCTCGTCGTCGCCAGCCCCACCGGGGCGATCGCCGTCGACCACCTGTCGCTCACGGTCCGCGGCGGCGAGATCGTCTGCATCGCCGGCGTCCAGGGCAACGGCCAGACCGAGCTCGCGGAGGCGCTGCTTGGCACGATGAGGCCGCTGTCCGGGCGGGTCACCCTCGACGGGGTCGACATCACGCACAGCAAGCCCGTCGACACCATCAAGGCCGGCCTCGGCTACGTGCCGGAGGATCGGCACCGGCACGGTTTCGTCGGCGAGTTCTCGATCGCGCACAACCTGGTGCTCAACAACTTGGACGAGTACTCGAAGTTCGGCGCCCTGGACCTCAAGAAGATCCGCGACAACGCCCAGGCGCGCATCAAGGAGTTCGACATCCGGCACGGCGGGAGCCACGACCAGGAGGTGCGCTCGCTCTCGGGCGGCAACCAGCAGAAGGTCGTCCTGGCCCGGGAGCTGTCGCGGCCGCTGTCGCTGTTGATCGCCAGCCAGCCGACGCGCGGCGTCGACGTCGGCGCCATCGAGTTCCTCCACGGGCGCATCGTCGAGGAGCGGGACCGCGGCACCGCCGTCCTCATCGTCTCCACCGAGCTGGAAGAGGTCGAGTCGCTCGCCGACCGGATCGCGGTCATGTACCGCGGGCGCATCGTGGGCATCGTCCCCCCGGACACACCGCGCGACGTGCTCGGCCTCATGATGGCCGGCGTCGCGTACGACGAGGCCGTCGCCACCACCAAGGGAGCCCCCGCATGAGTCAGACAACAGCGGCCCGGCCCCGCCCCGAGTGGGTGACGACGCTCATCACCACCGTCGCCTCGCTGATACTCGCGTTCCTGGTCAGCGCCGTCGTCATGGTGGTCTCCGACGCCGAGGTCGCCGCCACGTGGACCTACTTCTTCGCCCAACCCGGAGACGCGCTGTCGGCCAGCTGGGACAAGATCTCCTCCACCCTCTACGCGATGTACGTCGGCTCGCTGGGCTCATGGGTGGCCATCACGAACACCACCGCCGAGGCCGCGCCGCTCATCTGCGCCGGCCTCGGCGTCGCCGTCGCCTTCAGGGCGGGCCTGTTCAACATCGGCGCCCAGGGCCAGGCCATGGTCGGCGCGCTCACCGGAGCGTTCGTCGGGTTCACCATCAAGGGCCTGCCGCTGGCGATCCACCTGCCGCTGGTGATCATCGTCGGCCTGCTCGCCGGGGCCGTGTGGGGCGCCATCGTCGGGGTGCTCAAGGCCCGCACCGGCGCGCACGAGGTCATCGTGACCATCATGATGAACTACATCGCCGCCAACCTGCTGGCCTTCTTCATGCTGCAGAAGGCCTTCCAGGCTCCCGGCCGCGCCGACCCGATCTCGCCGGTGCTGGAGTGGAGCGCCACCATGCCGCGCATCGCCGACACCCGGCTGCATCTCGGCTTCCTGCTCGCCCTCCTGGCCGCCGTCCTCGTGTGGTGGCTGCTGGACCGGACCAAGTTCGGCATCCACCTCAAGGCCGTGGGCCTCAACCCGTACGCGGCGGCGACGGCCGGCGCCAGTGTGTCGACCGTCACCATCCTCACCATGGGCCTGGCCGGCGGGCTCGCCGGGCTGGCCGGGGTCCAGGTGGTGACGGCCCCCGAGCTGCTCACCGGCTTCCCGCCGCAGATGACCGGCACCATCATCGGCACCCTGGGCTTCGACGCCATCACCGTCGCGCTCCTCGGCCGCTCGCGGCCCCTGGGGGTCGTCCTGGCCGGCCTGCTGTTCGGCGGCCTCAAGGCGTCCCGCCGCGCCATGGTCACCATGGCCGACACGCCCGACAAGCTGACCGACCTCATCCAGGCCCTGATCGTGCTGTTCGTCGCGGCACCGGCCTTCGTCGCCTGGCTCCTGCCGTTCCTCCGGGAGCGCACGGTCAAGCGGGCATCCGTTCCGATCGCGAAGGTGGCTGAAGCGTGAGCGTCGACATCGTCCCCGGCACCGTCGAGAGGGCTCGCGTCGAGTCGCCGGAGAGGCGCACCCAGCGCATCTCCACCGGAGTCCTCATCACCGTCATCGGCGTCCTGCTGCTGTGGATGGCGTTCACGGTCGACAAGTCCGGCCAGATCGCGCTGTCCGACGCATTCGCCGACGTCACGCTGCCCACCCTGGACGTGCCCGGCACTGCCACGGTCCTGCTCAGCGCGCTGCTGGTACTCGGCGCCGGCGTCGGCTTCATCACCGGACGGCTCAGCGCCCGCCTGCGCGTCGTCGCCGGCGTGGCGGCGGGCGCGGGGGTGTTGGTCGGCTTCATCGTGTGGGCCGCGGCCAGCTCGTCGCTGCCGTTCACGCTGACGAGCCAGCTCAACCTGACGCTCGAGTACGCCACCCCGCTGCTCTTCGGCGTCCTCAGCGGCGTGCTCGCAGAGCGGGCCGGCGTCGTCAACATCGCCATCGAGGGCATGTTCCTCACGGCCGCGTTCGCCGCTTCACTCACGTTCTCGCTCACGCACTCCTTCGTCGCCGCGCTGTTCGCGGCCGCGCTGGCCGGCGTGATGATGGCCGGCGTCCTCGCGCTGTTCACGCTGCGGTACCTCGTCGACCACGTCATCATCGGCGTCGTGATCAACCTGCTGGCCTCGGGCCTCACCGGCTTCATCTACCAGCAGCTGGTCGCCAAGAACCTCGCCGCCTACGGCACCGTGCAGCCCATGCAGGCGTGGCAGATCCCGGGGCTGGAGTCGATCCCCTTCCTCGGGCCGATCCTGTTCACGCAGAAGCCGTTGACGTACCTGGGAATCGTGGCGGTGCCGCTGGTCTGGTTCCTGCTGTTCCGCACCACGTGGGGTCTGCGCGTCCGATCGGTCGGCGAGCACCCCCACGCCGCGGACACCGTCGGCATCAACGTGGTGTGGACCAAGGCCTCCGCGGTGTTGTTGGGCGGCCTCTTCGCGGGCCTGGGCGGCGCCTACTTCACCGTCGGGTCCGTCGGCGCCTTCCAGGACAACAACCCCACCGCCGGCAACGGCTTCATTGCGCTGGCCGCCGTCATCATGGGCCGCTGGAATCCGGTGCGTGCGGCCCTGATGGCGCTGTTCTTCGGGTTCGCCCGGGCGCTCGCCCAGACCACCAAGCTCATGCAGCTGCCGATCCCCAGCGACTTCATCGAGATGCTGCCGTACCTCGCCACGATCATCGCGGTCGCCGGCCTGGTCGGGCGGGTCAGGGCGCCGGCGGCCGACGGCATGCACTTCGTCAAGAGCCACTGATGGACGTCGACTGGGCACAGCTGCGCACCTCCGCCGTCGCCATGGCGGGACGCGCCTACGCGCCGTACTCGCAGTACCGCGTCGGAGCCGCCGCCCTGGTCGACGACGGGCGGGTGGTGGCCGGCTGCAACGTCGAGAACGCGGGCTACGGCGTGACCCTGTGCGCCGAATGCGGGCTCGTGTCCGACCTCGTCGCCGGGGGAGGGGGACGGCTGGTGGCCTTCACGTGCGTCAACGGGAACGGCGACGTGATCACCCCCTGCGGGCGCTGCAGGCAGTTGCTGTTCGAGCACGGGGGCCGCGGGCTGCTCATGGAGACCCCGGCGGGCATCCGCACGCTCGACGACATGCTCCCGCAGGCCTTCGGGCCGGACGACCTCGACTCAGGAACGTGACCATGCTGACGATCGACGACCTGCGCCCGCTGCCCAAGGTGGCGCTCCACGACCACCTCGACGGCGGGCTCCGCCCCGAGACCGTCATCGACCACTGCGGCGCCAACGGGCATTCCCTCCCCAGCACGGACCCCGACGAGCTACGCCGCTGGTTCTTCGAGGCCGCCGACTCGGGGTCGCTGGTGCGCTACCTGGAGACGTTCGAGCACACCGTCGCCGCGATGCAGACGCCCGCGCAGCTGAGCCGCGTGGCACACGAGTGGGTGCTCGACCAGGCCGCCGACGGCGTCGTCTACGCCGAGGCGCGCTACGCCCCGCGCCAGCATCAGCGCCTCGGGTTGACCCTGGAGGCCATCGTGGAGGCCGTGCGTGACGGGTTGGCGTCGGGCATGGCCGAGGCCGTCGCCGCGGGTCAGCCCATCGTCGCCCGCCAGATCCTCACCTCCATGCGCCACACGGAGCCGTCCACCGACATCGCCGAGCTGGCCCTCCGCTACCGCGACGACTCCGTGTGCGGCTTCGACATCGCCGGCGCCGAAGATGGCTTCCCGCCGTCGCGGTTCGAGCCCGCCTTCCGCCGGCTCAAGCGCGACAACATGTTCTTCACGATCCACGCGGGCGAGGCCCACGGTCTGCCATCCATCTGGGAGGCCGTGCAGGTCTGCGCCGCGTCCCGGCTGGGGCACGGCGTGCGGATCGTCGAGGACATCGACGTCACCGGCGGCACGGCCCGCCTCGGCCGGCTCGCGGCCTACGTGCGCGACGCCCGCATCCCCCTCGAGGTCTCGCCCTCGTCGAACCTGCAGACCGGCATCGCCCAGCAGATGGCCGACCACCCCGTCGACCTCCTCCACCGCCTCGACTTCACCGTCACCGTCAACTGCGACAACCGGCTGATGAGCGCCACGACGATGTCGCGTGAGTTCGCCCTCCTGGTCGAGACCTTCGGGTGGACGCTCGACGACGTGGAGCAGGTCACCGTCAACGCGATGCGCGCCGCGTTCCTCCACCACGACGAGCGGGAGCGGATGGTCGCCGACGTGATCAGGCCCGCCTACGCCGCGCTCCGGTGATCCTCGAGCTGCCCGCCACGGCGCGCCGGGTCAGCCTGCGCTGGCGGGCCGACGACGGCGTCCGCGACCTCGTCGGGCACCTGGTGGCCGCCAACGACCAGTGGTACGTCGTGCTGCCCGAGGACCGGCCGGCGGCCTGGGTCCCGAGGGACCGGGCCGAAGCGGTGCGGCAGGTCCCGGAGCGCACGGTCCTGCCGAGCTCGACCCCCGCGGACGTGGAGCGCGCCGTGGAACGGTCCCGACCTGCGCTCCGGCGGGCGCGGCTCGGGGGATGGCGGCTGGCAGACGACTCCGTCCTCGCCCTCGGTGACCCCGGGCCCGCCCCCGACGACGCGCTCGACGCCGTCGATCGGTTCGCCGGGGCGCGGGTGGCCGTCCGGACCATGCCCGGCGCCCCCGTCGCGGAGCTGACCGAGCTAGCCGCCGCGCGGACGGGCGTCCGGGTGGTGCTGACGGCCTCGTCCCCGAGCGACCCACTCGGGGGCGTGCCGCTCTCGCGCGGCTGGGCGCTGGACCTCGCCGCGGAGGACGTGGCGGCGCTGTCGGCGGCGGAGGCCGCCGGGTTCACCGAGCACCATCGCGCTCTCCTGATGGTGCGCGACTGAGCAGGGAACGCTGCAGGTACTCGGCGTCGACCTGGCCACCTCGCCCATGTGGGCCGGGATCGGCGGCCTCGGCCACATGGTCCTGACCGGCACGTTCGTCTACCTCTTCATCATCCTGCGCCGCGCCCTCAGCGCCGCGCCCGCTCCGGCTACCGTGGGGGCGTGACCACGACCACCGCCCCGCGCTGGTCCGCCGCCTGGTGGCTCCGGCTCGGGCAGGCGGTCCTCTTCGTCGGCCTCCTCGCGCTGGCCACCGGCTTCGCGCTGGCCGACGGCGCCGACTGGCCGCTGCTGATCGTGGACGCCGCGGTCCTCGTCGTGTTCGTCGGCGGCCTCGCGGCCCACGGGCGGTTGGGCGCCACCGGGCGCGCTGCCTGGGTCGGGCTGCTGTTCCTCGGCACCGTGTGGCTGATGTGGGCGTCCCCGGACTTCCTGTGGGTGGCGTTCCCCCTGTGGCTGCTGGCCGGGGCCGTGCTCCCGCTGCTGGCCGCGCTGCTGTTGACGGCCGTGACCCTGGCGGTGATCATCACGGTGCTGAGCATGACGGGCGGCGAGACCGTCGGCGCGGTGCTCGGCCCGCTGGTCGGGGCGCTCGTGGCCCTCGGCCTGGCGCGGGGCACCCTGCTGTTCGAGCACGAGGCGTCCGAGCACCGTCGCCTCCTCGCGGAGGTGCTGCGCGTCCAGGACCAGACCGCCCGGCTGCAGCGCGAGGCGGGCGTCCTGGCGGAGCGGCAGCGGCTCGCCCACGACATCCATGACACGCTCGCCCAGGGCTTCTCCTCGATCCTCCTGCTCGCGCGGGCCGCCCAGCGGGAGACCGACCAGGAGGCGGCGGTGCGCCTCCTGGCCCAGATCGAGGCGACGGCGGCCCACAACCTCGCCGAGTCGCGGCGCGTGGTCCTGGCCCTGGCGCCCGACGAGCCCGGCGCGGGCGGCCTCGCGGCGCCCCTGCGACGCCTCACCGGCGAGGTGGCCGACGCCCTCGGGGCCCGGTGGCAGGTGACGGTGGACCCCGACCTCCCGCGGCTGGCCACGCCCGTGGAGGTCGCGCTGCTGCGCGGAGTCCAGGGGGCCCTGTCCAACGTCCGCACGCACTCGCGGGCCGGTCACGTCGCCGTGGAGCTGGCCCGGGCCGGGGACGAGGTCCACCTCGACGTCGTCGACGACGGCGTGGGCTTCGATCCCGCCCTGGCCGTCGTCGCCGGGCCCGACGGCGGCTTCGGCCTGCGTGCGCTGCGCGAGCGGTTCACCGAACTGGGCGGGGGCGTCGACATCGAGAGCGAGCCGGGCGCCGGCACGGCCGTGACGCTGCGCCTGCCGCTGGTGCGCGCCGAGGAGCGGGCGCTGTGATCCGGGTGCTGATCGTCGACGACCACCCCGTGGTGCGGTCGGGGCTCCAGGCGCTACTCGACGGCGCGCCCGACCTCGCCGTCGTCGGGACGGCGGCCTCCGGGGAGGAGGCGCTGCGCCTGACGGATCAGGTGGGTCCGGACGTGGTCCTGTGCGACCTGCGCCTCGGCCCCGGCCTCGACGGCGTCGGGGTCACGACGGCGCTGCGAGCGCACACGGGCGGCCCCGCCGTGCTGATCCTCACGACCTACGACAACGATTCCGACATCACCCGCGCCGTCCTCGCGGGCGCCGCGGGCTACCTGCTCAAGGACGCCCAGCCGGCGGAGATCATCGCGGGGATCGCGGACGCCGCCGCCGGACGCCTCGTGCTGTCCACCGAGTTGGAGGGCCGCGTCGTGGAGCGCATGACGCAGGGGGTGCCGTCGCTCAGCGCCCGCGAGCTGGACGTGCTGCGCCTGGTGGCGGAGGGGGTGACCAACCGCGGCATCGCGAAGCGGCTGTACATCTCGGAGGGCACGGTGAAGACCCACCTGGTGCACGCGTTCGCGAAGCTCGGCGCCGAGTCCCGCACGGCGGCTGTCGCGGCGGCGAGGCGCCACGGTCTCCTGGAGTGACGGCTCAGGCGTCCACGTCTCGGAGGTGGTGCACCCACTCGTGGGCGAAGTAGCGCCCCAGCGACAGGGTCGTGAACTCCGCGCCGTCGCCGCGACGACCGACCCAGTCCCATTGGGGCCCCTCGGGCTCGGCCCAGGCCTTCGCCGCGCCCTCGGCCCGCTCGGCGATGAGGATCCGCGTGGCATTGGCGTCGGAGAGCCAGTACTCGTCCTCGACGGCGGCCGCGTCCTGGTCCCAGGAGGGGAAGTCGACCGGCTCGCCACCGCCGTCGAGGATCAGGCCGAGGCGGGTGGTCATCACTTCGGTGACGTCGGCGATGTGCCGGCCGTACTCGATGACCGACCAAGTGGTGGGCGCGGGGCGGGCCGCGGCGCCGCGGCCTTCCACGGCCTTCTGGAAACGGGCGGAGAACTCCCGCACCAGCCCGGGCAGCGTCTCGGGCGTGACCGCGCCGGGATCGAAGCCGCAGTCGGGGCAGGGACGCTCGGTGACCCACGTCCAGTCCGTGTCGTCCGGAACGGTGGGCTCGGGCGGGATCGGCGACTCGCTCATGGCCGCGAGCCTAACCGATCCTGCCCATGGGACCGGTTCACCCGGTGCTGCGCCGCTGGGCCACATCAGGATTCCACTACGCTCAGGCCCGTGATCGTTGCCGCCGCGGATGGCTCCGCACTCTCGAACCCCGGACCCGCCGGCTGGGCCTGGTACATCAGCGACGACATCTGGGCGGCCGGCGGGTGGGACCACGGCACCAACAACATGGGCGAACTCATGGCCGTGCTCGACCTCCTGCGTTCGACGGCGCACCTGGACGAACCGCTGCGCGTCCTGTGCGACTCGCAGTACGTCATCAACTCGCTGACGAAGTGGCTGCCGGGCTGGAAGCGCCAGGGGTGGAAGAAGAGCGACGGCAAGCCCGTGATGAACGTCGAGCTCATGAAGGACCTCGACGCGGCGCTGCGCGGCCGGAAGGTCGACTTCGAGTGGGTCAAGGGCCACGCCGGCCACGCCATGAACGAGGCCGCCGACGAGCGCGCCCGCGCCGTCGCCACGGCCATCCAGCGCGGCGAGCCCTACGACTCGGGACCCGGGTTCCCGGCCACGCCCCGGCCGAGCGCCCGGACCGACTTCAGCGTCGGCAAGACCGAACCCGAGCCCGACCTGTTCTCCCTCGACGCCCCCGCCGACCCGCCCCCGGCGGTCCCCGGGTCCGCCACGCCGCGCATGAAGGCCACACTCAGCACGCTCACGCGAGCCGCCGCGGCGCGCCCGGCTGACGCCCAACTCCATCCGGACTACCAGGGGGTGACGGCCGACGGGGGCGAGGCGCGCACGCCCGTGTGGCCCGCGGAGCCCGAGCCCACGCTGCACCGCGTGGACACCCTCGCACCCGGGGTGGGCCTCGTGCGGTGGTCCGGGGGCGACGTCACCGTCTCGGCGATCTGGGTCGAGGTGCCGGCGGGATGGCGCCTCCGATTCGCCCAGGCGAGCGCACCCGCGGCGCGCCGATAGGATGACGCGCATGAGTCACGTTCTTGCCGCCGTCGCCTGGCCCTACGCCAACGGCCCCCGCCACATCGGTCACGTCTCGGGCTTCGGTGTCCCCTCCGACGTGTTCGCGCGCTACATGCGCATGGCCGGTCACGACGTGCTCATGGTGTCCGGCTCCGACGAACACGGCACCGCGATCCAGGTGAAGGCCGACTCCGAGGGCCTGACGCCGAGGGAGACCGCCGACAAGTACCACCGCCAGATCGTCGAGGATCTGCAGGGCCTGGGGCTGTCCTACGACCTGTACACCCGGACGACGACGCCGAACCACTACCGCGTGGTGCAGGACATCTTCACCGCCCTCTACGACAACGGCTACGTCCGCGCCGAGACGCAGATGGGCGCGATCTCCCCGTCCACCGGGCGCACCCTGCCGGACCGGTTCATCGAGGGCACGTGCCCGCTGTGCGGCTACCACAACGCCCGCGGTGACCAGTGCGACAACTGTGGCAACCAGCTCGACCCGGCCGACCTCATCGATCCGAAGTCCAAGATCAACGGGGAGACGCCCGAGTTCGTCGAGACCGAGCACTTCTTCCTCGACCTGCCGGCCCTGGCCCCCATGCTGGGTCAGTGGATCGACAGCCGCGAGGACTGGCGGCCCAACGTGCTGAAGTTCTCCCACAACCTGCTCGCGGAGATCCGGCCGCGCGCCATCACCCGCGACCTCGACTGGGGCGTCCCCGTCCCGCTCGAGGGGTGGCGCGACGCCCCCATGAAGCGCATCTACGTGTGGTTCGACGCCGTCATCGGCTACCTGTCGGCCTCCGTCGAGTGGGCGAAGCGCTCCGGCGATCCGGAGGCGTGGCGCACCTTCTGGAACTCGACGGCGGCGCGCTCCTACTACTTCATGGGCAAGGACAACATCGTCTTCCACTCCGTCATCTGGCCCGGCATCCTGCTCGGCGCCAACGGGCAGGGGGTCCACGGCGGCCACGTGCGGGAGTCGCTGGGCGAACTGCAGCTCCCCACCGAGGTGGTCAGCTCCGAGTTCATGACGATGAAGGGCTCCAAGGTCTCCAGTTCGCGGGGCGCGTCCATCTTCGTGGGGGACTTCCTCGCCGAGTTCGGCCCCGACGCCCTGCGCTACTACATCGCCGTGGCCGGTCCCGAGAACCAGGACACGGACTTCACCTGGGAGGAGTTCGTCCGCCGGATCAACTTCGAGCTGGCCAACGAGTGGGGCAACCTCGTCAACCGGTCCGTGTCGATGGCCCACAAGAATGTGGGCGCCGTGCCCGCGGCGGGGGAGCTGACCCCGGCCGATCAGGCCCTGCTGGACGAGAGCCGCGCCGCGTTCGCCGTCGTGGGCGAACACATCGCCGCGCGCCGGTTCAAGGCCGGCATCACCGAGGCGATGCGCATCGTCGGCCTGGCCAACAAGTACCTCTCGGATCAGGAGCCCTGGAAGCTCAAGGACGACCCCGCCCGCCGCGACACCGTCCTCCACGTCGCGCTGCAGGTGGTCTCCGACTGCAACACGCTGCTCACCCCCTACCTGCCGCATTCAGCGCAGAAGGTCTTCGAGCTCCTGGGGGGCGAGGGCGTGTGGGCGGCGCAGCCCCAGATCGTCGACGTGACCGACGAGGACCTGACCTACCCGACGCTGCAGGGCGACTACGCCGCGCAGCAGGCCGTGTGGCAGCCCCGCCCCCTCCAGGTGGGGGCACCGCTCAGCAAGCCGACGCCGCTGTTCACCAAGCTCGATGAGGCGCTGGGCGTCACCGGGCCGAGCTGGGCGCCGATCGCCGACTGACCATCGTCAGGGCCCGCCGCATCGGGGCCGGCGCGAAGCCGGAGTCCAGTGCGGCGCGGCGCAGGGCGGGTTCCGCGCGGTAGAGCGCCAGCCCGCGGCGCACCAACACCGACGGGGCCTTGCGGCGCTCCTCCAGGTCGCGCGCCAGGCGCCGCACGAAGTTCGCCCACCGGCGGCGGTCCAGCCATACGGCCTCGACCGGCATCCCGGCCTCCCGCGCCGCGGCGAGCGTCTGCGGGGCGAAGATGCCCTCCGCGACGACGACGGCGGCACCGCCCAGCTCGATCCGCCGGGCGCCGACTCGGCGCGACAGCGAGATGTCGTACACCGGGACGTCCGCCTCCCCGTGCTCGAGGAGGCGGCCCAGCGTCGCCAGCGCCAGATCGAGGTCCCAGCATCGGACGTCGTCCCAGTCGGGGATCCCCAGGTCAGTGGTGGGGAGGTCCGGGTGGTCCGCGTCCCGGTAGAAGTCGTCGAGGGACAGCGCGACGGCGCTCCCGTCCGCCGTGGCGAGGCGGGTGAGGCGCGACTTTCCGCTGCCGGACGGGCCGGCGATGAGCAGGAGCGTCCGGGTCATTGGAGAATGCTAACGCCCCGCCGGCGGGCGGCTACCAGGAGCCGCCGCCACCACCGCCGAAGCCGCCGCCGCCGCCGCTGAAGCCGGAGAACCCGCTGGAACCGCCGGTGGCCTGGCTCATGCCGTCCATGCGGGCCGCCTGCATGGCCTCCGACATCGAATGCGTGAGGTTGTTCATGGCGCTCATGAAGTAGTAGCCGTGCAGCAGGTCCGCACCGACGTACCAGGAGGTGTCAGCCTGGTAGATGCCCTGCGCGCCGAGGTCGGCGAACAGTTTCGTCCAGCGGTCCGCCACCCCGAACACCATGGCGTAGGGCAGGTACTTGCTGAAGATGTCCTGGCCCTCCTCGAACTGGAGGGTCTCCTTCTCGGCGGTCCGCAGATACAACTCGAAGCCCTTGGCCTGCGCCAGGTACGCCGACCCCGTGGCGGTGCGCTTGCGGAACTTGCCCGACATGGCGATGAGGCCCAGCCCGAAAACGGCCAGCGGGATGCCGATGAGCCCCCAGCCGAACCCGGCCGCCATGAACGTCAGCAGCAGGCCGCCGCCGATGGCGAGGGCGCCCAGGACCACCGGCACCATCTGCGCCGTCGTCGGGTTGCCCTTGAACCAGCCCTTCTGCACCACGGAGTTGTACAGGCCCGCCCGGGCATGGGGCAGCACTTCGGCGAACTTGGCCGTGCGCAGCTCCTGTGACGTGCGCACGGCCCGGCCCTGAAAGAGGTCGCGCAGCAGCGCGTCCTCATACGGCTCGAGGCGTCCCCCCGGGCGGTTGAGGGCCTCGAGAGTGAACTCGTTCTTGGACTGCGAGTGGATCCGCAGGTAGCCGCGCACCGCGAGGTCGACGATGGTGGCCGACACGTCGATGTTGTCGGCCGTGGTGTCCATGAGCGTCCCGATCTCACCGGGCGTCGCGCCCTTCGGCGGATGGAACTGCACGGTCACCGGGAACTTGCCCGCCCGCGGGCCGACGCGGGCCTGATCGGCCGCGGTGGGGGTGAGGCCGGGGGTGAGCCCGAGGTAGACCTCGTCGCGGGCGTGCCGACGGCGCACGGCCACGAGCGCGGCGATCGCGGCGAGCAGCCCGGCCCCGGTGACGGCGCCCGTGGCAGCGTTGAGCTCGAACGCGTTGGCGAGGGTCACCCGCCGCGCCTTCTCCTGCGTCACGCCGGGGAACGTGCCGGCGGGGAAGCCCGCGACCACCTGCATGGTCGTCTTGGGAGGCAGCGCGTCGAGAGCGTAGGTCGCGGTCGTGCCCTCTGCCTGCGCGGTGCACGGCGTGGTCACGTCGGGGCCGTAGAAGCAGGCTGCGTCGGCCAGCTCGGCCGGGCCCGTGACGGTGACCGTGATGTCCGAGAAGCGTGACTCCCAGGCGCGGCCGATGACGTCCCAGTTGAACTCGTCGAGGCCGCTCTCCGGATGGTCGGGCGCGATGAGGCCGGTCACGTCGTAGGTGACGACGTAGTCCTCGGGTGTGCGGTTCCAGATGTTCTCGTTGCCGATGCGCAGGCTGAGGATTCCGTTGGATTCCTCGGCGTAGACCTCGGCGTTGGCCCCGCTGGTGGAGCTCACGCTGATGTCGGAGTACGTGAAGACGTAGTTCTCGTCCGGGTTGGCGCCGTCCTCCTGCTCGAGCGGCAGCAGGATGTAGGGGCCGCGGCCCTCGAGCGCGGCGAAGTCCATGGTGAAGTCGATGGTGACCTCGGCCACACCCTCGCGCGTCAGATTGACGTCGACGTCGAAGCGGGTGATGGGCGCCGAGTCGTCCGCCGCCGCGGGGATCACCGCGACCCAGACTGTCGCGAGGACCAGCATGAGAGCGAGGAGACCGGCACGCAGCTTCGTCATGCGTCCACTGTATCCGGCGTGGTGAAGCCGAGGTGGGCCGGGATCAGGCCTCCACCCCCAGGGCGTCCGCCATCTCCGCGCGCAGCCGCGCGAGCCGGCCGGCCGCGACCTCGCGCGCCGCCCGCACGTCGGCCGACTCCGCCGCGTCGAGCCGGACCTCCAGGTAGCACTTGAGCTTGGGCTCGGTGCCCGAGGGGCGGGCCACGACGTGCACGGTGCTGCCGGTGAGCTCGACGGCGTCGGTGGGCGGCAGCGTCGGGGACCCCTCCGCCAGATCGAGCACGGTCACCGGCTCGCCGAGGAGAGTCACGGGTGGCCGGGCGCGCAGGCGCGCCATCGCGTCGGCGATGAGGGAGAGATCCGCGACCCGCACCGACAGCTGTGCCGTGGCCGTGAGGCCGAAGCCGCGGGCGATGTCGTCGAGCAGGTCCGCGAGCGTGCGGCCCTCGGCCTTGAGGCCCGCCACGATCCGCAGCACGGTCACGGCCGCGGAGATGCCGTCCTTGTCCGGGACGGCGCGCGCGTCGACGCAGTAGCCGATGGCCTCCTCGTACCCGAACGCCAGGTCCGGCACGCGCCCGATCCACTTGAAGCCGGTGAGGGTGGTCACGTGGCGGCGGCCGGCGGCCTCGGCCATGCGGCGCAGCAGCGTCGACGAGACGACGGAGTTGGCGAAGGTGCCCGGAACGCCGCGGGTGATGGCGTCATGGCCCAGCACCGCGCCCAGCTCATCGCCGGTGAGCATGCGCCACGACCCGTCGATCACGGCCGCGACCGCACACCGGTCCGCGTCGGGATCGTTGGCGATCACCACATCGGCGCCCTCGGCCTCGGCCAACGCCAGGGCCAGGTCGATCGCGCCCGGCTCCTCCGGGTTGGGGAAGGAGACCGTGGGGAAGTCCGGGTTGGGGTCCGCCTGCTCGGCCACCTCCACGGGCGCGGGCAGGCCGGCGGCGGCCGCGACCCGGCGGACGGTCTCTGCACCGACGCCGTGCAGGGCGGTGTGCACCCAGGTGACGTCGCGCGGGGCGCCGTCGGGGTAGAGCGAGGCGACCCGCGCCACGTACGCGTCCAGGAGGTCGGTCGTCACGTCGCGGCGCTCGTCCGAGCGGGGCAGTGAGGCCCATCCCTGCGCCGCCACGCGCGCGATCTCGGCCGCGATCTCGCCGTCAGCGGGCGGCACGATCTGGGAGCCGTCGCCGAGGTAGACCTTGTAGCCGTTGTCCGCCGGCGGGTTGTGCGACGCCGTCACGACGACGCCCGCGACGCAGCCGAAGTGTCGGATCCCGAAGGCGACGACGGGGGTCGGGACCGGGCCGTCGGTCCACAGGACCTCGAAGCCGGCGCCGGCGAGGACCTCGGCGGTGTCGCGGGCGAAGTCGTCGGACTTGTGGCGTGCGTCGTGTCCGACGATGACGCGCCCGCCGCCCTGTCCGGCGGCGTTCAGCCAGGCGGCGAAGCCGGCCGCGGCCTGCGTGACGACGACGCGGTTCATCCGGGACGGGCCGGGGCCGATGGGGCCGCGCAGGCCCGCGGTGCCGAACTCGAGGGGGCCGGCGAACGCGGAGCGCAGCTCCGCCAGGGCGGGCTCACGGATGGCCCCGTCGTTGGCCTGCGCGCGCACGATCAGCTCGTCGAGTCGGCCGGCGGTGTCCGGATCCGGGTCGGCGTCGCGCCAGGCCTGCGCGCGGGTGAGCAGCTCGTCCATCTGCCTCAGAGCTCCCCGACGATTCCGGCGAGCAGCGCCGCCAGGCGGGGGCCGGCGTCCCGCCCCGCCTGCAGCACCTCGGCGTGGTTCAGCGCCGACTCGCTCAGCCCGGCCGCCGCGTTGGTGACGAGCGACAGGCCCAGGACCTCCATGCCCGCTTCGCGCGCGGCGATGGTCTCGAGCGCCGTCGACATGCCGACGAGGTCGCCACCGAGGATCCCGGCCATCCGGACCTCGGCGGGTGTCTCGTACTGCGGTCCGCGGAACTGCACGTACACGCCCTCGGGCAGCGCGGGGTCGACGCGGTGCGCCAGGTCGCGCAGCCGGCGAGAGTACGCCTCCGACATGTCGATGAAGGTGGCGCCCAGGAGGGGGGTGTCGCCCGTGAGGTTGATGTGGTCGGCCAGCAGGACCACGGTGCCCGGCGCCCATGCGGGGTTGAGGCCGCCGCATCCGTTGGTGAGCACGAGCGTCCCGGCGCCCCAGGCGGCGGCGGTGCGCACGCCGTGGACCACCGGCGCGACACCGCGCCCCTCGTAGTAGTGCGTGCGGCCCGTGAACGTCGCGGCGACCTTGCCGGCCGGCGTGCGGCTGAGGAGCAGATGTCCGCCGTGTCCCGAGACCACCGGCGTGCTGAAACCGGGAACGACGGCCAGCTCCACGTCGCCCAGCGGCTCACCGAGCCGGTCCGCGCCCGACGACCAGCCCGAGCCGAGCACCAGGGCCAGATCGATGCGGTCGACGTCGAAGCGCGAACGGAGGAAGTCGGCGGCCTCGGCCGCCAGCGCGAACGGTTCAGTCACCCCGCCAGCATAGTGACGGCCGCGGCGCCCGGGGGGCTGTGGAAAGATGGGCCCGTGACCAAGGTTGTGATCATCGGTGGCGGACCCGGCGGATACGAGGCGGCCCTGGTGGCCAACCAACTCGGGGGCGAGGTCACCCTCATCGAGCGCGAAGGGCTCGGCGGCGCCGCCGTGCTGAGCGACTGCGTCCCGTCCAAGACCCTCATCGCGACGGCCGAGGTCATGGTCCGGATCGAGAACGCCCGCCAGCTGGGGCTCCACATCGCCGCCCCGGACGTCACCGACGTCGTCCGGGTGGACCTGGGCGAGGTCAACGAGCGGGTCCTGCACCTGGCGCGCGCCCAGTCCGCCGACATCGCACAGCGGCTCCGGCAGGACGGCGTCCATCTCGTGTCGGGCTCGGCGCGGCTCGACGGGCCGCACCGCGTCGTCGCCACCACCGAGAGCGGCGAGAAGACCTTCGACGCCGACATCGTGCTGGTCGCCACCGGCACGACGCCCCGCGAGCTGCCGGAGGCCCGCTGCGACGGCGAGCGCATCCTCAACTGGAAGCAGGTCTACAACCTCACCGAGGTGCCGAAGCGGCTCATCGTCGTCGGCTCGGGCGTCACGGGGGCCGAGTTCGCGTCGGCCTACGACGGGCTCGGCTGCGACGTCGTGCTGGTGTCCTCGCGCCGGCAGGTCCTGCCTGGCCAGGACCAGGACGCGGCCGCCGTCCTGCAGCGGGCGTTCGAGCGCCGGGGCATGGAGATCATGAGCGAGTCCCGCGCCTACGCGGCGCGCCGGGAGGGCGACGAGGTTGTCGTCTCGCTGGAGGACGGGCGCGAGGTCCGCGGCTCGCACTGTCTGATGGCGGTCGGCGCCATCCCCAACTCGGCGGGCCTGGGTCTGGAGGACGTCGGGGTCGCGCTGACGCCGTCGGGGCACATCTCGGTGGACCGGGTGTCGCGCACCAGCGTCCGGAGCATCTACGCCGCCGGCGACGTCACCGGCGTGTTCGCTCTGGCGTCCGTGGCCGCCATGCAGGGCCGCATCGCCATGTGGCACGCGCTGGGCGACGCCGTCACGCCGCTCGATCTTCGGCGGGTGTCGTCGAACGTGTTCACCACGCCCGAGATCGCCACCGTCGGCATCACGCAGCAGGAGGCCGATGACGGTGACGTCCGTGTGGCGTCGGTGCTGCTGCCGCTGGCGTCGAACGCACGATCCAAGATGCAGGGCTTCACCGACGGCTTCGTCAAGCTGTTCTGCCTGCCGACGACCGGCATCATCATCGGCGGCGTCGTCGTCGCACCGCGCGCCTCCGAGCTCATCCACGCGGTCTCGATCGCCGTGGCGCAGAAGATCACCGTCGACGACTTCAGCCAGGCTTTCACGGTCTACCCGTCGATGTCGGGGTCGATCGCCGAGGCAGCGCGGCGGCTGCACAACCGGGACGAGGCGCTGCTGACGACCTGACGGGCGCTAGTCGTCGAAGAGGCCCATGAGCAGCGAGAAGCCGCCGATCATGAGGGCGCCGTGCGTGATCTGCCGCAGCGCGGGGTCCATGCCGTAGCGGCCGTAGTACCCCTGGGCCCACGGTGCATACTGCTGGTTCTCCCAATACGGCACCTGGCGGGCCCCCATGGGAACGAGCCGGATCGACGGGTCGTGACCGGTCATGACGCGCTGCGCGTCGGCGGCGCAGGCGGGGACGTCGCGCACGGCGCCGCCGGGCGGGGCCCAGCGGACGTTCTGCGTGCTGGGCCCGTGCGCCGGGTCGAAGAAGCACGGCGGCCGCTTCTCGGGCAGCGGCTGGCCGGTGACCCGGGCCTTGACGCAGGCCACGGCGTACCGGCCGTCCTCGAGGATCTCCGCGATGCGGCGCACGTCGGCGTCGGTCTGGGCCCGCTCCAGCTGGTTCTTGGCGCCGTCGTAGGCGTCGAGGGCGCGGGTGTAGTCCGCGTGCGCGGCGGCGTCCAGCTCGCGGCCCACGACGTCGAGGTCGAGGTCGCGCAGTTCGCCGCCGAAGGTGGTGATGTCGCTGTCCAGGGCGGCCCGGGCCCCGGGGGTGATCGGGTGGACCGGCTGACCGTACGGCTGCGGGTAGCCCATGGCCGGGTGGATCTGCTGCCGTGGCGCGTACGGGTCTCCCCAGCCGTGCAGTTGCTGCGGCGGGGGAGCGGACCGGCGCGACGTCATGGACACGATCGCGCCGACCACCATCATCACCATGAGCATGGTGAGGAAGCCTGACATCATGCTCCCCACGATAACCCCCGGGGCAAGGCTCAGCTCACTCGGCGTCGACGATCTCGCAGATCACCTCGCCCGCGGAGACGGGCTGGCCGGCCGCGACCTTGAGCCCGACGATCACGCCGTCGCGATGGGCGTTGAGGGGCTGTTCCATCTTCATGGCTTCGATGACCGCCACGGTCTCGCCCTCACCGACCTGCTGGCCCTCCTCGACGGCGACCTTGACGATCGTGCCCTGCATCGGGGTGGTCAGGGCGTTGCCCGACGGCGCCGACACCTTCGCACCGCCGCGGTCCCGCTTGGTGGGCTTCCTGACCGCCTTCGTGGCCGACGGACGCGCCCCGAAGCCGCCGGGCAACTTGACCTCGACCCGCTTGCCGTTGACCTCGACCGTGAGGACCTCCGGCTCCGGCTGGTCGTCCGGCTCCCCGATGACGCCGGTGTAGGGCGCGATCTCACCGGCGAACTCGGTCTCGATCCAGCGGGTGTGCACGCCGAAGCGACCGTCGGCCGCGGTGAAGTCCGGCTCGTCCAGCACCGCCCGGTGGAACGGCACCACGGTCGGCATGCCCTCCACCCGCAGCTCGGCCAGCGCCCTCCGCGACCGCGCCATGGCCTGGTCGCGGTCCGCCCCGGTGACGATGAGCTTGGCCACGAGGGAGTCGAACGCTCCCGGGACCGTCATCCCCACGTGGTACCCCTCGTCGACGCGGACACCCGGCCCCGTGGGGGCGTGCCACTTCACCAGCGTCCCGGGAGCGGGCATGAAATTGCGGGCCGCGTCCTCGGCGTTGATGCGGTACTCGATGGAGTGGCCGCGGACCTCGGGGTCGCCGTAGCCGAGTTCCTCGCCCGCGGCGATGCGGAACATCTCCCGGACCAGGTCCAGGCGCGTGACCTCTTCCGAGACGGGGTGCTCGACCTGGAGCCGCGTGTTGACCTCGAGGAAGGAGATGGTGCCGTCGAGGCCGACGAGGAACTCGCATGTGCCGGCGCCGACGTAGCCGGCCTCCCTGAGGATCGCCTTGCTGGACTCGTACAGGCGGGCGACCTGGTCGTCGGTCAGGTACGGCGCGGGGGCCTCCTCGACCAGCTTCTGGTGCCGGCGCTGCAGCGAGCAGTCGCGGGTGGACACCACGACGACGTTGCCGTGCCGGTCCGCCAGACACTGGGTCTCGACGTGGCGCGGCTTGTCGAGGTAGCGCTCGACGAAGCACTCGCCGCGGCCGAAGGCGGTGACCGCCTCGCGGGTCGCCGACTCGAACAGCTCGGGCACCTCCTCCATCGTGCGGGCCACCTTGAGGCCGCGGCCGCCGCCGCCGAACGCGGCCTTGATGGCGATGGGGAGCCCGTGCGCCTCGGCGAACGCCAGCACCTCTCCGGCGTCCGCGACCGGGTCCGCGGTGCCGGGCACCAGGGGCGCCCCGACCTTCTGCGCGATGTGGCGCGCCCTGACCTTGTCGCCGAGGGCCTCGATGGCCGACGGCGGGGGGCCGATCCAGATGAGGCCGGCGTCCAGGACGGCCTGGGCGAAGTGCGCGTTCTCGGCGAGGAACCCGTAACCCGGGTGCACTGCGTCCGCTCCGGAGCGGGCCGCGACGTCCAGCAGCTTGTCGATGTTCAGGTACGTGTCGGCGGGGGTCGCGCCGTTGAGCGCGAAGGCCTCGTCCGCGAGGGTGACGAAGAGTGACTCCGAGTCCGAGTCCGCGTACACCGCGACCGAGTCGATGCCCGCGTCGCGCGCCGCGCGGATGACACGGACGGCGATCTCGCCGCGGTTGGCGATCAGAACCTTGGAGATGGCGTCGTTGCCCACTGGGGTCCTCCTGTATTCGGCTTTGCGCCGCAGTCTAGTACCGCGGCCATCAACCTTTGCCCTGTTGGCTGACACACCGGGCAGGGTCCGCTGCTGGGTTGCGGGGACGCGGGATCGTGTGGAGGTCAGTTCCTGTTCTTCCCCTCAGGAGTGTCGTGATGGCCGAACGTGTTCGGGTCCGGGAAATCACCAACGACGAGGGCAACCGGCTGTTGCGCATAGTACGGCGCGACTCAGGGTCGGTTGTCACCTGGCG
>NZ_CAXWGV010000008.1:0-105909 GCF_964266725.1 Tessaracoccus sp. O5.2 | reverse complement strand
ACGGCCGTCGGCAGGATCCGCAGCACCGGGAGGTTCGCGTCGGCGGGGGTGACGACGAAGCCGCGGAAGCCGAGCCCGGGATCCGGCGGGTCGGCAGGGATCACCTCCCCGGCAGCCGCACTATCGCTGATCATCAGGTACAACTCCTCGGCAACGTCAGGGTCGAGCGGGATCTGCGGGTTCTCCCGTCCCGAGTAAAGGTCGACCATCACGGTGGCCCGGCCGGGCGGGGCCGCGGGCGCGTCGGGTACTGGCGTGCTGCAGCCCGAGGCGGCCAGTCCGATGCCGGCCACCACGACGAGGCCAACGGCTGCCGCCAGCCAGCGCCGTACTGCATGGGCGGCAGGTTGGGGGCCCGGTCGGGCGGCGCGGTCGACCGGACCGAGCGGGACCGCCGAAACCGGGATTGGCGACGCTCGGCGGAGACTCTGCCGGATCCGGGTCCCGAAATCACTCATGTCGGAAGTACACACCCGCCTGTGCCTCCACGCCTACCCGGTCCCTGCCTCAACCTCGCCACAACGGCGATTCAGTCTCGCGAACCCTGATCCGTTGCAGCAACGCTCCACCACACGTCCGTTCTATGCCGCTGTCGGGGGGATCGGCAGTACCGAGCGCGTTGGTCGCGGGGTACCCTCGGTGCATGAGCATCGTGACGGCCGAGAGCGCGTCGCTGCGTGCGGCGATCATCGCGCATCGCGATGCCCTGGACGGCATCCTTTGTCGCTAACACGCGGCCAACCCGAGACTGTTCGGCTCTGTGGCCCGTGGCGACGCCACGGGCGACAGTGTGTCGTCCAGCGCTCTAGCCGACGCGGTGCCGTTGTGACCCGATCTGATCAGGAGCGGTTCGCCGACATTCTCCAAGCCATTCAGCGTTGCCAGGACTACGAGCCCTACCTCCGGTCCGAAGAGGTGCGTCGGCGTGCCCACCATCGCCAGGACGCGAGTAAGGCCGCTGCGGTCGATAGCAGCCACCAGAGTTTGTCCATCCCGGGCGGATCGGCCCAGGGGCCGAGGTAGAACATCGTGACCATGACGGCCGCGGTGACGATCGCGGCCACTGCGACGCCGATGATCAGTTCGAGGATGAATCGCACCACTCCTGGCCTCCTGCGCCTGGGCGCCGTGCGCATCACGTTACATGCGCACAGCCTTCGCTCAAGCGGGTGTCGTGCCATTGAGTTCGCCGGTAGCGGATGGTGGTCGCCTTGGTGGGCGGGTCCGCGTCGGCGGGGCTGGCGGCGGTCCTGATTGGTTTCCCAGGCCGCGGGGCCAGCGGTGGCGGTGGCGTACGCGGTGATCCAGGCGCGCGGACTGGCGGGTCGACCCACGGTCACGCCCTGCTCGTCGGCCAGGACGCGTCAGGGCACGGGTTGAGGTAGGTCCCAGCTGGGGCAGGCGGGACCAGGGGCCGGATCCGCCTGCGCCGCCACCGTCGCCGCGCTCGCAGTGGCCGTCTCGCTGCAGGCCGTCCCGCTGACCGGGGTCGCGGCGACGTTCGCTGCAGGTTTTCTCGCCATCGGATCGGCCGCCGCGACCAGGGGGTGGCCTTGGTTCCGCTCGCGCTGCGGGGCGGCCTTCATGAGCAGCTCAAGGACAGGTGAGCCGGCGAGAGACTGGGAGCCATGAATCTCAGCCCACACCTCGACCGTGAGGAAGTTGCACGTGTTTTGGATCTCGACGGCTATCTGCGTGATGAGTTGCGGCGCTCGGCTGTGGTGCGGCTCGAGATCGTAGGGGAGGGACTCAAGAACCTGAGGCGGTAAGACCCTGAAACGTCTGCGCTCATCCCCGACATTCACCGGACCGACGTGCCGCATCCCTCATCAAGCCGAGTTGCCGACGATTGCGCCGCCCCGATCGATGCAGATGACGTCGACCGCCACGGGAGAGCTGCGCAGGACGGTGAGGGCGTGATCGCGGGCCGCGGTGGCGACGGCGTCGCCCAGCGGGATGCCGTCTGCCTCGGCCAGGTCGAGGGCCTCTGCCGCGGTGTTGGCGGCACGGATCGCCGCGGCGAGCGCCTCCCCGGCACCGACCTGGACCGCCAGGCTGGCGAGGTGGGACAGGTCCACCTGGGTTCGGTGGGAGTGCAGGTCGAGGTGTCCGGCGGCCAGTTTGGTGAGCTTGGCGAACCCGCCGCAGATCGTGAGGCGCTCGACGGGGTGGCGGGACAAGTACTTCAGCACCGCCCCCGCGAAGTCACCCATGTCCAGCAGGGCCAGCTCGGGCAGGCCATACAGCTCGGAGACGACACGCTCCGACGTCGACCCGGTGCAGGCGGCCAGGTGCTGCAGGCCGGCGGCGCGGGCGACGTCGACGCCGCGCCGGATCGAATCGATCCACGCGGAGCACGAGTAGGGGACCACGACGCCGGTGGTGCCGAGGATGGAGATCCCCCCGACGATGCCGATGCGCGGGTTCCACGTGTGCCGCGCGAGGGCCTCGCCGTCGTCGACCCCGATGGTCACCTCGAGGTCGAGGGGCACGCCGTGTCGGCGGGCGACGGCGGAGAGGTTCGCCGTGATCATCGCCCGGGGTGCGGGGTTGATGGCCGGCTCGCCCACAGGGAGAGGGAGCCCGGGCAGCGTGACGGTGCCGACGCCGGGGCCGCCGACGAACCGCACGCCCGAGCCCGGCGGGCCGGGCCGCACCCAGGCGCGGACGAGGGCGCCGTGGGTGACGTCGGGGTCGTCGCCGGCGTCCTTGGTGACGGCGGCCATCGCGACACCGTCGGTCACCTGCTCGAGGGTCAGGGCAAACGACGGTCGGCGACCCTGGGGCAGCTCGACCTCCACCGGGTCCGGGAACTCGCCGGTGAGCAGGGCCTCGTAGGCGGCGGTCGCGGCGGCGGTGGCGCAGGCGCCGGTGGTCCAGCCGGGCCGGAGCTTGGAGGCGTCGAGTTGCCCGCGGCGCGCCATGTCAGCGGTCCTTCGAGGTGTGCGCTGTGCCGGGGACCGGGCTGATGCCCCACGAGGCGGACTGGGCCATCAGTTGGGGGCGGCTGGTCACGCCCGCGCGCTTCATGAGGATGCCTACGCGCTTCTTCACACCCGAGACGGACATCCCCAGCGCCTCGGCCATCTGGTCGTAGCTGCGGCCCGCGTTGATGGCGCGGATCAGCTCGTGGTCGACGGCGTCGCGCAACACACCGTCGGGAGCTGGTTCCCGGCTGGTCACACGGGTGGTGAGGGCGCGCGCCGCGTCGGGTGAGTGGACGAAGATCCCGCTGTGGGCGGTCCTGATGGCGGCCGCGAGCGCCTTGCCGGGCGTGTCCTTGTACAGGAAGCCGCTGGCCCCGGCCGCGATGGCCTCGGGGAGGGTCGTGGTGCTGAGGCTGGTGAGCAGCAGGACGCGCGGCGGGTTGGGGCGGGAGGTCAGCGACCGGCAGGCCTGCACTCCGGAGATGCCCGGCATCCGGATGTCCATCAGCCATATGTCGACGGGGGAGGCGGCCAGCGCCTCATGCCCACCGGCGCATTGGTGGACCACGGCGATGTCGTCGACGCGGGAGAGAGTGCTCGTGAGATAGCTGAGGACGAGGGCGTCGTCGTCGCAGATTCCGACCGTGATCATGCCTGGAGCTGCCTCGCCGCCAGCGGCATCTCCACCAGACAGGTCCACGTGCCGTTCGCCGATGCCAGGTGGAGCGTCCCGCCCGCGAGAGTGGCGCGATGGCGCATGCCGAGGGTACCGAGCCCGGTACCGGGGATCTGCTCGGAAGCCATCTGGTTGGCGATGACCAGCTGGTAGTCGACGGCGGACAGTTCGCCCACGATGGTGCAATGGCCGTGTCTTGTGCCGTGCTTGGCCACGTTGTGGAGAGCTTCCCGGACGATCTGGGCGAGCGCACGATCGACTGCGACCGGCAGGGCGGGGGTCAGGTCACCGGAGGCGCTGACCTCATGGCCTCGCCGCTTGAGGACCCGGATCTCCTGGCCGAGCGTCTCGGCGAATCCGGCATCTGGTCCGGCGGCTTCGCCGATCTGCATCATGCGGATGGTGTCGCGGAGGGCGGCCCCGGCGTTGCGGGCACGCTCGGACAAGGCGGCAAGCGTCTCGGGCGGTGCCCCGCCGGCCTGGTACGCAGCGTCCGCCTCCATCGAGATCAGAGTCAGTTCGCGGGCCACCGAGTCGTGCAGGTCGAGTGTGGCCCGGAGCCTCAGATCCTGCTGGCGCCTGGCCTCGGCCTCGGCGGCATTCCGGGACACCGCATTGAGTCCCAGCCCGACGAGCACGAACACCGCATCCAGCGCCAGCCACCCGAGGATCACCTCGAATGCGTCGAACTCCTCCCCGAGCTTGCGGGCGGTGGCGGTCACGGACGTGATGAACACGGTTGCCGCCATGACGGCGGCCTGTGCCCAGCGGCCGGTCCGCAGAGCAGCGACGACCGGGAGCATGAGGAGGTAACCCCAGAAGCCGAGGGAGTTCTCGTCGACGGCCGCCGCCGTGATGGCCATGACGACAGTGAGCGCGGCGCCGCCCTTCGGCCAGCGGACCGCGACCACCACCGTGACGAAGGCCGCGACGTCGAGGGCCACGATCTCGGGTGTGAGGACGAGGCGGGCGCGCGGGGCGAGAAACTCAACCGTGATGATCACGAGCGCGATGAGGACCTCCAGCGCGCCGCTCGAGAGTGCTTTCCGTCCCACCCGGTCATCCTAGGGGGGAGCCTGCCGCCGTCGACTCGGGCGGGGACGGCCAGGGTACTTTCGTACCGTCCTGGACGCGTGTGCCGGGGAATGTCGTGAGACTGCGGATATGCCGAGGTCTTGGGGGGACCTCGGCATCACTTCTGATCGCTTCTGTCGGTGGGGGCTCGCGTTCAGCGGTGGGCATGCTCGTCGATGAGATCGGCGATCAGCTTGGGCGAGGCGAACATCGTGGCGTGCGGCCCCGGCACCGTCGCGAACCAGCCGTGCTGGAACGCGCCTGCGAGCTTCTCCGCCCAGTCCAACGGCACGAGTGGGTCGTCGAGCCCGGCGATCACCAGCGTCTTGGCGTCGATCCGCCCCGCGACGGCGTCGAGGTCCATCTCCAGCAGGTGCGGGGTCTGCTTGACCATGTACGGCACCCCGGCCCGGAACAGGTAGTCGTAGATGGCCATCGCCGCCACCTGCGGCGGCTCCCGGAGCCCGTTGGCGAGCAGCAGCCCTGCCACCTTCGCAAGCGACCTCGCCGTCGGCGTCACGACAGGCGCGATGAGCACGATGTGATCGACCTCGTCGGGATAGTCGGCCGCCAACTGCGCCACCACCTGGGCCCCCATCGAGTGGCCGACCACCACGGGGTGGTCGAGGTCCTTCTCCGCGAGGAACCTCCCGACGAGCGCGGCGTGTTCCGCGATGGTCAGGTCGCGGTCCGGGCGCGGTGAGCGGCCGTAGCCGGCCAGGTCGATGAGGTGGACGTCGCCGTGGTTGGCGAGTTCCACCGCTGTCGGTCCGTACGACCGGGCAGAGACGCCGATGCCGTGGACGAGCACGAAGTCTGGACTCGTCTTCTGCGGCACCTGGCAGGGGAACCGGTAGGACACCATCGAGGCGTCGCCGAAGCTGGTGCGGCTGGTGTGGTATTCCACCCTGCCGACGTAGCGGTTCTTGTACACCACCTCGTCGCGGGGTGCGTGGCGGCGGGCGGGCATGCGCCCCAGCGTAGTCGTGGCAGGGGACTCGTCGGCGATTCTTAGGCCTGGCGCGAGGTGTTGGTCAGCTCGTCGGTGCTGGCGATGGCGTTGACAGCGGCGACGGTGAGGGCCGAGCCGCCCCTTCGGCCGTGGACGACGAGGTACTCGAGGCCCAGGTCGTTATCGGCGAGAGCCTGCTTGGACTCGGCCGCGCCGACGAACCCGACGGGGATGCCGATCACCGCGGCCGGCCGCACGCCGGTCTCCGCGACCACCTCGAGCAGCCGGAAGAGTGCGGTGGGGGCGTTGCCGATGGCGACGACGGCGCCGTCGAGGCGGGGCAGCCACAGGTCGATCGCGGCCATGGTCTTGGTCATCGACTTCTCGGCGGCCAGCGCCGCGAGGCCGGGGTCCTTGATGTGGCAGACGACGTCGTTGTCGCGGGGGAGGCGGGAGGCGATGATGCCGGTGGCCACCATGGAGGAGTCGCAGAGGATCGGCGCGCCGGCCCGAAGAGCGGCGTTGGCGGCGGCCACGACGCCCGGGGTGAAGGCCACGTCGTCGGCGACGTCCGGGGCTCCGGCGGCGTGGACCATGCGCACGACGACGCGGGCCACGTCGTCGGGGAAGCGGGTGAGATCGGTCTCCTCGCGGATGATCCGGAAGGATTCGCGGTAGATGTCGGAGCCGTCGGTCAGGTAGTCGTAGCGCACGCCGTCCACCGTAGTGGACCCCGCAATAGCGGGGCCCGGTGGGCTCTGGTTGACTGGCCTCACACATTCACACCGCGAGGGGACCAGGAAGCCGGAACGAGCCGGCACGGTCGCGCCACTGTGGACCGCCGTCGGGCGGGAAGTCAGGAACTGGACCCTCACGGCCGACTGCCTGGGGCGCGTCATCCCGGGCGAAGGGACCTGAGAGAGCGATGCACATCGCCGAGGGGATGCTTCCCCCGTTGCACTGCGCGGCCTGGCTGGCTGCGTCCACCCCGTTCGTCGTCCACGGTGCCCGCGCCGTGCTCACCACGGTGCGCGAGCACCCGGAACGCAAGCTGATCCTCGCCGCCGCGGGGGCGTTCACGCTGGTGGTCAGCGCCCTGAAGCTGCCGTCGATCACCGGAAGCTCGTCGCATCCGACGGGGACAGGCCTGGGGGCGGTGCTGCTCAGGCCGCCGGTGATGGCGTTCCTCGGCACGCTGGTGCTGCTGTTCCAGGCGACGCTGCTCGCCCACGGCGGGCTGACGACGCTCGGGGCGAATGTGTTCTCGATGGCAATCGTCGGGCCGTGGGCGGCGTACGGGGTGTACCGGGCCGCGTCGCGGCTGTCGGCCCCGCTGTGGGCGTCGGTGTTCCTGGCGATGGCGGTGGCGAACATCGCGACGTACGCCGTGACGTCGCTGCAGCTGGCGCTGGCGTACCCGGATCCGACGAGTGGGCTGGGGGGCGCGCTGGTGAAGTTCCTCGCGCTGTTCGCGGTCACGCAGGTCCCCCTGGCGGTCGCGGAGGGGCTGCTGGGGGTGCTGCTGGTCGGGTTCCTGACGCGTGCGGCGCGCCCGGAGTTGGCCCGGCTGGGTCTGCTCAAGGAGGACGCCGGTGTTTAGCCGTCGCGACATCTGGATCGGGCTGGCGCTCGTCGTCGCCATCGTCGGGGTGTACCTCGGCAGCCTGGCGCTGGCCCCGACCGGGGCGGAGTTCCTGGGCAGCGACGCCGCCGCGGGGGAGCTGACCGGTGGCGTGCCGTGGCTCGAGCCGCTGTTCCGGCCGGGGAGCCCCGAGCTCGAGTCGGGGCTCTTCGCGCTCCAGGCGGGCTTGGGAGGGATCCTGCTGGGCTTCGTCCTCGGCCGGTTGACGGCTCGGCGCCGGTCGTGAGCGTCCACGTCACCGCCGTCGACGACGCCGCCTGGGCCGGGCCGTGGCGCCGGATCGCGGTGGGGCACAAGGTGGGGCTCGCTGCCGCGCTCGTGCTGACCGCTCTGCTCACCCCTGCCTGGCCCGGGAGCCTGCTGGTGGCGGGGGCGTCGCTGGTCCTCATGCTCGGCCCGGCGCGCATCCGGCCGGGGCTGGTGGCCGCCGTCGCGCTGCCTCCACTGGCGTTCCTCGTGGTGGGGGCGCTGCCGCTCGCGGTCGAGGTGGGCGACGGGCTGCGCGTCACCGCCGAGGGCGGGCTCAGGGCGGCTGAGATGCTCGCGCATGGCGTCGCGGGGACGTTGGCGGTGCTGCTGCTGGCCACCACCACGCCGATGGTCGACGTGCTGGGCTGGCTGCACCGTCGCGGCATCCCCGGCCCGCTGCTGGAGGTCGCCGAGCTGATGTATCGGCTGCTGTTCGTGCTGCTCAGCAGTGCGCTGGCGCTACAGGCGGCGCAGGCCGCCCGGCTCGGGGGCGATGCGCCGCTCCGGCGCCGGTTCCGGTCCGCGGTCGACGGCGTCGGCACCGTGTTGCTCATGAGCTGGCGCCGCGCCACCCGGCTGCAGGCGGGCCTGGAGTTGCGCGGCTATGAGGAGTCGCTGCCGACGCTGCGGCCCGTGGGCCGCGCCGGCGGCTGGGGCCTGGGAGCGGGCGCCGCCCTCGTCGTGGGCATCTGGCTGGCCTGCTGGGCGGTGGCGTGATGCTGAGGGCAGAGGGAGTTGTCGTCGGGTATCCGGGCGGGCCTGCCGTGTTGACGGGGGCGAGCCTCGCCGTCGCCCCCGGGCGACGGGTGGCGCTGCTCGGCGCCAACGGCTCGGGCAAGACCACGCTGCTCCAGTGCCTGGCCGGGGCGCTGCGCCCCGCCGACGGCCGGGTCACCCTCGACGGGCAGCCGCTCGCCCACACGCGGGCCGCGCTGCGGGCGCACCGTCGACGCATCCAGCTGGTGCTGCAGGACCCGGACGACCAGCTCTTCTCCGCCGATGTCACCCAGGACGTCTCGTTCGGCCCGCTCAACCTCGGACTCAGCGACGACGACGCCCGCGCCCGCACCGATGAGGCCCTCGCGCTGCTCGGCATCGCCCACCTCGCCGCCCGCCCCACGCACCAGCTGAGCTTCGGCGAGCGCAAGCGCGTGGCCCTGGCGGGCGCGGTGGCGATGCGGCCGGACGTCCTGCTCCTCGACGAGCCGACGGCCGGGCTCGACCCCGCCGGGGTCTCCGACCTGCTGGCCACCCTGGCCGGCCTGCACGCCGGCATCGTACTGGCCACCCACGACGTCGACCTCGCCCTGGCCTGGGCAGACGAGGTGGCCGTGGTGGTGGAAGGCCGCGTGGCGCAGGGGCCGCCGTCGCTGCTCGGCGACGAGGTCCTCCTCCGCGATGCCCACCTCCGCCGCCCCTGGCCGTTGGAGCTGGCCGCGCGCCTCGGCCTGCCCGGCGCCCCCCGCGACCTCGACCAGCTCGTCGCGCTCCTCCCGGAAGGATCCCGCTCATGATCACCGACCCCGACGGCGCCCTCCTGGGCCGCACGCCCGGCCTCCCCGACGATGTCTTCGAACACGACGGCCTTATCACGAAGCGGCACATCCGCGCATGCGCGCTGGCGCTGCTCCGCCCGCGGGCCGGCGAGCTGCTGTGGGACCTCGGCGCGGGGGCCGGGTCGGTGGCCATCGAATGGTGCCGGGCGGCCGACGGGGCCCGGGCGGTCGCCGTCGAACGGGTGCCGGAGCGGGCGGCGAGGGTCGCGGCGAACGCGGCCCGGCTGGCGCCCGCCGGGGCGGTGCGGCTGGTGGAGTCCGGTGTCGCGGAGGCCCTGGATGGCCTGCCCCGGCCGGACGCGGTGTTCATCGGCGGGGGAGCGACATCGTCGCTGGTGGAGCGGGCCGTCGACGCGTTGCCGGCGGGGGGCCGGATCGTCGTGCACGGGGTGACAGTGGAAGCCGAGGAGGTGTGTGTCGCGGCGTACCGACGGTGGGGCGGGCAGCTCGCCCGGCTGCACCACGAGCACGCCGCGCCCATCGGCCGCCTGCTGGGCTGGACGCCCGCGCGCGCCGTCGTCAGCTGGGGGTATGTCGTGGAGGGGTCGCGGTGAGCGCGCCGACCACGCGCGAGCTGCGGCAGCGGCCGATCGTGGCGGTGCACACCGGCGACGGCAAGGGCAAGACCACCGCCGCCCTCGGGATGGCGCTGCGCTCGTGGGCGCAGGGCTGGGACGTGGGCGTCTACCAGTTCGTGAAGTCCGCCAAGTGGCGCACCGGGGAGCAGGAGGCGTTCGCCTCACTGCCGGAGCGCGGCGGGCTGACGTGGGAGAAGATGGGCACCGGCTGGTCGTGGTCGCGGGCGCACACCGCCGTCGACCCGGCCGAGCAGGCCCGGGAGGGCTGGCGGAGCATCCGCGAGGGCCTGGCGGAGGAGCGGCACCGGTTCTGGCTGCTCGACGAGTTCACCTATCCGCTGGCGTGGGGCTGGATCGACGCGTCCGAGGTGGTGGAGGCGCTGGGGTCGCGGCCTGGGCGCCAGCACGTCGTCGTCACCGGGCGACGATGCCCGCAGCAACTGATCGACGCCGCCGACCTCGTCACCGAGATGGCCCTCGTCAAACACCCCTTCCAGCAGGGCCAGCGCGGGCAGGCGGGCATCGAGTGGTGAGCCGGCTGGTGATCGCGGCGCCGTCGTCGGGGCAGGGGAAGACGACGGTGGCCACCGGGCTGATGGCCGCGCTGCGGGCGCGCGGGCTGGAGGTGGCGCCGTTCAAGGTGGGGCCGGACTACATCGACCCCGGCTACCACGGCCTCGCCACCGGCCGGCCGGGCCGGAACCTGGACCCGTTCCTCTGCGGCGAGGAGCGGATGGGGCCGCTGTTCGCCCACGGTGCGGCGGGTGCGGATGTGGCGGTGATCGAGGGCGTGATGGGGCTGTTCGACGGACGGCTCGGTACCGGCGGCTTCGGGTCGACGGCGCACGTAGCGCGGCTGCTGGAGGCGCCGGTGGTGCTGGTGATCGACGCCCGGCACGCGTCGCGGAGCGTCGGCGCGGTGGCGCTCGGCATGGCGCAGTTCGATCCCCGCGTGCGCGTGGCGGGGGTGATCCTCAACCAGGTGGGCAGCGTTCGGCACGCCGCGGAGGCCCGCGCCGCCGTCGAGGAGGTGGGGCTGCCGGTGCTGGGGGTGCTGCCGAAGGCGCTGGACATCGAGGCGCCGTCGCGACACCTGGGCCTGGTGCCGGTGGCGGAACGCGACGACTCGAGGGTCGCGGCGATGGGCGAGGTGGTGGCCGCGCACGTGGACGTGGCTGCGTTGCTGGCGGTGGCCGCGGAGGCGCCGGCGCTGGACGTCGTGGCGTGGGATCCGGCGCGGGAGGTGTCGCCGCCGTCGGACCGCCGGCCGGTGGTGGCCGTGGCCGGGGGGCGGGCGTTCACGTTCCGCTACCCGGAGACTGACGAGCTGTTGGCGGCGGCCGGGTGTCGCGTGGTGGAGTTCGACCCCCTCGTCGACTCCGCGCTGCCGGCGGGGACGGCCGGGCTGTGGCTCGGCGGCGGGTTCCCCGAGGTGTACGCCGGCGAGCTGGCGGCCAACGAGGCGTTGGCGGCGGAGATCCGTGCGGCGGTCGAGGGCGGGATGCCGACGGTCGCGGAGTGCGCGGGGCTGCTGTACCTGTGCCGCAGCCTGGACGGGCGGCCGATGGTGGGCGCCGTCGAGGCGGACGCGGCGATGGGTCCGCGGTTGACGATGGGCTACCGGGTCGCGGTGTCGGATCGGCCCACGCTGCTGGGCAGGCCGGGGGAGGAGGTCACCGGGCACGAATTCCACCGCACGACTGTGGGCGCTGGTGGGCATGGCGGCGCCGGGGAGGCGGGGGCCGAGGGCGCCGTCGGCCCGGCGTGGCTGCTGGACGGGAGGGCCGACGGCGTCGCGGGGGAGAACCTCCACGCGTCGTACCTCCACGTCCACTGGGCGGGCCACCCCCGGCTGGCCCAGCGCTTCGCCGACGCGGTCCACCGCTATCCCGCGCTCGGTGCCGGTGAGGGTTTGAGCAGATGGCACGACTCGACGCGGACGAGAGCGCTAACAAGGCCCGATTTCGACGTTGAGTCGTGCCATCTGCTCAAACCCAACCCCCCGCCGGGGCCGGAGCCGGACCTGCTGCACCACGGGGACCGCGACCTCGCCCCCGGCCTCATCGACCTCGCCGTCAACGTCCGCGTCCCCACCACCCCGGCCTGGCTGGCCGAGGAGATCTTCGGCGACATCGACCTCGCCGCCTACCCCGACCCCACCCCCGCCCGCGACGCCCTCGCCGCGCACCACGGCGTCGACCCCGCCATGGTCCTACCCGTCGCGGGCGCCGCAGAGGCGTTCACCCTCATCGCACGGGCGCTCCCCGGCGACGCTCTCATCGTCCACCCCCAGTTCACCGAACCCGAGGCCGCGCTCCGCGCCGCCGGCCGCGACCCCCGCCGCCACGTCCTCAGCCGCGACACCGGCTTCCGGCTCATCCCCTCACAGGTTCCGGCCGGTGAGCTCACGATCGTCGGCAACCCCACGAACCCCACCGGCGTCCTGCACCGCGCCGACGACCTCGCCGCACTCCCCGCCGCGACACTCGTCGTCGACGAGGCCTTCATGGATGCGGTGCCGGGCGAGCCGGAGACCCTCATCGCGCCGTCGATGCCCGGCCGGCTCGTGCTGCGCTCGCTCACCAAGACCTGGGGGCTGGCAGGGCTGCGGATCGGCTACGTCGTCGGCGACCCCGCCCTCATCGAGCGCCTCGCCGCCCAGCAGCCACCCTGGTCGGTGTCCATCCCGGCCATCCGCGCGGCCATGGCCTGCACCTCCGCCCGCGCAACCGCTGAGGCCGCACGCCTGGCCGAGGAGGCCGTCGTCGCCCGGGAAGATCTCGCCGTACGCCTCACCGACGTCGGCGTCGCCGTCGTCCCCGGCCGGGCGCCGTTCGTGCTCGCCGACACCACCGCGCTGTCGGCGTCCTCACTGCGCGGACCGCTGGCCGAGCGCGGGTTCGCGGTCCGCCGGGGCGAGACGTTCCCCGGTCTCGGGCCGACGTGGCTGCGGTTCGCCGTCCGCACCCCGGACGTCCACCGTCGCCTGGCAACGGCCCTCGCAGAGCTCGGGGGCCACCCGTGAGCGGCTCACCCCAGCCAGGTCAGCGCGCCCGCGACGTCGGCCACCTCGGGCACCCCCGCGGGCGCCGCCGGCCGCCGGATCATGACGACGGCGGCGCCCCGCTCCGCGGCCACGCTCAACTTCGCGTCGGTGTGCGCACCGCCCGCGTCCTTGGCGACGAGGACGTCGATGCCGTGCGCCGCCATGAGCTCCCGCTCGCCGTCCAGCGTGAACGGCCCGCGGCTGGTGACGAGCGTCCACCGCGCGGGCAGGAACGCGACGGGCGGCTCGGCCACCCGGGCCAGCACGTCCGCGTCGGCGAGGTCGGCGACGTAGTCAGCGGTGTGCTGGCGGCCGACGGTGAGGAAGGGCCGGGCGCCCAGGGCGGCGGCGCGGCGGGCGGCCTCGCCATGCCCGTCGACCCAGTGCCAGCTGCCCGCCGACGGATGCGACGCCCAACTCGGGCGGACAAGGCGCAGCAGCGCGACGCCCTCGGCGGCGCAGGCGGCCGCGGCGTTGCGCGACATCACGGCGGCGAACGGGTGGGTGGCGTCGACGACCGCCGTCACGCCGTGCTCACGCAGGTAGCCGCGCAGGCCCTCGACCCCGCCGAACCCGCCCAGGCGCACCTGGCCCGCGGTCAGGGGGTCGCGCGTGCGGCCGGCCAGCGACAGCACCGCGGCGCGCCCGGTCAGCGCCTCAGCCAGCCGGCGGCCCTCCGCGGTGCCGCCCAGGATCAGGATCACCGCTCCATCCAACCATCTCCGAAAGGACACCCATGACCCTGCTCGACGACACCCTGTCGGCCATCGTCCCCGCCTCCGCCGAGGCGCTCGCCGCCGCGGAGGCTCGCCAGCTCCGCCTCACCAAGCCGGCGGGCAGCCTCGGCCGGTTGGAGGAGATCGGCAACCGGCTCGCGGCCATCGCCGACGCCTGCCCACCGCCGCTCCCGGTCCGGGCGGTCATCGGCCTGTTCGCCGGCGACCACGGCGTCTGCGCGCAGGGCGTCAGCCCCTGGCCGCAGGAGGTCACGGTCCAGATGGCGCTCAACATCGCGTCCGGGGGCGCGGCCATCAACGCGATCGCCCGTCAGGTCGGGGCCGAGGTGTGGGTGACCGACGTCGGCGTCGCGGCCGAGGTCCCCGAGCACCCCGGGATCCGCGCCCGGAACGTGCGCCGCGGAACCCGCGACTTCACCGTCGAACCCGCCCTCACCCGCGACGAGGCCCGCGCCGCCCTCGAGGTCGGCATCGAGGCCGCGAACGAGGCCATCGACGCCGGCGCCGACGTGCTGCTCACCGGCGAGATGGGGATCGGCAACACCACGCCGGCCAGTGCGCTGATCGCCGTGTTCTCCCGCCTGCATGTCACGACCGTCACCGGACGCGGGGCGGGGGCCGACGACGACATGCTGACCAGGAAGGTCCGGGTCATCGACGACGCCCTCACCCTTCACCGTCCGGATCCGGCGGACCCGCTGGGAGTCCTCGCGGCTGTCGGCGGGCTCGAGCACGCCGCGCTGGCGGGCTTCATCCTCGGCGCGGCGGCCCGCCGGATCCCCGTCATCATCGACGGCGTCATCGCGGCCTCCGCGGTTTGCGTCGCGGCCGGGTTCGACGAGTCGGTGACCGGCTACCTCATCGCGGGGCACGCCGGCGTGGAGCCCGGCATCAAGGCCGCCCTCACCTGGCTGGACCTCCAGCCGCTGGTGGACCTCGACCTGCGCCTCGGCGAGGGCACCGGCGCTGCCCTGGCGCTGCCGACCGTCCAGGCCGCGGCCCGCATCCTCAGCGAGATGGCCACGTTCGACTCCGCGGGCGTCGCCGAGGGCTGACGGTCCGCCGGCCCGGGCCGGTAGGGAAGAATGGGCCGCATGGAAGCCAAGCGGGCCGCCGACGGCGGGAGTGTCACGCGCTCCCGCCGTCGGCCGTCCCCGGCCGTGCTCGTGGCCATCGCGGTGGTGGCGGCGCTCCTGGCCGCCGGCGGATACCTCGCGTGGCAGGTCTACGGCACCACCTGGCTGGCCCGCGACAGCGCCGCCGCCACCGTCGCCGAGCTCCGCGCCTCCTGGGCCGCCGCGACACCGACCCCCACCCCGACGTCTGAGGCACCCGACGCCGACCCCCAGGTCCCCGTCCCGGCCCTCCCTGAGCCCGGCGAGGCGGCGTGGATCCTGCGCATCCCCTCGCTCGGCGTCGAATGGCCCGTCGTGTCCGGCGTCGAGGGCCGCCTGCTGACGCAGGGCGTCGGCTGGTACCCGTCGACGGCGCTGCCCGGCCAGGTCGGCAACACGGCCATTGCAGGGCTCCGGCTGACGAACGGGGCACCGTTCGAGCGGCTCCTCGAGCTGCGGGAGGGCGACGAGGTGATCATCGACACGGCCACCGCCACGTTCACCTACCGCATCGTGCTCCCCCCCGCCGAACTCACCGTCCAGGCCGACGAGTCCTGGGTCCTGGACCCGGTCCCCGGCGAGCCCGACACGGTGCCCAGCCAGGCGCTGCTCACCCTGACCACCCACGAAGACCTCATCGACACGCCGGACCGCAGCGTCGGCTTCGGCGTCCTGGAGAAAGCGGAGACCACGAGATGACCGATCGCAGCGACCTCATCGCCCACATCAAGGACCTGGCCGTCGTGCACGGCCGCGTGACCCTTGCCTCAGGCAAGGAGGCCGACTACTACATCGACATGCGTCGGGTCACGCTCGACGGCGCCGCGTCGCCCCTGGTGGGGCGCGTCATGAACGAGCTGGTCGCGGACCTCGACTTCGACGCCGTCGGCGGCCTGACCCTCGGCGCGGACCCCGTCGCGACGGCGATGCTGCACGCCCGCGCGGCCGCCGGCGGCCGGCTCGACGCCTTCGTGGTGCGGAAGTCCGCCAAGGAACACGGCATGCAGCGTCGCATCGAGGGCACCGACGTCGCGGGGCGGCGGGTGCTGGTCGTCGAGGACACGTCCACGACGGGCGGCTCGGCCCTCGCGGCGGTCGAGGCCGTGCGCGAGGCCGGGGGTGAGGTGGTCGCGGTGGCGGTCGTCGTCGACCGCGGAACCGGCGCCGCCGAACGGGTCGGCGACGCCGGTCTCGAGTACCGCTACGCGGTCGATCTGGCGGATCTGGGACTCAGCTGAGCCGGTAGCGCGCCTTGTACTCGCGCCGCCTGCGGTGCAGGATCGGCTCCGTGTAGCCCGACGGCGACCACGTCCCCTGGACCACCAGGTCCCGCGCCGCGCACCAGGCGATCGAGTCCTCGAACGAGCCGCCCTCGCGGGGCGTCATCGGGCGGTAGGTGCGGTCGCCCGCGTTCTGGGCGTCCACGACCGCCGCCATCCGCTTGAGCGACTGCAGCACGTACTGCTCCGAGACGATCCCGTGCCGGATCCAGTTGGCGAGCATCTGCGAACTGATGCGGCACGTGGCCCGGTCCTCCATGAGTGAGGTGTCGGTGATGTCGGGCACCTTGGAGCAGCCGACGCCCTGATCGATCCACCGCACGACGTAGCCGAGGATCGACTGGCACGAGTTGTCGACCTCCTCCTGCCGCTCCTCGGGGCTCCAGCGGGTGCTGGTGGCCAGGGGAATCTCCAGCAGGTCGTCGCGGGTGGCGCGGCCCCCGCCGGCCGCGATGCCCGCCTGCCGCTCCCTGGCGTCGACGCGGTGGTAGTGCGTCGCGTGCAGGGTGGCCGCGGTGGGGGAGGGGACCCACGCCGTCGTCGCGCCCGAGGCGGGATGCCCGATCTTCTCGGCGACCATCTCGGCCATGAGGTCCGTCTTCGCCCACATCCCCTTGCCGATCTGCGCCCGCCCGGGGAGGCCGCAGGCGATGCCGACGTCGACGTTCCAGTCCTCGTAGGCCCGCATCCAGGCCGCCTGCTTCATCTCGGCCTTGCGGATCATCGGCCCGGCCTCCATCGAGGTGTGGATCTCGTCGCCGGTGCGGTCGAGGAACCCGGTGTTGATGAAGATGATCCGGTCCGCAGCCTGGGCGATGCAGGCCGCGAGGTTCACCGTCGTGCGCCGCTCTTCGTCCATGATGCCCATCTTCAGCGTGGTGCGCGGCAGGCCGAGGACGTCCTCAACGGCGGCGAAGAGGTCGGAGGTGAACGCGACCTCGTCCGGGCCGTGCTGCTTCGGCTTGACGATGTAGATCGAGCCGGTGCGGGAGTTGGCGCGCCGGGCGTCGGCCCGGAGGCCGGGCAGGGCGCACAGGCTGGTGACGAGCGCGTCGAGGATCCCCTCGGGCAGCTCCTGCCCCTCGTCGTCGAGGACCGCGGGCGTCGTCATGAGGTGCCCGACGTTGCGGCACAGCATCAGCGCGCGTCCCGGCAGCCGCAACTCCGTCCCGTCGGGACGCGTGAAGCGGCGGTCGTCGGCCAGCGTCCGGGTGAACTGCCGCCCGCCCTTGCTCATCTCCTCGGTCGCCGTGCCGTCGTTGAGCTGCAGCCACGTGCGGTACGCGACGACCTTGTCCGGCCCGTCAACGGTGGCCACGGAGTCCTCGAAGTCCATGATCGCGGTGACCGCGGACTCGAGGATGATGTCGTCGATGCCGGCCGGGTCCTCGCGGCCGATGCGACCCTGCCGGTCGATCCGCAGCTCGAGGTGGAGGCCGTGGTGGGCGAGCAGGATCGCGTCTGGGGCGCCCGGCTCGCCCTGGAAGCCCGCGTAGGTGTCGGGGTCGGCAAGGCCGACGATCTGCCCGGACGACAGCATCGCCTCGAACACCCGGCCTGCCCGGTAGCCGGCCACGTCGGTGTGCGAACCGGACGCCAGCGGCGCGACGGCGTCGAGGAACTCGCGTGCCCAGGCGATGACCTTCGCGCCCCGGACCGGGTTGTACCGCCCCTCCCGGCCGGCGCCGTCGCCGTCGGCGATGACGTCGGTGCCGTAGAGGGCGTCGTACAGCGACCCCCACCGCGCGTTCGCGGCGTTGATCGCGAACCGGCGGTTCGTGACGGGGACGACGAGCTGAGGGCCGGCGACCTCGGCGATCTCCCGGTCGACGCCGGTGGTCCGCGCGGCGACCTCGGTGGCCTCAGGGAGCAGATAGCCGATCCGGGTGAGGAAGCTGCGGTAGTGGCCCGCGTCGGGCCGGCCGGGATGGGCGCGGTGGAACTCGTTGATGGCCTGCTGGAGGCGCCGGCGCTCCTCCAGCAGTGCGCGGTTGCGGCCGGTGAACCGGTCGAAGACCTCCTCGAACCCCGCCCAGAAGCGCTCCCGGTCCACGCCTGCCACGGGCAGGGCCTCCCGGTCGAGGAAGTCGACGAGGGTGCGGTCCACCCACAGCCGCCCGACGGGGGCGTGGGTGGCGTGCATGGCGGGCGCTGTGATGGTCATCGTCATGGCGGTGCTCCTTCGGGGATCGAGGTGGGTGGGGTCAGAACTGCGCGGACTCGGTGGAGTCCTCGAGCGCCGTGGTCGAGCTGGCGGGGTTGATGGCGGCGGCGATGGTGTCGAAGTAGCCGGTGCCGACCTCACGCTGGTGCCGGGTCGCGGTGTAGCCGCGCTCCTCGGCGGCGAACTCGCGCTCCTGCAGCTCGACGTAGGCGCTCATCTGGCGGGTGGCGTAGCCCTGCGCCAGGTCGAACATCGAGTAGTTGAGGGCGTGGAAGCCGGCCAGCGTGATGAACTGGAAGGCGTAGCCCATGGCGCCCAGTTCGCGCTGGAACTTCGCGATGGTGGCGTCGTCGAGGTGCTTGCGCCAGTTGAACGACGGGGAGCAGTTGTAGGCCAGCAGCTGGTCGGGGTGCTCCGCCTTGATGGCCTCGGCGAACGTGCGGGCCGCCTCCAGGTCGGGGACGCCGGTCTCCATCCACAGCAGGTCGGCGTACTTCGCGTAGGCCTTGCCGCGGGCGATGCTGGGCTCCATGCCGGGCCGGACCTTGTGGAAGCCCTCGCTCGTGCGCTCGCCGGTGAGGAACTCGCGGTCGCGCTCGTCGACGTCGGAGGTGAGCAGCGTCGCGGCCTCGGCGTCGGTGCGGGCGATGATCACCGTCGGGACGCCCGCGACGTCAGCGGCGAGGCGGGCAGCGTTCAGGGTCCGCTCGTGCTGCTGGGTCGGGATCAGCACCTTGCCGCCGAGGTGGCCGCACTTCTTCTCCGACGCCAGCTGGTCCTCCCAGTGCACGCCCGCGGCGCCGGACGCGATCATGGCCTTCATGAGCTCGTAGGCGTTGAGCGTGCCACCGAAGCCGGCCTCGGCGTCGGCGACGATGGGGACGAGCCAGTCCTCGACGGTGCGGATGCCTTCGGCGTGCTCGATCTGGTCAGCGCGCAGCAGGGCATTGTTGATGCGCCTGACCACCTGCGGAACGGAGTTGGCGGGGTAGAGCGACTGGTCGGGGTAGGTGTGGCCCGAGAGGTTGGCGTCGGCGGCGACCTGCCAGCCCGACAGGTAGATGGCCTTGAGGCCGGCCTTCACCTGCTGGACGGCCTGATTGCCGGTCAGCGCGCCGAGCGCGTTGACGAAGTCCTCGCTGTGCAGCTGCTCCCAGAGGCGCTCTGCACCGCGGCGGGCGAGCGTGTGCTCCTCCTGGACTCGCCCGCGGAGCCGGACGACGTCCTCGGCGCTGTAGTCGCGCTGGACGTTGCTCCAGCGGGGGTTGATCTTCCAGTCGTACTTGAGGAGTTCTGCGGACATCGGGTCGGTCATCGGGGTGGTCCTTTCCGGTGGTGGCGGCTTCACTGCTCGCCTCGTCGTCGGGTGATGGACCCATCGTCGGCCCCCGCATCCGACAGTTGAGAAGAAATTTCCGGTGAAGAAACGCAGAAATTCCGCTACTGTCAACTTCGTGACTGTCGACGACGACACCCCCGCCCCGACCGAGCAGGAACCCGGCTCTTTCGACCCCTTTTCGCTCGGCCGCCGCCTGCGCCACCTGCGCAAGGAGCGCGGTCTGACGCTGGCCCAGGTGGCCGAGGCGGCGGGACTCGCGTCGTCGCAGCTGTCGCTCCTGGAGAACGGGAAGCGGGAGGCCAAGGTCTCCCACCTGCAACGCCTGGCGGCCGTCTACGGCGCGACGCTCGGCGACCTCACCGCCGCCGTGCCGAGCCGGCGCGCCCAGCTGGAGATCGAACTCGAGCGGCTGATGCGTTCGCCCCTGGCCAGGGCGAAGGGGCTGCCGGTCGTGCGGATCTCGCCCCGCATGCCGATGGAGGTCCTCGAGGCGCTGGTGGCGCTGCACCGGGAACTGGCGCACGACGCCGCCGAGCGCATGGCGACCCCCGAAGAGGCGCGGCGCGCCAACGCCCAGCTGCGCGACGAGATGAGGGCGCGCGACAACTACTTCGGCACGATCGAGCAGGAGGCCGCCACGCTGCTGCGACGGTGCGGCTACGTGGCGGGCCCGCTGTCGCAGCACCTCATCGGGGAGATCACGGCGCACCTGGGGTTCACGCTGCACCACGTCGGCGACCTGCCGCACTCCACGAGGTCGGTCATGGACCTGAGGTCCAAGCGGATCTATCTGCCGACCAGCAGTTCCCGCGAGCACGAGCCGCGCTCGGTCCTCCTGCAGGCGCTGGGGCACCACATCCTCGGGCATGCCCCGCCCGCGAACTACGGCGAGTTCCTCCGGCAGCGGATCGAGACGAACTACTTCGCCGCCGCTCTCCTGCTGCCTGAGGAGCCCACCGTCCGCTTCCTACAGGAGGCCAAGGCGCGCCGCGAGCTGGCGCTCGAGGACCTCCGCGACGCCTTCGCGGTCAGCTACGAGGCCGCGGCGCACCGGTTCACCAACCTCGCGACCGTGCACCTGGGCATCCCGGTCCACTTCCAACGCGTCCACGAGTCGGGGACCATCTACAAGGCGTACGAGAACGACGGCGTCGCGTTCCCCAAGGACAACCTGGGGGCCATCGAGGGCCAGCCGGCCTGCCGGTACTGGACATCGCGCGAGGTCTTCGACGTCGCGGACAAGTTCAACGCGTTCAACCAGTACACCGACACCCCGACGGGCACGTTCTGGTGCACGGCACGCGTCGAGCAGACCTCGACGGGGGCCTTCTCCACCGGGATCGGGGTCCGCTATCGCGACTCGAAGTGGTTCCGGGGCCGCGACACCCGCGAACGCTCGGTGTCGCGGTGCCCCGATCCGACGTGCTGCCGTCGTGCTCCGGCCGACCTGTCGTCGCGATGGTCGGGTCACGCGTGGCCGAGCGCCCGCACCCACGCACACCTGCTGGCCGCGCTGCCGCCTGGCACCTTCCCCGGCGTCGACGACACCGAGGTGTACCAGTTCCTGGACGCCCACCAGGGCGCCTGAGCTGGCTGGCGTTGCTGCGCCTGATTCGCCGCCTGCGCTACCGTGAACTCGACCGAACAAGGAGACATTGCCGTGGACACTGTCCTGATCATCCTCATCGTGCTGGTGGTCCTCGCGCTGGCCGTGGTCCTGTGGGGGGTGGGCGCGTACAACGGGTTTGTGCGCAGCCGCAACCTCATCCAGGAGTCCTGGCGCCAGATCGACGTCGAACTCAACCGCCGCTACGAGCTGATTCCCAACCTCGTCGAGACCGTCCGCGGTTACGCGGCGCACGAGCGCAACACCCTCGAGCAGATCACCGCGCTGCGCAACACGGCGCGCTCGCTCGCCACGCAGACCCACGGCCAGCCCAGCGAACAGCGCGCCGCCGTCGAGGCCGAACTGACGACCGCGGTGCACAACCTGCTCGTCTCGGTGGAGGCGTACCCGGATCTGAAGTCGAACACGAACTTCCTCGAGCTGCAGCGCGAGCTGACCGACACCGAGGACCGGATCGCGGCGTCGCGGCGCTTCTACAACGCGAACGTCCGCGACTACAACACCCGGATCGAGTCCGTGCCGAGCAACATCATCGCGGGCTTCGCGAAGTTCGAGAAGGCCACCTACTTCGAGGTCAACGACCCGATCGTGCGGCAGGCGCCCGACGTCAACTTCGGGGAGATCTCCCAGCGACCCGCCGCCGCCCCCGAGTCGCAGCAGCAGATCCAGGCCCCGCGGACCGACGCCGGGGCGCAGCCGTACCAGCCCCCGCAGCGGGCGCAGCAGCCGGACGTCCAGCCCGCCGATGCGCCCCCGCCGCCGCAGCAGGAGCCGGGCGGCTACCGCCCGCCTTACACCAGCTGATCGAGGCTCGCACCGAGACCCGCCCCCGTCCGGGGCGGGTCTCGTCGTCTCCGTCGCCGTCCTCCTGGGCGGCGCCTGCCCTATGTCCCGGCGCCTGCTCTAGAGCGCAGGCGCATGCGCGGGAGGCAGGCGCGAATGCGACGCCTGCCCTATCTCCCGGCGCCTGCTCTAGAGCGCAGGCGCATGAGCGTGAGGCAGGCGCGAATGCGACGCCTGCCCTATCTCCCGGCGCCTGTCCTAGAGCGCAGGCGCATGAGCGCGAGGCAGGCGCGAATGCGACGCCTGCGCTGGAGGACAGGCGCCGGCACGTGAGGCAGGCGCCGGGGCCGAGTCCAGGCAGGCGAAAGGGAGAATTTCAAGTATCTAGTTGACATTTCAACAAGGGCTACGTAGGGTGGTGTCCACAGCCAAGAAAGGACCACACCTATGAACCTCAACGAGCTCAACGGCACCTACGTCATCGATCCCACCCACAGCACCCTGTCCTTCGTGGCCCGCCACGCGATGGTCACCAAGGTGCGCGGCTCCTTCGAGAAGTTCGAGGGCCAGGCCGTCGTCGACGCCGCCAACCCGGCCGCGACGCAGCTGACGGTCACCATCGACGCCGCCTCCGTCAACACGCGCAACGCCGACCGTGACGCGCACGTCCGCTCCGCCGACTTCTTCAACGTCGAGGAGTACCCGACCTGGACCTTCGTCGGCACCGGCTACGCGGTCAAGGGCGACGTCGTCGAGGTCACCGGTGACCTGACCATCGCCGGGACCACGCGCTCCATCACCATCCCGCTCGAGTACCAGGGCGCGGCCAAGGACCCCTTCGGCAACACCCGCGTCGGCTTCGAGGGCTCCACGCAGGTCAACCGCTCCGACTTCGGGCTCACCTGGAACGCCGCGCTCGAGACCGGCGGCTTCCTTGTCTCCGACGAGGTCACCATCGAGGTCGAGATCTCGGCCATCCAGCAGGCCTGACCCGCCACGCGGCACAGCGCCCCGGCCTTCGCGGTCGGGGCGCGTTGCGCTCCCGGTTGCCGCCGCGCGCCGGGGCGGGCAAGCTCGCCCTGTGACCGAGCCCGTCGACGACCCCACCGCACCCACCGTCGGCGTGGGCCCCCACCCTGAACCGTGGCCCGCCGACGAGCGCCTGGACCCGGCGCTGCTGGCCGAGGGCGACCGCCGCAATGTGATCGACCGCTACCGCTACTGGCGGATGGAGGCGATCGTCGCCGACCTGGACCGCACGCGCGCGCCGCTGCACGTGGCCATCCAGAACTGGGAGCACGACTTCAACATCGGGTCCATCGTCCGCACGGCCAACGCCTTCAACGTCGCGGCGGTGCACATCGTGGGCCGCCGGCGGTGGAACCGCCGCGGCGCCATGGTCACCGACCGGTACCTCCACGTCCTCCATCACGACGACGAGGCCGCCCTCCTCGCCCACCTGGAAGCGGAGGGGGTCACGCCCGTCGGGGTCGACAACCTGCCGGGATCCGTGCCGCTGGAGACCGCCCAGCTACCTGAGCGCTGCTGCCTGGTGTTCGGGTCCGAGGGTCCCGGGTTGACCGACGACATGGTCGCCGGGTGCGAGCGGCTCGTCGCGATCACTCAGCGCGGCTCGACCCGTTCGATGAACGCGGGGGCGGCCGCCGCCATCGCGATGTACCACTGGACGCTCCAGCACGCGATCGACGCCTGAGCGCACCGCTATCGTGGGCGGCATGCAGCCAGAGCGATTCGCCGTGGGCCTGACCCCCCTGCCGACGGCGGCCCGCGTGGCGCAGAAGCGCGGGGCCCTGCGCTGGCGCATCATCTCGACGGTCATCTCGCTGGCCATCCTCGCGGTGCTCGTGCTGACGATCGGCCGCGACTGGTCGCGCGAATGGACCATCGCCATGATCGTGCTCTGGGTCGGGTCCTCGGCGTTCTGGCTCGTCATCTCCATCGTCGGGCTCCAGCGCGCCAAGCGTGATCTCGGCCGCATCCACGACGGCGTGGCCTTCTACCTCGATCCGCACGGCATCGAGTTCGTCGAGCCACCGCACCCGCGCGTGCGCTGGGACGACGTCAGCGCCCTGCGGCTGGTCGGAGGCGGGTTCGGGGCCGGCCCCGCCGTCGCGCTGGAGGTCGACGGCGCGCGCGTGGCCGGCGTGCCGCTGAGCTTCCTCGACGCGTCGGCCTCCGTCATCGACTCGGCTGTGCGGGCCTACTCCCTGGGCCGCGTGCACCTCGACGTCACGGCCCTGGACCGCCTCCTCTGAGCCCGCGGTGGGTCCACCGCTGCGGACCCCACCCTCCCTCCGGGGAGGGCTAGGCGATAGTCTTGGGCACACCTGAAGTCTCGACCCAGAAAAGAGGCATCCATGCCCATTGCAACCCCCGAGGTCTATGCCGAGATGCTCGACCGGGCGAAGGCCGGCAAGTTCGCCTACCCCGCCATCAACATCACCTCGTCGCAGACCGTGACCGCTGCCATCCAGGGTTTCGCGGAGGCTGGCTCTGACGGCATCATCCAGGTCTCGACCGGCGGCGCCGAGTACGCCTCGGGTTCGACGATCAAGGACAAGGTCACCGGTGCCGTCGCGCTCGCCGCGTACGCGCAGGAGGTCGCGAAGAACTACTCCGTGCAGATCGCGCTCCACACGGACCACTGCCCCAAGGACAAGCTCGACTCCTTCGTGCGTCCGCTGCTCGCCATCTCGGCCGAGCGCGTGAAGCGCGGCGAGCTGCCCCTGTTCCAGTCGCACATGTGGGACGGCTCGGCCGTGCCCCTGGAGGAGAACCTGCAGATCGCTGACGAGCTGCTCGCCCTCGCGAAGGCTGCCAACGTCATCCTCGAGATCGAGGTTGGCGTCGTCGGCGGCGAAGAGGACGGCGTCTCCGCCGAGATCAACGACAAGCTCTACACCACCATCGAGGACGGCATGCGCACCGCCGAGGTGCTGGGCCTCGGCGAGAAGGGCCGCTACATGGCGGCCCTGACCTTCGGCAACGTGCACGGCGTGTACAAGCCGGGTGCGGTCAAGCTGCGTCCCGAGGTTCTCAAGGAGATCCAGGACGCCGTCGGCGCGAAGTACGGCAAGGACAAGCCGTTCGACCTCGTGTTCCACGGTGGCTCGGGCTCCACCCCGCAGGAGATCTCCGACGCGGTGGACTTCGGTGTCATCAAGATGAACATCGACACCGACACGCAGTACGCCTTCACCCGCCCCGTCGCGGATCACATGTTCCGCAACTACGACGGCGTGCTGAAGGTCGACGGCGAGGTTGGCAACAAGAAGGCCTACGACCCGCGCGCCTGGGGCAAGCTGGCCGAGGCCGGCATGGCCGCCCGCATCGTCGAGGCATGCCAGAACCTCCGCTCCGCCGGCACCACCATGGGCGCCAAGTGAGCTGAGTCTCTCCCGCTACACGAAACGTGGCCGGTCCCTTCGGGGGCCGGCCACGTTCGCGATTAACGGGTCAGGAGAGGGACGAGTAGGCACCGCCGTTGATGAGGTCGGTGAAGCCCAGGTCCTCCATGATGTCGATCGCCGCGGCGGAGCGGTTGCCGGATCGGCAGTAGACGACGTAGGTCTCGTCCTTGGGCAGTTCGCCCACCTTCTCGGCGAAGTCAGGGGCCTGGACGTCGATGTTGAGCGCGCCGTCGACGTGGCCGCTGTCGTACTCGGCGGGCGTGCGGACGTCGATCACCGTGGCGCCGGACTCGATGGCGGTCAGGGCGGCGTCGGTTTCGCTGGACGAGCAGCCGGCCAGGCCCAGCAGGGCGGCGACGGACATCACCAGGGCAAGCAGGGTCATACGAAGGTTCATGGGCCCAATCATATACCCCCGTGGGTATCGCATCATCACAGTTGCATAACGGCGCTAGGCAGGGGCTAAGGTTTACGATAGCGTTAACATCGCTGCTGAACGAGGGCCACCGGAGGGCTCGTTCAGCGTGTACGAAGGAGTACTCGTGACCACACTTCTAGAGCTGAAGAACGTCTCCAAGACGTTCCCCGGCGTGAAGGCGCTGAGTAATGTCCACCTCGACCTCAACGCGGGGGAGGTGCTCGGCCTCTGCGGCGAGAACGGCGCAGGGAAGTCGACCCTCATGAAGATCCTCACCGGGATCTACACGCCGGACCCCGGAGCCGAGATCTGGCTCCAGGGCAAGAAGGTCGAGGTGCGCAACACCAACCACGCCCGCGACCTCGGACTCAGCATCATCCATCAGGAACTCAACATGGTGCCCGACCTCACGGTGGCACAGAACCTGTTCCTCGGCCGCCCTGGGAGCCATCGGGCCGGGTTCGTCGACGACGCGAAGCTCAACGCGCAGGCCGCGGACCTCTTCGACCGGCTCGGCATGCGCCTGAATCCCAAGGCGTACGTCCGGGATCTGTCGGTGGCGCGCCAGCAGATGGTGGAGATCGCCAGGGCGCTGTCCTACGACTCGCGGATCCTCGTCATGGACGAGCCGACGGCGGCGCTCACCCTCGCGGAGACCGATGCGCTGTTCGGCATGATCCGCGACTTCGTCACGCCGGAGACGGGCCTGATCTACATCTCGCACCGCATGCCGGAGATCGAGGAGATCACGGACCGGGTGTCCGTCCTCCGCGACGGCCAGTACATCGGCACCGTCGTGACCAAGGAGGTCGAGATCCGCGAGATCATCTCGATGATGGTCGGACGCGAGGTCTCGGGCGACGCCCGCCCGCGCACGATGCCGGAGTCGGACGAGGTCGTCCTCAAGGTCCAGGGCCTCAACACCAAGAAGCTGCTCCGCGACGTCTCGTTCGAGGTGCGCAAGGGTGAGGTCCTGGGGTTCGCGGGTCTCATGGGCGCCGGTCGCACCGAGGTGGCGCGCGCCGTCTTCGGCGCCGACCCCCGCACGGGCGGCGAGATCTTCCTGCACGGCAAGAAGGTCCAGATCCGCAACGCGGCCGACGCCGTGCGCTCCGGGATCGGCTATCTGTCCGAGGACCGCAAGCAGTTCGGCGTCCTCCTCGACCAGGACGTCAAGGCGAACACCGCGATGGCGGCGATGAAGGACTTCCACATCGGCGGGTTCATCCTCGACGGCAAGATCAAGACCGTCGGCACCGAGTACTCCCAGAAGCTCCGCGTGAAGACCCCGAGCGTCAACCAGCTGCTCGGCAAACTGTCGGGCGGCAACCAGCAGAAGGTCGTCATCGCCAAGTGGCTGGTGCGCAACTGTGACGTGCTCATCTTCGACGAGCCCACCCGCGGCATCGACGTCGGCGCCAAGGAGGAGATCTACAACCTCATCGAGCAGTTGTCGACGCAGGGCAAGGCCATCATCGTCATCTCGTCCGAGCTGCCGGAGGTGCTGCGCGTGTCCCACCGCATCGCCGTCATGGCGCACGGGCACATCACCGGCTTCCTCGACAACGCGGACGCCACTCAGGAAAACATCATGGAGCTCGCCACCGTCGGCAAGGCTCAGTTGAAAGGAAACGCAGCGTGAGCACCGTCGCCACCAACGCCGCCCCCGCCGAGCAGTCGCGGGTGCACCAGTTCATCAGGTCATCGCTCCAGCAGCTGTTCGTGTTCGCCGCGCTGATCGTGGTGTTCGTGTTCTTCATGATCTTCGCGCCGAACTTCAGCGCTGGGGTCGTGATCCCCAACATCCTGCTGCAGGCCGCGGCGATCGGCACAATGGCCCTCGGGGCGACGTTCGTCATCGCCACGGGCGGCATCGACCTGTCCGTCGGCACCGGCATGACCTTCTCGGCCGTCATGGCGGGCGTGTTCATGTCGGCTGAGTTCATGAACCTGCCGCTGGGGCTCGGCCTCCTGCTGGTGCTGATCGTGGGCGCGCTGATGGGCCTGGTCAACGGCCTGCTCATCGCCTACCTGCACATCCCGCCGTTCATCGCGACGCTGGCGATGATGATGGTGACCCGCGGCCTGTCGCTGATCATCTCCAACGCCTCCAGCATCAAGATCGCCAACCCCGACTACTCGGCGATCTCCAACGGCCGCATCATCCCGTTCCTGTCCAACGCGGCGCTCATCTTCATCATCCTCGGCATGATCGCGGCCGTCATCCTCGGCAAGACGCTGCTCGGCCGCTACGCGCTGGCCATCGGCTCCAACGAGGAGGCGACACGCCTGTCGGGCATCAACGTGAAGTTCTGGAAGGCGCTCGTCTACGTCACCGCCGGTATCTTCACCGCCTTAGGCGCCATCCTCTACTCCGGCCGGTTCGGCTTCGTGCAGCCCGCCGAGGGCCTCGGCATGGAGTTGCAGGTCATCGCGGCAGTCGTCATCGGCGGCACCTCGCTGTCGGGCGGCCGGGCCAACATCGTCGGCACCATGATGGGCGCCCTGCTCATGATGACGCTGACCGTCGGCCTGCAGATGATGGGCGTCGCCCAGCAGTGGCAGCTCGTCGTCACCGGCATCGTCGTCCTGCTCGCCGTCTACGCCGACATCCTGCGCCGTCAGCGCGCGTCGGCCGTCTAGTCCACCCACCACCACACCCCATCCGGGAGGGCGGTCCTCCCACAACCGAAAGGAAAACCGCCATGCGCATGTTGCGCTCCGCACTGGCAATGTCGTCAGTGCTCGCACTGGGCCTCACCGCCTGCTCCACCTCGGCCACGACGACGTCGTCGGCTCCGGCCCCGGCCGAGACCTCCGCCAGCTCCTCGGCCCCGGCCGAATCGTCGGCGCCCGCCGAGTCCTCCGCCCCCGCCGAGGGCGATATCCCCATGGGTGACGGCACCCAGACCATCTACCTCGTGAGCAAGGGCTTCCAGCACCGCTTCTGGCAGGCAGTGAAGCAGGGCGCCGAGCAGGCCGGCGAGGAGTTCAACTACAAGGTCGAGTTCGTCGGCCCCGAGAACGAGCAGGCCGTCACGCAGCAGCTCGACCAGCTGCGCACCGCCCTGCAGTCGCAGCCGGCCGCCATCGGCTTCGCCGCACTCGACTCCGGCGCAGCCGGCCCGGTCCTGGAGGAGATCCAGGCGGCGAACATCCCGATCATCGCCTTCGACTCCGGCGTCGACTCGGACATCCCGCTGACCACGGTCTCGACCGACAACCGCGCCGCCGCCGCCGAGGCCGCCAAGCACATGGCGGAGCTCATCGGCAACGAGGGCACCGTCGGCCTGGTCTGCCACGACCAGACCTCGGCCACCGGCAAGCAGCGCTGTGAGGGCTTCCAGGAGTGGATGCAGGAGAACGCCCCCGACGTGAAGCTGCTCGAGCCGCAGTACGCGTTCGAGGTCGGCCTCGCCGCCAACACCGCCAAGGCCATCATCCAGGCCAACCCCGACATCGCGGGCATCTACGGCTCCAACGAGGCCTCGGCCATCGGCACCCTGCAGGGGGCCGTGGAGTCCGGCGCCGACGTTGTGGTGGTCGGCTTCGACTCGGGCAAGGCTCAGCTCGACGCCATCCGCAACGGTGACATGGCCGGTGCCATCACCCAGGCGCCGGTGAAGATGGGCTACGAGACCGTCGTGGCGGCCATCAAGGCCATCGACGGCCAGGAGCTGCCGAAGGTCATCGACTCCGGCTTCGCCTGGTACGACGCCACCAACATCGACGATCCCGAGATCGCCGCGAACCTCTACGAGTGAGTGAACAGGGGTGGGTCCCGCGAGGGGCCCACCCCCTCACCTGTCCGGTGAGTGCAAGAACAACCAACAGCGTTGAAGAAGGTGTGATTCGTGTCCAACTACCCCAAGATCGGCATCCGACCCATCATTGATGGGCGGCGCAACGGCGTGCGCGAGAGCCTGGAAGACCAGACCATGAACATGGCTCTGCGAGTCAAGGAGCTCTACGAGGCCGAGCTGCGCTACCCGGACGGCTCGCCCGTCCAGGTGGTCATCGCCGACTCGACGATCGGCCGTGTCCCGGAGGCGCAGGCCGCCGCGGAGAAGTTCAAGCGGGAGAACGTCGGACTGACGCTCTCGGTCACCCCGTGCTGGGCGTACGGGTCGGAGACCATCGACATGGATCGCACCATGCCTCACGCCATCTGGGGCTTCAACGGCTCCGAGCGCCCGGGCGCCGTCTACCTGGCCGCCGCCCTCGCCGGTCACGCCCAGCTGGGCATCCCCGCGTTCGGCATCTACGGCGAGGAGGTCCGCGACGCGGACGACGACTCCATCCCCGACGACGTCCGCCAGCGGCTCCTCGACTACGCGACCGCCGGTCTCGCCGTCGCGCAGCTGCGCGGCAAGAGTTACCTCTCCATCGGCGGCGTGTCCATGGGCATCGCCGGCTGCGTGGTCAAGGAGGAGTTCTGGAACTACTGGCTGGGCATGCGCAACGAGTACGTCGACATGGTCGAGCTAGACCGCCGCGTCCAGCTCGGCATCTACGACGACGAGGAGTACGAGCGCGCCTACGCCTGGGTGAAGGAGAACCTGGCCCAGGGCGAGGACTTCAACCCCGAGCACTGGCAGGCCGACGGCGACAAGCACGAGGACTGGTGGGCGTACTCCACCAAGCTCGTCCTCATCGGCCGCGACCTCATGATCGGCAACCCGAAGCTCGCGGACAAGGGCTTCGCCGAGGAGGCGCTGGGTCACGGCGCGCTGGTGTCCGGCTTCCAGGGCCAGCGGCAGTGGACGGACTTCCTGCCCAACGGTGACCTCATGGAGACGATGCTCAACACCCAGTTCGACTGGAACGGCACCCGCGCCCCGCTCATCATGGCCACCGAGAACGACAACCTCAACGGCGCGTCGATGCTGGTGAACTACCTGCTGACCAACCGGGCGCAGATCTTCTCCGACGTGCGCACCTACTGGAGCGCCGACGCGGTGGAGCGCGTGACCGGATACCGCCCGGAGGGTCGGGCCGCCGGCGGTTTCATCGACCTGCGCAACTCGGGCGCCACGACGCTCGACGGCACGTTCGCCGCGAAGGACGCCGACGGCAACGCCTGCATCAAGCCCTGGTGGGAGCTGACCGACGACGACACCGCCGCGATGCTGGAGGCGACGACCTTCCACCCCGCCAACACCGGCTACTTCCGGGGCGGCGGCTTCTCCACCCACTTCCGCTCGTCCGGCGAGGTGCCCGTCACCATGACGCGCATCAACTGGATCGACGGTCTGGGTCCCGTCATGCAGCTGGCCGAGGGCTACACCGTCGAACTGCCCGACGAGGTGGCCAAGACCATCGAGCTGCGCACCGATCCCGGGTGGCCCACGACCTGGTTCGTGCCCACCCTCACGGGCGAGGGCGCGTTCACTTCGGTGTACGAGGTGATGAACGCCTGGGGGGCCAACCACGGCGCCATCACTTACGGGCACATCGGGCACCAGCTCATCACGCTGGCGGCCATGCTGCGCATCCCCGTCAACATGCACAACGTGTCCCGCGACCGGATCTTCCGGCCGAAGAACTGGCTCGGATTCGGCACCGCCGACCTCGAGGGCGCCGACTACCGCGCCTGCGCCCAGTTCGGCCCGTTGTACGCCTGACCCCTCGGGAGCCCCCCTGCCCGAGGCACTGGCCCCGTCGCTCGCCATACTGGTGGGCGACGGGGCCGAACACCCCGTCGTCGACACTTCCTGAAGGAGCATTGTGAGCCCCGTGACCGCGTTGGCCGTCGATCTCGGATCGTCGTCGGGGCGCATCATCGCCGGCACGCTGAGCGACGGTGTCATCGAGGAGGTGGAAGTCCACCGGTTCGCCCACGAGGCGGCCCGCCAGGAGCCGGGACCCGGGTCCGCGCACGGCCATCTCATCTGGGACCTCGACCTGATCGAGCGCGAGCTGACCGCCGGGCTGAAGGCAGCCGTCGCGCGGTTCCCCGACGCCGTCAGCGTCTCCGTCGACACCTGGGGCGTCGATGCCGTCACGCTGGGGGCCGACGGCCGCCGGGTCGGACCCGCCGTCGCCTACCGGGACGAACGAACGGCCCGCACGCTCGACGCGTTCCGCGTGCGGCTCGACGACGACGCCGTGTGGGCGGCCACCGGCATCGCCCCGGCGACGATCAACACCGCCAACCAGCTCTTCGCGCTCGTCACCGAGGAACCGGAGCTGGCGGCGCAGGTGTCGCGGGTGCTGCTGCTGCCCGACTACATCACCTACCTCCTCACCGGTGAGGCCGGCTGGTCCAGGTCCCACGCCTCCACGTCGGCGCTCTGCCGCCCAGGGGCCCATGAATTCAACGACGACGTGTTCGAGGCGCTGGGCATCCCGCGATCCTGGTTCGGCGACGTCACGGCCGAGCTCACCGTCGTCGGGCCGTGCCGGATCCCGGGGCTGGAACAACTCACCGTCGTCCGCGCGGGAGCCCACGACACGGCCTGCGCGGTGCACGCGCTGCAGCGGAGGCCGGGGGAGGAGACCTTGTTCCTCTCCTGCGGATCCTGGTCGGTGCTCGGCGTCCTCCGCGACGAACCCCTCCTCAGCGCCGAGGCCCACGCCCTCGGGCTCACCAACGAGGCGCGGGCGGACCGAGGACTACGCCCCCTGTTCAACATCACCGGGCTGTGGATCCTGCAGGAGTGCCAGCGTGAGTGGCGGGCCACCGGGGGCGTCCACGACATCGTCGACCTGGTCAGGGCGGCCGAGGCGGCGCCGTCGACGGGAATCCTCATCGACCCGGACGAGCCGGGCTTCGCGCAGCCCGGCGGCATGGTCGGGCGGGTCTCGTCCGCGGTGGCCGCGCAGGGCGGGCCGGCCGAGCTCGACGAGGGAGCGGTGGTGCGGGTGATCCTCGAGTCCCTGGCCGCCCGGTACGCCCGCGGCATCGACGCGCTGGCGGCGCTCACCGGCGCTCGGCCATCGGAGCTCACCATGGTGGGCGGCGGGTCGCGCAACGCCCTGTTGTGCCGTCTCACGGCGGACGCGGTCGGGGTGCCCGTCATCGCCGGGCCGGTCGAGGCGTCGTCGCTGGGCTCCCTCATCGCCCAGCTCGAGATCATGGGCCACCTGGATCCGGCCGGGCGCAACGGCGTCATCGCGGCCTCGGCCAGGACGGTGCGCTACGAGGTGGAGCGATGAGCCGACGTCGCCCACGGGCCAATCTCCGCGACATCGCGGAGGCGGCCGGGGTGTCGATGCAGACCGCCTCGCGTGTCGTGCGCGGGGTGGACGTCGTCGCTGAGGCGACGCGGCTCAAGGTGCTGGCGGCCATCGAGCAGCTGAACTACCAACCCAACATGGCGGCGCGCTCGCTGTCGGCCAACCGCACCGGCTCGGTGCACATCATCGACGCGGTGCCGCTGCTGCACGGACACGCCACGACGTTCGTCGCCGTCTGCCAGGCACTGGCCGCCCTCGACCTGCACATCTCCACCTCGGTGATCCGGGCGGACCTCGGCACGGTGCCCTTGCACCAGCTCGTGCCGGTCGGCGCCGACGGCGTCGTCGTGCTGGGCGGTCGCGGCGAGCCGAGGTCGTGGGTGCACACGGTCGCGGCGCGGCTCCCGACGGTGTACGTGGGACAGACCCACGACCTCCCGGATGCCGTCGTGGGCGTCGCCGTCGACCACCGGCTCGGCGCCCGCCTCGCCGTCGAACATCTGCTCGAGCGGGGGGCGTCCCGGATCGCGCACCTGGAAGGTCCAGAGGAATGGACCGATGCGCGGGAGCGGCTGAGCGGTTACCGCGAGGCCGTCGCCGCCGCGGGCATCGCGCCGCTGATCCTGCCGGCCAGGTCCTGGGACTCGACGGCGGCCGCCCCCCTCGTCGCCCGTCTGCCTCTGGACGTGGACGGCATCTTCGCCGCCAACGACCACCTGGCGCTGGGAGCCATGACGACGCTGCAGCTGGCCGGGCGGGCGGTCCCCGGCGACGTGCGCGTGGTCGGGTTCGACGACGCCCTGGGCTCGGAGAGCTTCCTGCCGCCCCTGACGACCATCCGCCAGGACTTCCGCGCGGTGGGCGAGGTCGCCGTCGCGGCGCTGAGCCAACTGCTGGCCGGATACGCTGCCGAGTCCACTCTCATCTCACCCACGCTGGTCGTCCGGGCCAGCAGCTGATCCACTCGAAAGGACCCATTCAATGCTCTACGGACCCATGACCCACCCGCAGTTGCTCGGCGCTCTGGGCCGCGCGGGCCACAGCTCGAAGGTGCTCATCACCGACGGCAACTACCCGGCGTCGACCGGGGCGCCGGCGTCGGCTGAGCGCATCTACCTCAACCTCGCGCCCGGCCTGCTGACGGTGTCCGACATCCTCGAGGTCCTGAAGCGGACGATCCCGATCGAGCAGGCGGGCATCATGATCCCGGCGGCGGACGCCAGCGGGGCGGAGGCGCCTGCTTCGATCCCGGCGCACGACGAGTACCGTGCCGCCCTTCCGGGTGTGGAGTTCGTCGAGATCCCGCGGTGGGACTTCTACGACGTCGCGAAGTCCGACGACGTCTCGGTGGTGATCGTGAGCGCGGACCAGCGCCTGTACGCCAACCTGATCCTCACCGTGGGGGTGCGCCAGCCCGGCGAGTGACGATCGTTCGCTGAGGTCGCGCCACCCCGTTCGCTGAGGTCGCGCCCGGTGCGCAGCACCCGGGCGAGTCTCGAAGCCGAAGCCAACCCCGTTCGCTGAGGTCGCGCCCGGTGCGCAGCACCCGGGCGAGTCTCGAAGCCGAAGCCAACCCCGTTCGCTGAGGTCGCGCCCGGTGCGCAGCACCCGGGCGAGTCTCGAAGCCGACGCCGCAGGCGTCGATTCCCGCGCCCGATCAGGGAATCCGCTTGGTCCACTCCTCGGAGCTGAACTTGGTCTCGACCAGGTGCTGCGCGGCGGCGAGCTCGTCCTCGGTGTACCCGCGGCGCTGCGTCGCGTAGCGGCCCTCGAAGTGCGCCAGGAACGCGGTGATGATCTCGTCGCGGGGCAGCCGCGTCTGCGAGCGCAGTGGATCCACGCGCTTGTTCGCGGACTTGGTGCCCTTGTCGGACAGCTTCTCGCGGCCGATCCGCAGCACCTCCAGCATCTTGTCGGCGTCGATGTCGTAGGCCATCGTCACGTGGTGTACGACGACGCCTCCGGTCACCCGGCGCTGCGCCGCGCCGGCGATCTTGCCTTTGTCGGATGCGATGTCGTTGAGCGGCACGTACCGGGCGTTCACGCCCAGTTCGGCCAACGCACCCATCACCCACTGGTCCAGGAACTCGTAGGACCGCTCGAAGCTCAGCCCCTCGACGAGCGACGCCGGCACCACGAGCGAGTAGGTGACGCAGTTGCCGGGCTCCATGAACATGGCGCCACCGCCGGTGATCCTCCGCACGACGTTGATGCCGTGGCGGGCGCGGCCATCGTCGTCGATCTCGTTGCGGTAGGACTGGAACGAGCCGATCACCACCAGCGGCTGGTCCCACTCCCAGATGCGCAGGCTCGGGTTGATCTCGCCGCGCGCCAGCCGGGCGGCGATCACCTCGTCGAGGGCCACGTGCATGCGCGGGTCCATCGAGACCGGGCCGATCACGTCGAACGTGTGATCCGACCAGTCCGAGGCGTGCCCGAGCGCGCGCCGCACGGCGATGCCCACCGCCTCGGGGGTGAAGCCGATGAGCGTGGCGGCCGGGTCGAGCCGCGCCGTGATGGCCGCGGCCAGATCCGCCACCGACGACGACTCGGGCATCCCCAGGAGGGCCCCGTTGATGTTGTCGAGGGCCTCGTCCGGCTCGAGGAAGAAATCACCCGAGACGGCGGCCTGGGCTATTCGCCCGCCGTCCGTCTCGAGGTCGACGGCGACCAGCTTCCCGCCGGGGACCTTGTATTCTCCACGCATGCCCCGACCCTAGCGGGACTGGATCAGCTCCACGATCTGGCCAGGGGTGGGGACCCGGCCGTAGGAGACGACGTCGCCGTCGATCACGAGACCGGGCGTGGACATGACGCCGTGTGCCATGATGTCGGCGTACTCGGTGACCTTCTCGACGTCGGCGTCGAGGTCGAGGCGGCTCAGCGCCTCGCGCACGTTCTTCTCCAGGGTCTGGCAGTTCTTGCAGCCGGGGCCGAGGACCTTGATCAGCATGTTTCCTTCTCTCACTTTCCCTGGACCGGTCAGGTGGCCAGGTTGAACAGGACTCCGATGACCACGATGGCCACCGCGACGCTGCCGAAGAACAGCGCCAAGAGCTTGGGCTTGAGGACCTGCTTGAGCAGGATGAACTCGGGCAGCGAGAGCGCGACGGTGGCCATCATGAACGACATGACGGTGCCCAGCGCCATCCCCTTGCTCCACAGCGCCTCGGCGATGGGGATGACACCGGCGGCGTTCGCGTACAGCGGCACGCCGGCGAGCGTGGCGAGCACCACGGCGAAGGGGTTGTCGGGCCCGGCGTAGGTGGCGAAGAACTCGGTGGGGACCCACCCGTGGATGAACGCCCCCACGCCGACGCCGATGAGGATCCACTTCCACACCCGGCCGACGATCTCGCGCGTCTCCTCGAGGGCCGCCTCGACCCGTTCGTGCAGGGTGGGACGCCGCCCGTCGGCCTGGAGGACGGCCACGGGGGTCTTGAAGACGAAGTCGGCGACGAGGTGGTCCAGGCTCAGGCGGCTGAAGATGAAGCCGATGACGATGGCGGCCGTGAGGCCCGCGGCGACGTAGGCGACGGTGTTGGCGGCGCCGAACGTGTCGGCCAGCAGCACGACTGCCACCTCGTTGACCAGGGGCGATGCGATGAGGAAGGTGAGGGTCACCGCCAAGGGGATGCCGGCGCCCACGAAACCGATGAACAGCGGGATGGAACTGCACGAACAGAACGGCGTGATGGCCCCGAAAAGCGCTGCGAGCAGCAGCGAGACCACCAAGGGCTTGCCGTCGAGGAACTGCCGGACGCGCTCCGGCCGCAGCGTCGTGCGGAGCATGCCGATCAGGAAGATCATCCCGGTCAGGAGTAGGAAGATCTTGGAGGTGTCGTAGAGGAAGAAGTGGACCGCGCCCGGGACGCGCTCGTCGAGATCGAGACCGAGCACCGAGACGAACAGGGCGTCCCACAGCACCTCGTTGAGGGCGTAGAGCGCCGCCCACCCGACAGAGGCACCCAGGAGGGCCGCGACGAGCGTGCGGGTGGAGCGGGGAACCGCGAGCGACCTCAGCACGGTCACCACCGGCCCAGCTCGCCGGGGAGCGCGGCCTTGACCCGCGCCTGCGCGTCGTCGGTCAGCGTGTAGTCGATCCACCGGCCGCGACGCGTCCCCACCACCAGGCCGGCGTCCCGGAGGACCTTGAGGTGGTAGCTCAGCAGGTTGGGGGCGATGTCGATCTCGCCCTGCAGGTCACAGACGCAGCGCCGGCAGGTGGACAGGCGGGTGAGGACCCGCCACCGGATCGGGTCGGCCACGGCTTGGAGGACTGCGAGCGCCTCCGCCGCGTCGAGCGTCGTATCAACCGCGCTTGAATCAAGCATGGTTGAAGCGTAGGACGGGGGGTCAGCCTGTCAGCGACTGGGTCAGGATAAGCACCGCCGTCACGGCCAGCAGGGCGGCGAAGCCGAGCCCCAGCGTGCGTGCGGGGAGCCGGCGCCCGAGGCGGCCGCCGAGGATGGCGCCGGCGGCGGCCACCACGCTGAACCAGCCGATCAGGGCCCAATCCACGTCGACGGCGACCGTGAGTCGCGTCGCGAGCGCGACGAGTGAGTTGAGCACGATGACCAACAGCGACGTCGCGACGGCCTGCTGCATCGAGAATCCCAGCACCATCACGAGTGCCGGAACGATCGCGAAGCCGCCGCCGACGCCGAAGAACCCCGTGAGCATCCCAACTCCCGTGGCGGTGGCGGTGACGACGGCGACCTGCCGCCAGTTCACGCGGCGCGGGTCACCGCCGATCATCGGCGGTACGTCCCGCGGCGGGGTCGGCGAGGGGCGCAGGAACTTCTTGGTCATCAGTCCGGCGACGATCAGCAGCAGCACGGCGAACAGCGCCATGAGGAGCTGGCCGGGGACCTGCATCGACAGCAGCGACCCGGCGACCGCTCCGGCCGAGCCCAGCGCGGCGAACGCCACGCCCTCTCCCAGCCGGACCAGCCGGGCCCGCCAGTGCCCGATGAGCCCGGCCGTCGCCGTCGCGCTCACGACGATCAACGAGCCGACCATGGCCGCCGCGGGGGGTTGCTGCGCCAGGTAGACCAGCACGGGCACCGTGATGATGGCGCCGCCGCCGCCCAGGGCGCCCATGACGAGCCCCACCAGAGCGGCGAGCGGCACCAACCACCAGCTCATCGGCGAGTGGTCCCCGCGAGGTGTGGTCGCCCGGACACCGGGTATCCCGCCGCGATCCATCCCAGGGTGCCGCCACTCACGGACGTGGCCTCGATCCCGGAGGCGGCGAGCGTCCGGACACCGGTCATCGAGCGGCGCCCCGAGCGGCACACCACGTAGACCGGCCGGTCGCGCGGCACCTCGCCGACCCGGGCCGCGAGCTCCCCGAGCGGGATGAGGACCGCCGACGGCACGTGGCCCTCGGCGTACTCGTCGGGCTCGCGGACGTCGAGGATGTACTCGTCACGCTTCCAGGCGGAGTACAGGTCCCCGACGCTGCACTCCGCCACGTCAGACGTCGTCACTTCCCGCTCACGAGCGGGAGGCCGCTCTTCTCGGCGTTCTCGAACTTGTCGTCGACCGCCACGACGGTGCGCCCGGCCGCGGCGAGGATCGAGGTGGCGATCGAGGAGCGGTAACCGCTGAGGCAGTGCACCCACAGCTCACCCTGGGGCGCCTCGTCGATGCGCGTGATCAGGTCGTGCAGCGGGATGTTGACGGCGCCGTCGATGTGGGCCTCGGCGTACTCGGGGGCCCGGCGGACGTCGAGGATCTGCACCTCGCGGTGGTGGCGGACCTGGCTGAGGTCTCCGAAGTCGGCGCGCTGCAGCGTGGCAGGGGAGTCGGTCCACTCGGCCGGACCGCCGGTGGCGCTCGCCGCGATGTGGTCGATGCCGATTCGGACGAGTTCGCGCTGGGCCTCGGCGACCTGCTCGCGGGACTCCCCGAGCAGCGTCAACGGGGTTCCCCACGGGATCATCCAGCCGATGTAGGTGGCGATCTGTCCGTCGATGCCGAAGTTGAAACTGCCGGGCACGTGGCCGGCCGCGTAGGCCACCCGGTTGCGCAGGTCGACCACCCACTCACCCTGCTCGAGGCGGGCGCGGATCTCGTCCTTGTCGGCGCGCGTCGGTTCGGTGAGGTCCGGCTCGCCCGGGCCGGCGGAGTTGGACGGGGCCATGTGCGCGTAGTACGCCGGATACACGTCGAGGCCGGCCAGGATCTCCTCGATCCACTCGGCCTCGTCCTTCGTCAGCACCGGGTTGACGCGCTTCTCGCGCCCGATGGTCGACTCGTCGCCCTCCGTCTGGGTGGCGGAGCAGAAGCTCCCGAAGCCGTGCGTCGGCATGATCTCCGTGCCGTCGGGCAGTTCGCTGGCGAGCCGGTGGGCCGAGTTGTACTGGTGCTTGACCAGCTCGTGCGTGTGCTCGGCGCCGAGGAGGTCTGGGCGGCCGGTGGCGCCGAAGAGGAGCGAACCGCCGCTGAAGACGGCCTGGCCCCGCGCGTCGTCGTCGTCCGCGGTGGGGTCGAACAGCGCGTATGACAGGTGCGTGTAGGTATGGCCCGGCGTGGCGATGGCCCGGACCGACATGGTGGGGCTGATCTCCACGACCTGGTTGTCGACGATGGGCGTGCGCTCGAAGGACACCTCGTCCTGGGCGTTGACGTAGTAGTCCGCGCCGGTGGCGTGGGCCAGCGCGTACCCACCGGTCACGTAGTCGTTGTGGATGTGGGTCTCGAAAACCGCCTTCAGCGTGACGCCGGCCTCGTCGAGGATGGCGGTGACGCGGTCGATGTCGCGCTGAGGATCGACGACGAACGCGACGGCGCCGTCGTGGACGACGTAGCTGCGGTCGCCGAGCGTGGGGGTCTCGATGGTGATGATGGTCGCCATGTGCACTCCTTCTGTTGCGAAGAAGTATATACCCCTGGGGGTATCCAAAGGGAAGCCTCAGGGGAGCGTCGTCGTCCCGTGGACGTCCTTCCAGTCGGAGATGAACGCGTCGACGGCATCCTCGATCATGGGCGCCGACAGGGCCTGGCGCAGCAGCTTGGGAGACAGGGTCACCGCGTGCGCGCCCGATTCCAGCGCGTGCGACACCTGCGCGATGTTCTTGAAGCTCGCGGCCATGATCTTGCTGGGCGCCTCGAAGCGGTCGATGAAGCTGGCCAGGGCGCTGAGCGTCCCCCGGGTGTCGATGTCGAGGCTCTGCATGCGGTTGTAGTAGGGGGCGAGATAGTCGACGCCGGTCGCGATGGCGAGGAAGCCCTGGGTCTTGGAGTAGATGGCGGTGGCGGTGACCTTCACGCCCTCGCTCTTGAGCACGCGCATCGCCTGGATACCCGCCTCCGTCGTCGGGACCTTGGGGTAGACGTTGGCGTCGATCATGTCGAGCAGGCGGTGTGCCTCGTCGATCATGCCCTGCGCGTCCTTCGCCAGCACCTGCACGTGCAGCGTCCGGTTGGGGCCGATGATCGACCGGATGCGCTTGAGGTGGGCGTAGAAGTCGATGGGGCCCTCCTTCTTGAGGATCGACGGGTTCGTGGTGACGCCCGTGACGGGGTAGATGGGCGTGAGTCGCTCGATGTCGTCGAGGTTGGCGGTGTCGAACAGGATGTCCATGGGGGCCTTTCTTCGGGCATGGGGGGTGGGCTCAGGGCAATTCCACCACCGGCGGGTCGCGGAGCGGCGGTTTCGCGGGCGATCCGGGCAGATGCCCACCGTGCCCCTTCCGGGCGTCGCGATCGAGGGGGACAATGGGTTCAGCCCCGCTGTGTCCTGCCGCGGGCGGCTCAGAGACGAGGTCGAGATGACGGACGACGGCGCAGCGGACGGGACGGGCGCGGCCGCTGATGCGGAGGGCCGCAGGCCGCGCCGGTGGGTGACGGGCGCCGTCGTCGGGGGCCTGGTGCTGGCGGCCGTCGCGATCCCGCTGGGGTACCAGGCGCTGCGCGGCCCGGACGGTGCGGTGCCGGGGGATACTCCCAGCCCCATCCCCTCGGGCTCAAGCTCGCTTGAGCCGTCCGCTCCCTCGCCCACGCCCACGGAAGCATCCGCCACGCCTACGGTCGCGCCGGTGGAGAACCCGTGCGCGGGGATCGCGGAGGAGACGCGCGAGGCCGGGCTCCAGCTCACCCCGTTCGACGGCGATCTCCCCGACGGAGCGCTGCGCGCGTGGCTGTGCGGGGACCCGAGCGAGGGCTTCCCGGCCACGGGCGGACCACTCGAACCGCTGACGGAGGGGCTGGACGAGGTGACGGCCGCGTTCAATGCCCTCGAGCCCCTGCCCGGGGACGTCGCGTGCACCGCGGAGTACCGGATGACCTACGTCGTGGTGCTCGACTACCCGGACGGTGCGCAGCGCCTGCGCGGGGAGCTGCACGGCTGCAAGGTGGTGAGCGACGGGGAACGCCAGTTCTCGGGCGGCGAAGGGTTCCTGCAGACCCTGGTCGGGCTGTGGGAGGGCCAGCGATCCGGGGAGGTGGCACCGTCGGAGCCCCCGGAGGTGTGTCCACCGCTGACCACCCTGGTTCCGACCACGCCAGACGCGATCCTGGTCGGCCACGTCTGCTCCCGCGATTACAGCGATGTCCGCGTCATCGACGAGGTTCCGGAGGACCTGCTGGCACGGATGGTGGAGTCGCTGCGCACGGACGTGGGCGGGGACGTGCCCGGCATGGGGATCGACAACCGCGGCGCCTTCGTGCTCGTCGACGGATGGGGCTCGACGATGTCGCTGGTGCCGCTGCACGACGGCAACTTCGCGGTGGACCCCAGCCCCCTCGACGAGTTCGCCTACTGGAAGCCCCCCGCGGACCTGGCCGAGGATCTGCACGCGTTCCTCGGCCCGGAGCCCTCGCCCACGGGCTGATCCCAGCCCGCTCCGGCTCAACACCACCCCACCCCCACGGGACGAGCCGGGGCCTGTTTCGGCCATACTGCCCTGGTGCACCGCCTCTCCTCCCGCGACCTCCGCCTCAGCCGGACCCATCTGTCCTGGCTCAGGACCGCCTGGACCTTCATCACCCTCGCCATCGGCATCGGAGTCCTTGAGCCACTGGGGGCCCACGCGTTCGCCCGCCCGCCGCTGTGGTCGGGGGGATACATCGCGATCGGCCTGGGGCTGACCGTGGTCGTCTCCGGTGTGCTGGTGTGGCTCGCGCCGCGCGTGGCGCTTGCGACCGCGGTCGCCTGCGCCGTCGTCGGCGTCGCCTGGTCAGGCCAGCAGGCGTTGTGGTGGGCCGCCGGGCTGACAGCGGCCGTGATGCTCGGGTTCGTTCTCGTGCGGGATTCGCGCTCCCGGCCGCGCGGGGACGTGGTGGTCCCCGCCACCGGTGTGCCGTTCGAAGGGTCCTGGGCCGCAACCCCGACGCTGCGTCGATGGCTCGGCGTCGGCGGGGTGGCGGCGGTCGTGGTGGCAGGCGTCGTCGGTTTGGTGATCCATCAGTCGGAGGTGCGGGACGCGGCCCGGTTCGAGGCCGGGGCGTCGCTGGTGAGCGTCCCCGTCTCCGCGATCGAGGAGGACGAGGACGGCTATCAGTACCTGACGGTGGTCCTCGACGGCGTGGACCGGGAGATCGAGAGCCCCTGGTACGACGACGTGGTGGTGGGTGATCAGGTGGAGGTGCTCACCGACGGGTCGCGCGCGGTGCTGGTTGGCGCCGGCCAGGACAATCCGGCGTGGCTCCTCGGCCTGGTGGCCGCGGTGCCCATGGCCGCGGCGGCGGTGTGGGGACGCTACGTCGCGCCGCATCGGCGGCGGGCCAGGCTGGTGGCGCAGGGCGCGCCCGGTGTGACGGTGCGGGTGGTGTGCAACGGCGAGATCGCGCTGGTGCTCCCCACCGACGCGGACTGGCCGGCCCTTGAGCTCACTAACCTCGACGGCCTGGCGGACCGGGACAGGGTGGCCGAGGCCGTCGACGCCGCCGACGCATGGGAGCCGGAGGACGACGACGAGGAGTTGGCCGACATGCCCATGCCGGCCACGGCCATGGACGTGGCGCACTGGGCCGACGACATCCACCATGAGGTCGTTGCCGAGGAGATGGCGAGCCTCACCGGCGAGGAGAAGGAGATGGCTGAGGCCGTCGTCGGCCCCGACACCAACGGCGCGGAGCCGTTCATCCTGGTCGGGAGCTGGGCCTACGGCTCCTCGGTGGCGTTGGCCAGGGCGACGGGGCAGGTCTGGCTGGCCGAGGTGGAGGAGCCCCAGCCTTTCAGGGGTCGGCGGCGGTTCCTCCGGGCCATCAGACCCGGGCAGCCGGGCTGGGACGTTGACGAGGCGGCGCCCACCACGGTTCAGGAGAGTCTGGCGTTGTGGGCACTGCATCACGGGCGGTGGACGCGGTGGGTGGCGGCGTTGGCCGTGGCGGGCGTGGGCGCGCTGGCGGTGCCCTTCATGATCACGGAGGCGTGGGGCGACTGGTTCAACAACATCCGCCTGCTCCTCGCCGTCCTCGTGGTGGTGACCGGCCCGTTCTGGGCGACGTCGTGGTCGTGGGGCGAGTTCGGCCGGTTCCGGCAGGGCTTCGGCTGGTACGGGCTCCTGCTCGACGACGTGGTTGGCCCCGCGCGCGTCGACCTGATCGCGCCCGGCAGTCACGCCGTCGGTGTGCGGCTCCGTGACCCGGAGGACATGCTGAGCATCGACCCGGCCGTGGTGCGCCCGGGCGCCACCACCGAGGCCGCGGCGGCCGAGCTGCAGTCGTGGCTCGGCGCCGGCCCGCAGGGCGCCAGGGGTGGGCGCCGCCCCACCCCGGCACTCGTCGCGACGGTGCTGATGGTGGTGGCCTGGGCCGCGCAACTCCTGCCGCTCGCCCTCGGTTCGTAGCCCTCTGCGGGTCAGGACGTTGAGCCGGACACGGCTTTCAAGGGGGCTGTTTGAGCCGGACACGGCCCTCGATGAGGCTGGTTGAGCCGGACACGGCTTTCGACGCGCGAATCCCGCCTAGTGATCGTTCAAGTCACAGCGACTCCGAAGCCAGGCTCAAACGCACTCGCCGAGAGCCGTGTCCGGCTCAAACCGCGGCCGAGGCCGAGGCCGATCACCCAGCCGGCGACCGGGGTGCTACTCGGCTGGAGCGGCGGGGTCCTCGACGACGGCGAGGAAGATGGGCCACCGGGTACGTGTGTCCAGCACCCGCATGACATACGGCCGGTCGACGCGGATCTCCGCGTCGTAGGCCGGCGCCCCCGTCCCGACGGCGCCCTCCGTCAGCACCGCCCCCACGGTGCCCTTGGGGCTCACGGTCAGGGTCACCTGCTGCACGAGCTGGCCGAGCGTGCCGCCGTCGATGATGCCGCTGAGATCCGACAGGTCGATTCCCGCCTCCCGCACGGGCTCGAGCAGGTCCCACGTCTGTTTCTGGTCCGACTCGGGCATCACCACCGAGACCAGGATCTCCGCGGCCTCCGCGAGCCCGGCGGAGACGGCGACGAGATCGTCCGGGGCGAGCTCCGCGGGCGTGATGCCGGGGCCCGGGAGGATGACATCCATCGCGAGGGTGTCGTCGTAGGGGAGCCTGACCGCGGTCCAGCGCCCCGACTCCGCGAACCGGGCCGGGATGATCTCCGTCATGCCCGGCACCTCCTTGGGTTCTGAGCCGGCCGGGGTGAACGGCACCGGCCACTGGCTCGAGAAGGGGGTCCGCCAGCGAGCCGCGAACAGGACGGCGTCCTGGAGCACCAACTGCAGGTTCGGGGTGATCTCGATGGCGGACTTCTCGATCAGCCCCGCGGTGTGCTTGCGGGCCCAGGCGTCGAGGTTGGCCTTGGCGTCGTCCCTCGGCACGCGCTCCACGCCCGAGTCGTAGAAACGCGTGAGGCGGTCCAGGTACTGCTGCCGGACCACGGCGTCGTCGAGGATGACGACCTGCGACGCCTGATGCACGACGATGTCCTCGGGCGGGTCCTTCTTGTCCAGGCTGGACGGCAGCGAGTCGTAGCCCGCCAGTGACTGTCGCAGCGCCGCGACGGCCGCGGACCGCTCGTCCCCCGCCAGGCCGACGGTGCTGTCCAGTGATGCCGCGCTGGCTCCGGCGGCGCCCTCGCCGAGCATGACGAGGGCGGATATCAGAGAGCTCGGCCCCAGCACCCGGTTGCCGGTCTTGCCGGCCAGCAGGGTCCACGCCAACGATTCGGTGGCGGCGGCTGCGGTCGGTGCGGACACGGTGTCGAGCGGGAACTCCTCGGGGGGCTGCGTGCCCCGCAACTCGTCGGCCCGCGGCGGCGCGCACGACGCGACGGCAAGGGTGAGGGCGCTGAGACTAGCGGCGGTGAGGACCTGGCGACGACTGGGCATGATCGGCCTCCTGCGGCCAGGGTACGCGCTCATCCCGGCCCGCCGGGGCGTCAATGCGGCGATCCCGTGGGCAAATGCTCAGCTTTCCTGTTGGGGGGTATCGAAGCTGATCCGAAGGGTTTAGCGTGGTGACATCGAAACCACTTCGGAACCGACAGTGATGGGACGCCAATGACGGTCGAGCGCGCGGAACGCGAGCAGGAGATCATGTCGCGTCTCTCGGACGACGGGACCCTGACCGTCTCGTCGCTGGCGGCTCGCCTCGGCGTCTCGGAGGTCACCATCCGCGGCGACCTCCGCACACTGGAACAGCGAGGGCTCCTCGTGCGCACCCGCGGCGGCGCCCGTCCGACGACGCTGAAGTCGATCCTCCAGCGCGAGAAGGTCAACGTCGACGCCAAGCAGCGCATCGCGGCCGCGGCCGCGGCGCTGGTGCGTGACGACGACACCATCATGATCGAGGCGGGCACCACCACGGCGATGGTCGTCAAGCACCTGGCGGGCCGCTCAGGCGTCCAGATCGTCACCAACTCGGCCCTCGTGTTCAGCGCCGCCCGCAGCAACCCCGCCCTCGGAGTCATCCTCACCGGGGGCGTGTTCCGGGCGGAGTCCGAGTCGTTCGTCGGGCCGCTCGCCGAGCGCGCCATCACAGACTTCAACACCCGGCTCGCGTTCCTGGGCACCGACGGGTTCTCCCCCGAGCGCGGCCTCACCACCCGCTTCGTCGAGGGCGGACAGGTGGCCTCCGGCATGGCCCGCCGGGCCGAGGAGACCTGGCTGCTCGCCGACTCCTCGAAGTTCGGCCAGGCCGGCTTCGTCACGTTCCTCCGCCTCCCGGACATCGCCGGGATCATCACCGACCGCGGCCTCCCCGAGGGCGCCGCCGATGCACTCCGCGAGCGCACCACGGTGCTCGTCGTCTGACAACGAAGACCCAACCCAGAAGGACAGCCAATGGCAACCGTCGTAGTCATGCCGCAGCTCGGCAACAGTGTCGAGTCGTGCCTGATCGTGTCGTGGCAGGTGAAGGTGGGCGACGAGATCGCCGAGAACGCCATCGTCTGCGAGGTCGAGACCGACAAAGCCTCCATGGAGGTGCCCTCCACCGCTGCCGGCACCGTGCTGGCGCTGCTGTGGGACGAGGGCGACGACGTCCCCGTCAAGGAGCCGCTCCTCGTCGTCGGCGCGGCCGGGGAGGACCCGAAGCCCGCCCTCGACGCCGTCGGCTGGGCCGGCAAGGACGGTGAGGGCGACGCAGCCCCCGCGCCTCAGCCCACGGAGGCGTCGGCCACCCCCGAGGTCGCCGCGCAACCCGCCGAGCGTGCCGCCGCCACCGGCGCAGCCAGCCCCCGCGCCCGCAACCTCGCCGCGGCGAACTCGCTCGACCTCGGCGCCGTCGAGGAGGGCTCCGGCCCCGGCGGCCGCGTCATCGAGCGCGACGTCAAGGAGGCGCTGACTTCAGCCACGCCCGCTGCCGCACGGGCCGGTGCGCACGGCGCCGCCGCGCAGGGCACCGGCCTCGGCGGTCGCGTCACCACGACCGACCTCACCGCCGGCCCGGCTCCGGAGGCCGTCGCCCCGACGATGCCCGCCGCGCGCCCGGCCACCGCCGTCGACGCCGACTTCCCCGGCCCCTCGGAGGCCACGCAGGTGAAGGGCGTCCGCAAGGTCATCTCCGAGCGGATGATGAACTCGCTGGCGACGTCCGCGCAGCTCACCTACACCACCACCGCGAACGCGCAGGGGCTGCTGGACCTGCGCAAGAAGCTCAAGAGCTCGGACCCTGCGCTCGGCATGACCGGCGTCACCATCGGCGACCTCGTCGGCTACGCCGCGGTCCGCGCCGCCGCCCAGAACCCCTCGCACAACGCGCACTTGGCCGACGGCGTGCTCACCACCTTCGAGCGGGTCCACCTGGGCTTCGCATGCGACACCCCCCGCGGCCTGCTGGTCCCGACGGTGCGCAACGCGTCGCTGATGAGCCTGCGGGAGTTCTCCGCGGTCAGCAAGCAGCTGGCGAACGAGGCCATCCAGGGCTCGATCAACCCGGACCTGCTGTCGGGTGCGACGTTCACGGTGTCGAACCTTGGCGGCTTCGGCATCGAGTCGTTCACCCCGCTGCTCAACGTGCCCCAGACCGCCATCCTCGGCGTCGACGCCATCTTCCCGCGCGTCAAGGTCAACGCCGACGGCTCCGTCGGTGCCGAGCAGCGCATCGGGCTGTCGCTCACCGCGGACCACCGCGTCATCGACGGTGCGGACGCCGCCCGCTTCCTGCAGGACCTCGTGCGCTTCATCGAGGCCATCGACATCACCGTTCTCGGCTGAGAGGAACCGACACATCCATGAGTGACTACGACGTCATCGTCCTCGGCGGCGGCCCCGGCGGCTACATCGCCGCGGAGCGACTCGGCCACGCGGGCAGGAAGGTCCTCCTCGTCGAGGCCGACGCCCTGGGCGGCACCTGCCTCAACGTGGGCTGCATCCCCACGAAGGCCCTGCTGAACGCGGCCAAGACCTACGAACACGCCAAGCACGGCAGCAACCTCGGCATCCACACCTCCGACATCTCGGTGGACTGGACCGAACTGCAGAAGTGGAAGGCCCAGACCGTCACGACCCTCGTCAAGGGCGTGGGCTTCGCGGAGAAGAAGGCCGGCGTTACCGTCGTGAAGGGGTACGGCACGTTCGACGGGCCCGGACGGGTCACCGTCCGTGTCGACGCGGACGGCGCCTCCGGCTCCGGTCCGGCTCAACGAGCGGAGAGTTACACCGGCGACCACGTCATCCTCGCCACCGGCTCCGTCCCCGTCATGCCCCCCATCCCCGGGGCGAAGGACAATCCGCACGTGGTGGACTCCACCGGCATGCTCGCCGTCGACGCGATCCCGCCGCGCCTGGCCGTGATCGGCGGCGGCGTGATCGGGCTGGAGTTCGCGAGCCTGTTCGCCACGCTCGGGTCTGAGGTCACCGTCGTGGAGATGCTGCCCGAGATCGTCCCGTTCATGGACGCCGAACTCGCACCCATGCTGCGCAAGGCGCTCGGCAACGTGACCTTCAAGCTGTCGTGCACCGTCACCGCCATCGACGGTGGCAGCGTGAAGTACACCACCGCAGACGGCTCCGCCGAGGCGGTGGAGGCCGACGTCGTGCTCATGGCGGTCGGCCGCCGCCCCGCCGTGCAGGGCTGGGGTGCCGAGAGCAGCGGCCTCGAGGTCTCGGGCAAGGGTGTCGCGGTCGATGACCGCATGCGCACCAACCTCCCGAACGTCTGGGCCATCGGAGACGTCACCGGCCGCTCCCTGCTGGCCCACGCCGCGTACCGCATGGGTGAGGTGGCCGCCGCCAACATCCTGGACCCCGAGGCGCACCGCCGCGGCGAGGTCATGCGCTGGGGCACCATCCCATGGGCCGTCTACTCCATCCCGGAGGCGGCGGGCATCGGACTCACCGAGGCGCAGGCCAGGGCGAAGGGCGGCAACGTCCAGACCGTCACGGTGCCCGGCGCGATGTCGGGCCGCTTCGTCGCCGAGAACGGCGTCAAGGCCCCCGGGGCCGCGAAGCTCGTCTACGACGCCGACACCCTGCAGGTCGTCGGCCTGCACGTCGTCGGCAGTTACGCCTCCGAGATGGTCTGGGGCGCCTCCGTCGTCCTGGAGACCGAACTCACCATCACCGACCTGCGCCAGGTCGTCTTCCCCCATCCCACCGTCAGCGAACTCATCCGAGAGGCGGCTTGGGCTGCGAAGGCCTGAGCGAGACACGAACAACAGGAGTCACATTCCATGCCACGCAACCTCATCGTCGACCCGAGCAACGTCCGTTCGGCGTCCTCCATCACCGCCCCGGAGATCCCGGTCAACCAGTACCGGCCGGACTTCGCCGCCGAGCTCGAGCGCTACGGCAAGCAGGGTCTCATCGACATCCTCCACGACATGATTGCGGTGCGTCAGTTCGAGACCATGCTCAACTCGATCAAGACCACCGGAGCCTGGAACGGCGTCGAGTACAACCACCGCGGCCCCGCGCACCTGTCCATCGGGCAGGAGTCGGCCGTCGTCGGCCAGGCCTCGCAGCTCGACCCGACCGACTTCGTCTTCGGCTCGCACCGCAGCCACGGCGAGATCCTCGCCAAGTGCTACTCCGCGGCGCGCAAGCTCGATCCCGCCGAGCTGGAGAAGATCATGCGCGAGTTCCTCGACGGCGAGACCCTCGGGTTCGCCGAGAAGGTCGAGCACGACGGTCTCCTCGACCTGGCCGAGAACTTCATCCTCTACGGCACCGTCGCGGAGACCTTTGCCCGGAAGGCCGGCTTCAACCGGGGCCTGGGCGGCTCGATGCACGCCTTCTTCGCGCCGTTCGGCTCCATGCCGAACAACGCCATCGTCGGCGGCTCGGCCGACATCGCCACCGGCTCCGCCCTGTTCAAGCGGGTCAACCAGCAGCCCGGCATCGTCATCGCCAACATCGGCGACGCCTCCATGGGCTGCGGCCCGGTGTGGGAGGCCATGATGTTCTCGGCCATGGACCAGTACCGCACCCTGTGGACACACGGCGTGGAGGGCAACCCGCCGATCTGGTTCAACTTCTTCAACAACTTCTACGGCATGGGCGGCCAGACCTCCGGCGAGACCATGGGCTACGACATCCTCGCCCGCGTCGGCGCCGGGGTGAACCCGGAGGCCATGCACGCCGAACGCGTCGACGGCCTCAACCCGCTGGCCGTCGCCGACGCCGTCGCCCGCAAGCGCGAGATCCTCGAGTCCGGCCGCGGCCCGGTCCTCACCGACACCATCACCTACCGGTTCTCCGGCCACTCGCCGTCGGACGCGTCGAGCTACCGCACGCGCGACGAGGTCGAGCTGTGGGAGAGCCACGACGGCCTCAAGAACTACGCCGCGTACCTCGTCGAGAACAAGGTGCTCAGCCAGGGCGAGGTCGACGACATCCAGGCGACGTTCGACGAGCGCCTCACCAAGATCATCGCCATCGCGACCAAGGACGAGGAGTCCAGCCCCCGCGTCGGGATGGACTTCATCGAGACCGTCATGTACTCCAACGGCAACGTCGAGGCCATGGCCGACGGCGAGCCGCAGCTGCTCGAACCGCTGGCCGAGAACGCCCGCGTGAAGTCGCTGAAGAACAAGGTGCGCAAGGCCACCGACGAGAACGGCAAGCCCGTCTCCAAGGCCAAGGCGTACTCCTACCGCGACGCCATCTTCGAGGCCGTGGCCCACCGCTTCGCCACCGACCCGACCATGGCCGGCTGGGGCGAGGAGAACCGCGACTGGGGCGGCGCCTTCGCCGTCTACCGCGGGCTCACCGAGCTGCTGCCGTACCACCGGCTGTTCAACTCGCCGATCTCCGAGGCCGCGATCATCGGCGCCGGTGTCGGCTACGCCCTCTCCGGCGGCCGCGCGATTGTCGAACTCATGTACTGCGACTTCCTCGGCCGCGCCGGGGACGAGATCTTCAACCAGGCCGCGAAGTGGCAGTCCATGTCCGCGGGCCTGCTGACGATGCCGCTGGTCATGCGCGTGTCCGTCGGCTCCAAGTACGGCGCGCAGCACTCGCAGGACTGGTCGGCGCTCGTGGCGCACATGCCCGGGCTCAAGGTGTACTACCCGGCCACCCCGTACGACGCCAAGGGCATGATGAACCTGGCGCTGCGTGGGACCGATCCGGTGATGTTCTTCGAGTCCCAGCTCCTCTACGACGTGGCCGAGCAGTTCGAGGCCGACGGCGTGCCCGAGGGCTACTACGAGGTGCCGGAGGGCGAACCGGTCGTGCGCCGCGAGGGCACCGACATCACGATCGCGGTCATCGGCCCGACGCTCTACCGCGTCATGGAGACCGCGGACCTGCTGCAGGAGAAGTACGGCATCTCGACCGAGGTCATCGACCTGCGCTTCATCGCGCCGCTCAACCTGGACCCGATCGTCGAGTCGGTCAAGAAGACCGGCCGCCTCGTGCTCACCTCCGACGCCGTCGACCGCGGGTCCTTCCTGCACAACGTGGCCTCGCAGATCCAGACGCTGGCGTTCGACCACCTGGACGCGCCGGTCACGGTCGTGGGATCGCGCAACGCGATCACCCCGGCGGCCGAGCTCGAGAAGGAGTTCTTCCCGCAGCCCGAATGGCTCGTCGACGCCATCCACGAGCGGATCCTGCCGCTGGCCGGACACGTCCCCACCACCAACCAGACCGTCGCCGAGCTGGCGCGCCGGTCGCGTCAGGGGGTGTGACGTGTCGCGCGATGCGATCAACGACCCCCTCGCCACGCCCGGCGAGCGGCTCGACGCGCTGAAGGGGTATCTGGAGGGGGCGCCCGAGTTCCCGGAGTTCGTGACCGAGTCGAACAACCACGTGCACACCATCTACTCGTTCAGCCCGTACGCGCCGGCGATGGCGGCGCTGCGGGCCCGCGAGGCGGGGCTGCAGGTCGTCGGATCGGTGGACCACGACTCCGCCGGCGCGGCCGCCGAGATGGCGGAGGCCGCCGGGCTCCTCGGGATGGGCGCGGTCACCGGCTTCGAGTGCCGCGTCTACATGTACAGCGAGGAGGAGGTGGCATCGGGCCGCGCGCCGCTGCATGACCGCAAGCTCAACAACCCCGACACGGCCGGCATCGCCTACATGACAGTGCAGGGCATCCCGGCGCGCTCGCGCGATGCGGTGGCCGAGTACCTGGTGCCGGTGCGCGAGGCCCGCCTCAGGCGGACCGGGGCCATGGTGGAGCGGGCCAACGAGATCCTCGGCCGTCTCGGCGCGCCGCTGATCGACCTCGAGGAGGACATCGTCGAGCGGTCGCAGTTCCTCCGGGGCGGCACCGTGACCGAACGGCACCTGCTGGCGGCCATGGCGTCGAAGCTCATCGAGCGCTTCGGGGTGGGCCGGTCGCTCGTCGACGGCCTGGCCGAGCTCGGGCTCTCCCTCGGCGGCAAGGTCCGCGACCAGCTCGCGGACCCCGACAACCCGCACCTGGTGTTCGACCTGCTGGGCGTCATGAAGGCCGAGTTCCTCGGGCAGATCTACATCGTCCCGGACCGGACCGAGTGCCCGACGATGGCCGAGGTCGCCGCCTTCGCGACGTCCGTCGACGCCATCCCGGCCTATGCGTACCTCGGCGACGTCACCGCGTCGCCCACGGGGGACAAGAAGGCCGAGAAGTTCGAAGACGACTTCCTCGATCTCCTGGTGGAGGAGCTGCGTCGCATCGGGATCCCGGCGATCACGTACATGCCGCCGCGCAACACCCCTGAGCAGATGGCACGGGTCGCGGCGCTGGCGACGGAGCACGGGCTGTTGGAGGTGTCGGGCGTGGACATCAACACGCCGCGGCAGGTCTTCAACTGCCCCGAGCTGCAGCGGCCGGAGCTGGCCCACCTCAACGACGCCACCTGGGCGATGGTGGCCCACGAGCGGCTGGCCGAGGTCGACGGCGGCCTCGGGCTGTTCTCGGGCGACTCCCCGCTGGCGTCGCTGCCGCTCGCCGAGCGGGTCGCGCGCTACGCCGGACTCGGCCGTGGACTGGTGCAGGGTGGACTGACGGTCGCTGCGGCGGCCGACGACCTGAGGACGGTGACGGCATGAGCCTGGTCGAGATCGCGCCGGTCGTGCGCGGCGCCTACCTGGCCCGGTACGGGGTCCCGGTCCTGGTGACCCCGCTGGCTGAGGCGCCGACGGAGTCGGCCTCGAAGCTGGACCCGCTGGCTGAGGTGCCGACGCAGTCTGCCTCGACGCTGGACCCGCTGGCTGAGGTGCCGACGGAGTCGGCCTCGAAGCTGGACCCGCTGGCTGAGGTGCCGACGGAGTCGGCCTCGACGCTGGACCCGCTGGCTGAGGTGCCGACGGAGTCGGCCTCGAAGCCTAAGAAGGTCTCCTCGATCGCAGACCTGCCCCAGGCCCTGGCCGACGTCGACCTCCCCCTCCCGGGGACCGTCGCGGTCGAAGTGGACGGACAGACGTACGAGTTCTCCGCCCGCACCCTCGGCGACCTCACCCCGCTCCCCGGTGCGCGCACCGCCGAGGCCCGCAGCGCGGCGTCGCGGTCCGCCGTCGTCGCGGGCAAGGTCGCCGTCGTCACCGGCGGTGCCCAGGGCTTCGGCGCGGAGATCGTCCACGGGCTGATCGACTCCGGCGCGTTCGTCTACATCGCCGACCTCAACGGCGACGGCGCCGCGGCCCTGGCCGCGGAGCTGGGCGACCGCGCCGCCGCGATCACGGTCAACGTCGCCGATGAGGCCTCTGTCGCCGCCATGGCCGAGCAGATCGCGGCGACCACCGGCGGCCTCGACCTCGTCATCTCCAACGCCGGCATCGTCCGGGCCGGGGGAGTGCTGGAGCAGGAGCTGTCCGCGTTCGCGTTGACCACGGACATCAACTACACGGCGTTCTTCCTCGTGACGAAGCACCTGGGCCGGCTGCTGGCCGCCCAGCACACCGCGGCGCCGGGCTGGATGAGCGACATCATCCAGATCAACTCGAAGTCGGGGCTGGTGGGCTCGAACAAGAACGGCGCCTATGCCGGGTCGAAGTTCGGCGGCATCGGGCTGGTGCAGAGCTTTGCGCTGGAACTCGTCGAGCACGGGGTGAAGGTCAACGCCATCTGCCCGGGCAACTTCTACGACGGCCCCCTGTGGTCGGATCCGGACAAGGGGCTGTTCGTGCAGTACCTGCGCTCCGGGAAGGTGCCGGGCGCCACGACCGTCGACGAGGTGCGCGAGTTCTATGAGGCCAAGGTGCCGCTGCGCCGCGGCACCACGGGAGCTGACGTCATGCGAGCGGTGTACTACATCGTCGAGCAGGCGTACGAGACCGGCCAGGCCCTCCCGGTGACCGGCGGCCAGGTCATGCTCAGCAGCTGATCCGAGGGGCAGAGCCCGTGACGTGCTCGACCGGCGGATCTGGTAGCGACTACGCCACCAGATCCGCCGGTCGACCGTCTCCGGCGCGACCGCCAGCGGGTCAGCGGCGTCGTCGATCAGCGCCGCCGCCCGGCCGGTGTTGGGCTCCCACGGGAGGACGGTGTCGTCCTTCGAGTGCACGAGCCACGTGGGAGTCGAGCTGACGCTCTGCAGCTCGGCGTCGGTGAAGAAGTTGGGCGTCGCGCCGGGGCAGATGGGGGCGATCGAGGCGAACTTCGTCGGGTACTCGACCGCCATCTTGAGCGACATGTACCCACCGTTGCTGCAACCCAGGACGTGCACGCGCTGCGGGTCGATCTTGTGGTTCGAGGCGAGGAGCTCGTCCACGAGCGCGGCGATCCGCGGCGCGAACCCGTCGCCGTCGTTCATCCACATGCTGGGGGACTGCGGGGCGACGACGTAGGCCCGCCGAATCGGTCGTCGCCAGGGGCGCGGTCCCGACCGGCGGATCTGGTCGCGACTACGCCACCAGATCCGCCGCTCCACCTCATCCCGCGCAACGCCGACAGCTTCTCAGCACGCCATCCCAGCCGCGTGGGCGCAACGCATCCGCCAGCTGTGCGGCAACACCGCAGGGGTCGCCGGTGACCGCGTGCCACCCGTACCGCAGCGTGACGGCGCCCTCCAGAATCAGCCGGGCGTTGTCGCGCTCCATGTCCTTGGACCACTCGACATGGTCGCGGATCCCGTCGAGTTCCACGACGAGTCGCGCCCAGCCGTACAGGCAGTCGGCCCGCCCCACGACGGAGCGAACCTGCCTCGTCGGGTGGGGCAGCCTGTGCGGAACGAGGACCTGCCGATGGAATCTCCATTCCAGCGCGCTCTCGATGCCGCTTCCGGCCTGGCGGCACAGGTCCCGGATCACGGTCGAGTGCCGGGTAGCGCGCCGGGTGTCCATGGCGGTGACAAGTCTGTCCGGCGTCGTCCTGCCCTGGGCCAGCGCTCGCGCGACGGCGGCGACGGTCCCATCCTCAGAGTTGACTCGGGCGAGGTCCAGCAGCGATGTCTCGACGGAAGTCCGGGAAGGGCTCCCTCGCCCGCTTCGGACACCTCGCCGGTAGTGCACCACCCACGGGCCCAGGTCGAGAGGGTCCCGCCGGGCAGGGGTCCAGACGGCGATGTGAGATGGAGCATCACGAACAGCGTCATGGAGATAGGCAGCAGCGTCCTCGCCCAGGACCGCCCCGTCCCCGCCACGCAGAACACCTGCCCAGGCGGCGCTCAGCCAGCACGGTTCGGTGAGGAAGTGCAGCCCTTCCGCCGGCGAGACCCACTGCCGGGCCATCCGGCCGATCACCGCACGCGTGAGTCCGCCGTCGAGGAGCTGCCGCGTGGTGAGGAGGCCTGACTGCCGTTCCGCCAGAGCTCCCAGCGCGCGGGGGAGAGGTTGCCGCGGATGCATGGAGGCAGCCTGCCGTGCGGCGCCACTCCCGACCAGGCTCGGACGGCGGTCGGACAACACCGACGTCCGAACGGACAACACGGTGTTTGGCAGGGCCCGACAGCGGGTACCGGACAAGGTAGGCCAGTCACCAGGGCTGACCGTGACCCGCAAGGAGGAGCCATGAAGACAGCACGCGATCTCATGACCTCGCCGGCCGAATGCCTGGCACCCACCGCGACCCTCGCCGAAGCCGCTCGACAGCTCAGCCAGCACGACGTCGGCTCCATGCCCGTGACCGACGGAGACCTGCTGGTCGGCGTCGTGACCGACCGCGACATCGTCGTCAAGGGCATCGCCGTCGGCCTCGACCCCGCGTCCGCCACCGTCGCCGAGATCGCCACCCCCGACGTGGTGACCGTCGGCGTCGACCATGACGCGAAGGACGTCGCACGGATCCTCGCCGAGAACCAGATCCGGCGCATCCCCGTCGTCGAGGAGGGCAGGGTCGTCGGGATCATCGCCCAGGCCGACATCGCCCGCACGCTTGGCGACCGCCTCACCGGCGACATCGTCGAGGACATCTCGCGCTGACCGGCGCACCATTCGTTCGGCGGAACGCCCCCCGGTTTGCCCGGGGGCGTACCGTGGAACCTGTCCTATTTCCTAGACCACTCCGGGAGGCAATTTATGGGCATCGATGACAGTTATCAGACCGTAGGTAAGGCCAAGGAAGGCCTACGCGGGGTGTGCATCGTCTGAGACGAGCGCTGCACCGCAGCCTTTCTTCTGAGCGGGACGGGGTCGCCTGATGGCGGCCCCGTCTCTGTGTCATCGCTCGAACCAGGTGCGAACGATGCTGAATCTGTTGAGTGCCGAGCCGATGGCCATGTGCATGTCCAGGTACTGGTAGGTGCCGAGCCGACCGCCGAACAGCACCTGCGGCTCCTCGGCCGCTGCCTCGCGGTAGCGCTCGAGCCTGGCCCTGTCCTCCGGCGTCGCAACGGGGTAGTACGGCTCGTCCGGGCCCTCCGCGAACCGCGAAGACTCCCGCACGACGACGGTGCCGTCGCGGTGGGTGCGCTCAGGATGGAAGTGCTTGAACTCCAGCCTCCTGGTGTAGGGGACGTCCTCGTCGCACTCGTTGATCACGGCCGTGCCCTGGTGGTCCGCCACGTCGAGGACCGGCCGATGGTTGCGCTGCACAACCGGCACGATCCCGGGCACGATCTGTCGCAGCGGTCGCTGGAGCGCAGTGGCGTCCCCTCGGCCGGTGGCACCTGGGCGCCTGCCTCCGGCGCGTTCGCCTGCCCTGGAGCGCAGGCGACGCGACGGGAGGCAGGCGCGCCGCGACGGAGAGCAGGCGAATTGACCGGAGGCAGGCGACGGTGCCGACGGCAGGCGCCGAGAAAGTGTGCAGGCCCAGGGGCGCGAGGCGGGTGAAACGCGTCGCAGCAAGGGGAGACATGGTACCCGAGGTTGGTCGGACCGATTATCTCGGGGGTGCCGTCTCGGGCGGCCCTGCCCCATGGTTGTATTGCTCCATGACTGCGCGAAAGATCGGCGTAACGGAGCTTGTTCTCCGGGACGCGCATCAGAGTTTGCTGGCTACCCGCATGGCCATGGAGGACATGGTCGCTGCGTGTGAGGACATCGACCAGGCCGGGTACTGGTCCGTCGAGTGCTGGGGCGGTGCGACGTTCGACTCCTGCATCCGCTTCCTCAACGAGGACCCCTGGAAGCGGCTGCGGACCTTCCGCGAGCTCATGCCCAACTCCCGGCTGCAGATGCTGCTGCGCGGGCAGAACCTGCTGGGCTACCGCCACTACGAGGACATGGTCGTCGAGAAGTTCGTGGAGAAGTCCGCCGAGAACGGCATGGATGTCTTCCGTGTCTTCGATGCCCTCAACGACCCCCGCAACATGGCCCACGCGATGGCCGCCGTCAAGAAGGTCGGCAAGCACGCGCAGGGCACCATCTGCTACACTATCTCCCCGGTCCACACCGTCGAGGGCTACATCAAGCTCGCCGGTCAGCTCATCGACATGGGCGCCGAGTCCATCGCGCTGAAGGACATGGCCGCCCTGCTCCAGCCGCAGCCCGCGTACGACATCGTCCGCGGTATCAAGGAGACCTACGGCGACATCCAGATCAACGTGCACTGCCACTCGACGACCGGCGTCACGCTCGTCTCGCTGATGAAGGCGATCGAGGCCGGCGCCGACGTCGTCGACGCGGCGATCTCGTCGATGTCGCTGGGCCCGGGCCACAACCCCACCGAGTCGCTCGTCGCGATGCTCGAGGGCACGGAGTACACCACGGACCTCGACATGGACCGGCTGATCAAGATCCGCGACCACTTCGCCACCGTGCGGCCGAAGTACAAGGAGTTCGAGTCCGCCACCCTGGTCGACACCGACATCTTCTCCTCGCAGATCCCCGGCGGCATGCTGTCGAACATGGAGTCGCAGCTGCGCGCCCAGGGAGCGGGCGACCGCATCCGCGAAGTCATGGAGGAGGTGCCGCGGGTCAAGGCCGACGCCGGCCACCCGCCGCTGGTCACCCCGTCGTCGCAGATCGTCGGCACCCAGGCCGTCTTCAACGTGCTCATGGGCCGCTACAAGGTCATGACCGGCGAGTTCGCCGACCTCATGCTCGGCTACTACGGCGAGTGTCTCGGAGAGCGCAACCCCGAGGTCGTCGAGCTGGCGCAGAAGCAGGCGAAGAAAGACATCATCACGGCCCGCCCGGCTGACTACCTCAAGCCCGAATGGGACGAGCTCGTCAAGCAGGCCTCGGCACTCGAGGGCTTCGACGGCTCCGAGGAGGACGTGCTGACCAACGCCATGTTCCCGGGTGTGGCGCCCGCATTCTTCAAGACCCGCGACGAGGGCCCCAAGTCCGTCGCCAAGACGCCGAAGCAGATGGAGTCCGAGAAGCAGGCCTCCGGTGCGAAGCAGCAGGGCATCACGGGTCCCATCAAGTACAAGGTGACGCTCGCCGGCCGCGAGCACCACGTCGCCGTCGAGCCAGTCTGAGGAGCCAGCTGATGCCCAAGGAACACACCATGGCCGAGCGCCTCGAGCAGCTCGCCGAGAAGCGCGCCCACATCCACGCCGGTGGCGGCGAGGACAAGCTGCAGAAGCACCGCGACAAGGGGAAGCTGACGGCGCGGGAGCGGATCTCCGCCCTCGTCGACCAGGGCTCCTTCCAGGAGACCGGCGCCTTCCGACGTAACCGCACCACCACCTTCGGGATGGACAAGGCCGACATGCCCGCCGACGGCGTGGTCACCGGCTCCGGCTACGTGCTGGGCCGTCCGGTCCACCTCGCGAGCCAGGACTTCACCGTCATGGGCGGCTCCGCGGGTGAGGCGCACTCCATCAAGGTCACCGAGACCCTGAAGGCGTCGCTGACGACCGGCACCCCGTTCGTCTTCATCAACGATTCGGGCGGCGCCCGCGTCCAGGAGGGCATCGACTCCCTCTCGGGCTACGGCAAGGTCTTCTACGCCAACGTGCTGCTGTCGGGCGCGGTGCCGCAGATCTCGATCATCTCCGGCCCCTGCGCGGGTGGCGCGGCGTACTCCCCGGCGCTGACGGACTTCATCATCCAGACCCGCAAGGCCCACATGTTCATCACGGGCCCCGGCGTCATCAAGCAGGTGACCGGTGAGGATGTCTCGCAGGACGAGCTGGGCGGCGCTGACGCGCACATGGCCCGCTCCGGCGTCGTGCACTTCGTGGCCGACGACGACGAGCAGGCGATCCTCATCGCCAAGAAGCTGTTGAGCTTCCTGCCGCAGAACAACACGGAGGACGCCCCGATCGTCGATCCCGACGACGTGGTGGAGCCCAACTCGAAGCTGCGCGAGATCCTGCCGGCCGACGGCCGCAAGGGCTACGACGTCCGCGACGTCATCCTGGAGATCGTCGACCACGCCGACTTCCTCGAGGTGCAGGCCGGCTGGGCGAAGAACATCGTCATCGGCTTCGGGCGCATCGTGGGCCGCACCATCGGCATCATCGCGAACCAGCCGAGCGTCATGTCGGGCGTGCTCGACATCGACTCGTCGGACAAGGCATCGAAGTTCATCCGGTTCTGCAACGCCTTCAACATTCCGGTGGTCAACCTCGTCGACGTCCCCGGCTTCCTGCCCGGCGTCGCCCAGGAGCACAACGGCATCATCCGCCACGGCGCCAAGATGCTGTACGCCTACTCCGCCGCGACCGTCCCGAAGATCACCGTGGTGCTGCGCAAGGCCTACGGCGGCGCATACCTCGCGATGTGCTCGAAGGACCTGGGCGCTGACAAGGTGTTCGCGTGGCCGACGGCGGAGATCGCGGTCATGGGCGCGGAGGGTGCGGCCAACGTCGTGTTCCGTCGCGAGATCGAGTCCGCTGAGGACAAGAACGCGCGCCGCGCCGAGCTGGTGGAGGAGTACCGGGAGACGTTCTCAACGCCGTACATGGCCGCGAGCCGTGGCCTGGTCGACGACATCATCGACCCGGCCGACACCCGCCGCGAGATCGCCATGGCGCTCGAACTGCTCATCGGCAAGCGCGAGATCCGTCCCGCCAAGAAGCACGGCCTCGGCCCGACGTGATCGGCACCACGATGGAAGACACCACGCTGCAGGAACTGCGCGACGCCGTCGCTGCGCTCACGGAACAGGTCGCGGTCCTCGAGGCCAGGGTGGCCTCGCTGGAGGACTGCCGGGCGATCCCGGAGGCCGACCTCGTGGCCATCGGTGCCGCGGTGGCGGCGTACTTCGGCCACAAGGCCAAGGTGCGCGCCATCCGCTACGGATCGCAGACCCGGTGGGCCGCCGCGTCGCGGGCCCGCGTCCACGACCGGTCCGTCCCCCACGTCCGCTGAGTACAGGAGAACTGATATGAAACTCAAGGTCACCGTCAACGAGACCGAGTACGAGATCGACGTCGAGGTCGAGGAGGAGGAGCGCCAGGGTCTGGGGCCGGTCATCATCGGCGTGAACGCCGGTGCGAACCCGATCCCGACGAAGGCGTCCGTCTCCGCCGTCAGCTCGAACGCCGTCGTCGCGCCGCTGGCCGGATCCGTCGCGCGGATCCTGGTCAAGGAGGGCGACGAGATCGAGGCCGGGCAGGTGCTGCTGATCCTCGAGGCCATGAAGATGGAGACCGAGATCACCGCCCCCGCGGCGGGCACGGTTTCGGCCATCCTCGTCGCCCCTGGCGACGCGGTCCAGGGTGGCCAGGCGCTCATCGAGCTCTGACCACCGCAGTCACTCATCCGACGAGCCCCGGGGTGCAGCCGCACTCCGGGGCTCGTTCGCATCCCCCGTCCCCGCCCCCGCAATTCCTCCCGCCCCACCCAGCACGACACGCCGTCGAACTGGCACCTCGACGCCTCTGCCGCGGCCGAGGTGTGAGCGGGCCTGTCATTCGTGCTGGTTGACTGACTGACTCACGACGCGATCGGCCCTTCGTACGCTCCCGCCTACGGAGGGCCGATCGCTTTGGCAAGCTGGACCCATGACCGAGTTCACCTTCGCCACCGCCACGTCGATTCGGTTCGGGGTGGGGGTGTCGGCCGAGCTGCCCCACCACTCCCGACGGTTGGGGGAGCGCCCGTTCCTCGTCACGGGCCGCAACAGGCACCGGCACGCGGAGGTGCTCCGCGACATCTCGGAGGTCGGCTCCTTCGCGCTCACCGGTGAGCCCAGCTTCGACGATGCCCGCACCGCCGTCGCCGCCGCGAGGAAGGCCGGGGCGGACCACATCATCGGCATCGGAGGCGGGGCGGTCCTGGACCTCGCGAAGGCGGTGGCGGCGCTGACCGCCGGCGACACCGACCCGATGGACCACGCCGAGGTGATCGGCGCCGGCCACCCGCTGCCGCGCGCCTCCCTGCCGTTCATCGCGCTCCCCACCACGTCGGGCACGGGGTCGGAGGTCACCGCCAATGCGGTCCTCGCCAGCCACGAGCACAAGGTGAAGGTGTCGCTGCGTGGGCCGTCGATGCTCGCGACCGTCGCGCTCGTCGACCCCGCCCTCACCGTCTCCTGCCCCCGCCTCGTCACGGCGCAGTCGGGCATGGACGCCCTCACCCAGTGCCTCGAACCGCTGACGTCGCGGATGGCGAACCCGCTGGTCGACGCCCTCGCGACGTCTGGCCTCCGCGCAGCCGCGAGGGGCCTCGCGCGGGCCGTCGACGAGGGGGAGGACCTCGAGGCCCGCACGGACATGGCCTACTGCTCGCTCATGGGCGGGTTGTCGCTGGCCAACGCCAAGCTCGGCGCGGTCCACGGCCTGGCGGGCGTGCTGGGCGGGACGATCGGCGCTCCGCACGGCGCGATCTGCGCAGCCCTCCTGCAGCCCGTGACGTCGGCGAACCTGCGGGCGATGGCGGAGCGGGAGCCGGACAACCCCGCCGTCGGGAAGTACGCCGTGGCGGCCGAGACGCTCACCGGCGAGCCCCTGTCGGACCGGTCACCCGAAGGGATCCGGCGTGCCCTCGACGTGTGGATCGGCGCCCTCGCCGACGCCCTGCGCGTGCCTGGGCTGGCGGAGCTGGGCCTCTCTCCGGCCGATCACGGCGCGGTCGTCGCCGCCGCGATGAAGGCCAGCTCGATGAAGGGCAACCCGATCGTCCTCACCGCGGACGAGTTGCGGGGAGTCCTCCGCGACGCCTCGTGACGGCCCCCTAGAGTGGCTGTCATGACGACAGCAGTGGTGACCGGCGCGAGCTCCGGGATCGGCGCGGCGACGGCCAAGCTCCTCGCCGCCCAGGGGTATCGCGTGATCTGCGCGGCGCGGCGCGCCGACCGCATCAGGGCGTTGGCCGAGGAGATCGACGGCGTAGCGATCGAGTGCGACATCACCAGCGACGACGACGTGGCCCGCCTCGCCGTCGCCGTCGGAGGCTCGCTGGACGTCCTCGTCAACAACGCGGGCGGCGCCCTCGGTCTCGAACCCGTCGCGGAGGCGGACCTCGACGCGTGGTCGACGATGGTGCAGACGAACCTGCTCGGCACGACGCGGGTCACCAAGGCGCTGCTCCCTGCCCTCGTCGAGGCCCGGGGGGTCATGGTGTTCGTGACGTCGACGGCCGCCGACTCCGGCTACGAGGGCGGCGCCGGATACTGCGCCGCAAAGGCGGCGGAGCGGGCCGTCGTAGAGTCGCTGAGGCTGGAGCTCTACGACCAGCCCGTGCGTATCACCGAGATCTGCCCGGGGATGGTGCGCACCGACGAGTTCGCCCTCACCCGCTTCGAAGGCGACGAGGAGAAGGCCGCCGCGGTCTACCGCGGGGTGCCCGACCCGCTGACCGCCGAGGACGTCGCGGACGCGATCGTGTGGATGGCGACGCGCCCGGCGCACGTGAACATCGACCGCCTCACCATCCGCCCGCGCGCGCAGGCCGCCCAACACAAGGTCCATCGCGAGAGCTAGGGCCGACGGCGCCGCATCCGGTCCAGCCACGACGGCGAGGCTTCCGTCAGGTGTCCCTGAGCCTTCAGCGCGGCGTCCTCCGCCGCGCCCTCAGCGCCCTGCCGGCTGCCGCGGAGCCGCACTAGCGCCCGGAAGAACTGGGCCGCCTTCTCCGACTCGCTCGCGACGACCCGGCCGTCGGCGGTGGCCCACTCGATCTCGTCCGCGGACCGCTCCCCGGTACGCAGGTCGATGAGGTCGCCCAGGTAACGGAAGACCACCGCCAGCGCGGCGGCCACGGGGACCGCGAGGAACGCGCCGATGATCCCGAACCACACACCACCGAGGAGTACGGAGAGCAGGACGACGACGGGGTGCAGCTTCATCACCCTGGACTGCAGCATCGGCTGAAGGACGTTGCCCTCCAGCTGCTGCACCAGGATGATGAGGCCCAGCACGAGCAGGGCGGTGGTGAAGCCGTTCGAGACCATCGCGACCAGGACTGCCACGGCACCGGCGGTCACGGCGCCGACCATGGGGATGAAACCGGCCATGAAGGTGATGATGGCCAGGGGGAACGCCAGCGGAACCCCCAGCAGCACCAGGCCGAAGCCGATGAAGACAGCGTCGACGAAGCTGACGATCGCCTGCGTGCGGATGTAGCCGGAGACGGTGGCCCACAGCCGGGTCAGCAGCTCGGTGGCGTGGAAGCCGGCCCGGCGGCCGACCACGCGTCGGGTCCAGGGCAGGAAGCCGGCCCCGTCCTTGAGGAAGAAGAACGACAGGACGAGCATGAGCAGCAGGGTCAGCACGACGTTGCCGACGCTGCCGCCGAAGCTGAGGGCCTGCGAGAGGATGTCGCCGCTGCGCGACTGCAGGTAGTCGAGCCCCTGGGTGATCCATTCGTCGAGCTGCTCGTCGCGGAGGTTCAGCGGCGGCCCGGCGGCCCACTCCTGGAGGCGGCGCACACCCTGCACTGTCTGCGAGGACAGCGTCGGCCATTGGGAGGCGACGCTGGGTGCGATGATCGCGATGAGGCCGGCCAGGATGCTGACACCGCCCAGGAGTGCCAGCGCGGCTCCGAGCGCGTAGGGAAGGCCGGCCCGTTTCATGGCGGCGGTCGCCGGCCACAGGACGGAGGTCAGCAGCAGGGCGAGGACGACGGGGAGGATGCCGTCCCAGAACTTCGTGAACGTCCAGCCGAGCGCGGCCAGCGCCAGCGCGATGAGGATGAACCGACCGGCCCACATCGCCAACCAGCGGCCGCCTGCACCGATGACATCGGCCCGGTCGACGGGCTCCGCGGGATCCGGGGCCGGCAGGCCAACCATCGGGGACGACGCGTCTGGCTCGGCAGCCGGGCGTTCGGTGTCGGCGACGGGGCCGACGGCGTCGATGTCGGCGTCCGGGGTCCCTGTGGGATCGTCCTGGGGCACGCGGTCCTCCTCCGCTCCGGCGGCAGCCCGTGCGGGTGCCGTCCTAGCGTTCAGCGTAGCGGGAGGGGGAGGCGGGGGGGGGGGGGGGCGGCCCCCCCCCCCCCNCCGGGGGGGGGGCCGTCATTGCGTTCTGGGTTGGGGGTGGGGGTGGGGGGGGCGCCGTACGGCGCCCCCACGACTCAGCGTTTGCCCTGGTTCTTGACGGCCTCGATGGACGCGGCAGCCGCCTCCGGATCGAGGTAGCGACCGCCGGGGGTCACCGGCTTGAAGTCCTCGTCGAGCTCGTAGTACAGCGGGATGCCCGTGGGGATGTTCAGACCGGCGATGGCGTCGTCGGAGATCCCGTCGAGGTGCTTGACCAGCGCGCGCAGCGAGTTACCGTGCGCGGTGATCAGCACCGTCTTGCCCTCGGCCAGGTCCGGCACGATGTGCGCCTCCCAGTACGGCAGCAGGCGCGCGACGACGTCCTTGAGGCACTCGGTGCGGGGACGGTCAGCCTCAGGGATGTCGGCGTAGCGGGGATCGTGGTGCTGCGAGAACTCGTCGTCGACGTCAATCGCCGGCGGCGGGGTGTCGTAGCTGCGGCGCCAGAGCATGAACTGCTCTTCGCCGTACTGCTCCAGGGTCTGGGCCTTGTCCTTGCCCTGCAGCGCGCCGTAGTGGCGCTCGTTGAGCCGCCAGTTGCGCTTGACGGGGATCCAGTGCCGGTCGCAGCCGTCGAGGGCGAGATAGGCCGTGTGGATGGCGCGGCGCAGCAACGAGGTGTGCAGGATGTCCGGGAGGAGACCCTCCTTCGCCAGCAGCCCGGCGGCGGCCTTGCCCTCCGCGATGCCCTTCTCGTTGATGTCCACGTCCACCCAGCCGGTGAACAGGTTCTTGGCGTTCCACTCGCTCTCGCCGTGGCGGAGCAGAATCAACTTCGCGGTCATGGGCCACACCCTACAGGTGTCAGGCGTTGGGCCAGTCCTCACCCTCGGGCACCTGCCCGGTGATGATGTAGATGACCCGGCGACCCACGGCGACGGCGTGGTCGGCGAAGCGCTCGAAGTACCGCCCGAGCAGCGCGACATCGACCGCGCCCTCGATGCTGATGTCCGAGTTGTCGCCCAGCAGCATGGTGAACTGCTCGCGGCGCAGGAGGTCCATCCGCTCGTCGATGGCCACCAGCTGCTCGGCGCCCTTGGCGTCGCGTTCCTGCAGTGAGACGCGCGCGAGGCGCACGATCTCGATGGCGATCGCGGCCATCTCGCGGAAGCTCTCCTCGAAGCGCGTGGGCACCGCCGGGCTCGGGTAGCGCAGCCGCGCGATCTTGGCGACGTGGACCGCCAGGTCACCCATCCGCGCGAGCTCGAACACCACGCGGATCGCCGAGACGATGATCCGGAGCTCGCCGGCGACGGGGGCCTGCAGGGCGAGGAGCGAGAGGCACTTGTACTCCATCTCCTCGTGCATCTTGTCGAGCTGCACGTCGTTGGAGATGACGGACTCGGCGCGCGTCAGGTCGGCCGTCAGCAGCGATTCCGCGCCTTCGCGGATCGCCACCTCGACGAGCTCAGCCATGTGGACTAGGCGGTCGAGGATGGAGTCGAGCTCCTCGTGGTAGCTGGTACGCATGCTCGCGTTCTCCTTGTGCTCGGGTCGAGGTCGAGTCTAGCCCGGAGGCATGACTTAGCCGACCATAGCCACGCCCGCTAGCGGGGCGTATCGGGCGGGTGAACCGACGGTGAACGCACTGTGAAGTCTGGGGTCGCTGCCGACGGTGGCGCGCGCGGCAGGGTGAATGTCGACGGTGGGGTTCTAGGATGGCGGCATGCATCCAGCCCTCGCCGGTCTCATCGGCGCCGGCGTCGCCCTCGCGTGCTGCCTCTTCGTCTACGCGCTCGTGCGTGGCAAGCACGACTGGCGCCGGCTGGAGGCGCAGCGGATGGCGGACAAGGCGTCGCGCGAGCTGCACGACGCGCTGCATACGCTGCAGTCGGGGGCCCTGTTGGTGGGTCCGCATGACGAGATCCTCGTGGTCAACGAGCCCGGGGTCGCCCTGGGTCTGGCGCGCGGGAGCCGCGTCGGGTTCGCCGACCTGCTCGAGAAGGTGCGCGAGGTGAGGGCGGCGCAGCAGCCCTACCGCGGCCCCGTGCTGCGGGAGTTTCACCCCGGCGAGGACAAGCTGGAGCTGACCAGCCGGATCACCCCGATGGTCGACGGGAACGTCCTGGTGATCGCGGACGACGAGTCCTCGCAGAAGCGGGTCGAGGCGGTCCGGCGTGACTTCGTCGCCAACATCTCCCACGAGCTGAAGACGCCCATCGGCGCCATCTCGGTGCTCGCGGAGGCCGTCGACGCCGCCAAGGATGACCCGGAGGCCGTCGAGCGCTTCGTGCGCCGCATGCAGCTCGAGACGTCGCGCCTGGCCGAGCTGGTCAATCAGATCATCGACCTGTCGCGGCTGCAGTCGACGGACCCGCTGCTCAACCACGACGTCGTGGACGTCGCCGAGGTCGTCACCGAGGCCATCTCGAGGTCGCAGGAGCGGGCCAACCAGCGGGGTGTCACCCTCATGCTGGCGCGCACGGCCGACGCGCGGGTGATGGGGGACCGGTGGCAGCTCGCGGACGCGGTCACCAACCTCGTGCAGAACGCCATCAACTACTCCGACGAACGCGCCCGCGTGACGCTGAGCATCATGACCGTGACGGCCGACGGGGACATGTTCGTGGAGATCAAGGTCTCCGACAACGGGATCGGCATCAAGCCAGAAGACCAGGAGCGCATCTTCGAGCGCTTCTACCGCGTCGACTACGGGCGCTCCCGGCAGAGCGGCGGCACCGGCCTGGGCCTGTCGATCGTCCGCCACATCGCCGTCGCGCACGGCGGCACGGTGCGGGTATGGTCCCGCCCGGGGCAGGGATCGACGTTCACGCTGCGGCTCCCCGCGTATCTCGGCCCAGCACACGACACCGACGAGGAGACCAGGTGACCCGCATCCTGATCATCGAGGACGAGGACTCATACCGCGACGCCACGAGCTTCATGCTCGCCAAGGAGGGATTCGACGTCGTCACCGCCGCCGACGGCGCGGAGGGGCTCGCCGAGTACGACCGGAACGGCGCGGACCTGGTCCTGCTCGACCTCATGATGCCCGGCATCCCGGGTGTGGAGGTGTGCCGGCAGCTGCGGGCGCGCGGCAACGTGGCGATCGTCATGGTCACGGCCCGGGACTCCGAGGTCGACAAGGTGGTGGGCCTCGAGATCGGCGCCGACGACTACGTCACCAAGCCGTTCAGCCATCGCGAGCTGGTGGCGCGCATCCGCGCCGTCCTCCGCCGCGGCCAGGATCAGGTGCTGCTGCCCGACGTCGTCGAGGTGGGCGGCGTCCGCATCGACGTCGAACGGCACCAGGTCAGCGTCGACGGCGTGGAGGTGCGGTTCGCGCTGCGCGAGTTCGAGTTGCTGGAGCTGCTGCTGCGGAACGCGGGCCGAGTGATGACCCGCGGACAGCTCATCGACCGGATCTGGGGCAGCGACTACGTCGGCGACACCAAGACCCTGGACGTCCACATCAAGCGGCTCCGGGCCAAGATCGAGCGCGACCCCTCGGCTCCCGAGCGGCTCATCACCGTGCGGGGACTCGGCTACAAGTACGAGGGCTGACCCTCAGGCGGACGCCTCATCCCACGCAGCCGCGAAGTCCGGGTGCTCCGCCGACATCACGGGCGCGAGCAGCGAGATGCGTCGCCCGTCCTCCAGCACGACGGCGACCTCGGCCAGCCGGCCCACGAGCAGCTCCGAGCTGTTGAAGCGCGTCTCGGCGCCGTCGAGGATCACGGTCTTGCCCTTCGCGATGCTGGCCTCGAACGGGACGGCGTTGAGCTCGCCGTAGGAGCCGTCCTCCTTCTCGGCCGCGTACCCGAGCCCGACGACCTCGGCCGCCTCGTCGCGTGACGCGATGGCGCCGAGGATCATGCCGGTGCCCTCGCCGTCGGTGACCACGAGCATGTTGCGCAGCTTGATGCCGCCGTCGTCCTTCTGCACGCCGGCGGCCGGGGGCGCTTCGTACTGCCACTGCCCGGCGGTGCAGCCGCTGAGAGAGACGGCGAGCGCGGCGGCGGCGACGATCGCCGCGGTGCGGCGCAGGGGCTTGCTCATGGGTCCTCCGGCTGTGGGGGCGTTGGGCTAGGGCACATCCTAACCGGATCCGGGGCGCTTCTACCACGGAGCTTCCGCGCGTGGGCCCGGGGGGTGGATTAACAGGCGGCTCTGGGCTGGTAGAGGGTGCCCTGCTAGACTGTGGGGAGCGAAAGGGGTTGCAAGGTATGACTTTTTCGATCGGTGAGACGGTGGTGTACCCCAATCATGGGACGGCTGTCATCGAGGACATCGAGAACAAGACCATCAAGGGCGAGGACCGGCTGTACCTCGTCCTCCGCGTGATCGGACAGAACGACCTGAAGATCAGTGTTCCGGCAAGCAACCTCGACCTCGTGGGCGTCCGTGACGTCGTCGATGCCGACGGCTTGGAGCGCGTGTTCTCCGTGCTGCGCGCGGAGCACACCGAGGAGCCGGCCAACTGGTCGCGCCGGTTCAAGGCCAACATGGAGAAGCTGCACTCGGGCAACGTGATCAAGGTGTCGGAGGTCGTGCGCGACCTGTGGCGCCGTGACCGCGACAAGGGGCTGTCTGCGGGCGAGAAACGGATGCTGGCGAAGGCCCGCTCCATCCTCGTCGCGGAGCTCGCTCTCGCGGAGCGCATCGAGGAGGACAAGGCGGAAGTGATGCTGGACGAGGTTCTCGCGTCGTAGACTCCGCCCCGTGATCCAACACGAAGTACCGGTCGTCGCCGTTGTGGTGGCGGCCGGTTCTGGTTCCCGGCTCGGCGCGGCCGTGCCCAAGGCCCTGGTCCCGCTGGGCGGGGTGCCGCTCGTCCGCCGAGCGGTGGACGCGCTGGTCGCCGGCGGCGCCCAGGCCATCGTCGTCACCGTGCCCGCGGAGCGCGCGGCCGAGGTCGAGGACGCCCTCGACGGCGTGGCGGCCCCGGTGCGGTGTGTCCCCGGCGGCGCGACCCGGCAGGAGTCCGTGCGCATCGGCCTCAGTGAGCTGGGCGCCGCCGACGACGCCATCGTCCTCGTGCACGACGCGGCGCGCGCCCTCATTCCCCCCGACGTGGTGTCCGCGGTCGCGGCCGCGGTGCGTACCAGCGGCGAGGCCGTGGTTCCGGTCCTCCCCGTCGTGGACTCGATCCGCGAGGTCGGGGAGCATTCGTCCCGCGTGGTGGACCGCGGGCGGCTGCGGTCCGTGCAGACGCCCCAGGGCGCCCGCATGTGGCAGCTGCGGGCCGCGCACGACCGGATCGCGGCCGACGGCGTCGAGGTCACCGACGACGCCGCCGCGTGCGAGTACGTCGGCATCCCCGTCACGCTCGTGGCGGGCCACCGCGACGCCATGAAGATCACCGAACCGGTCGACCTGATCCTGGCCGAGGCGCTGCTCGCCCATCGGACCGCAGGGGCCCGGCCATGATGCGGGTGGGCATGGGGACCGACGTCCACCGGCTCCAACCCGGGGTCGCGATGTGGGTCGCCGGACTGCACTTCCCCGACGAGCCGGCGGGCCTGGCCGGGCACTCCGACGGCGACGTCGCCGCCCACGCCGCCTGCGACGCGCTGCTCAGCGCCGCCGGTCTGGGAGATCTCGGCAGCAACTACGGGACGGCCGAGCCCGAGTGGGCGGGCGCCTCCGGCGTCGCCTTCCTCGCGGAGACCGCCCGCCGCGTACGGGCCGCCGGCCTCGAGATCGGCAACGTGGCGATCCAGGTGATCGGCAACCGACCCAAGCTCGCCGCCCGCCGCGCCGAAGCCGAGCGGGTCCTCAGCGACGCCGTCGGCGCCCCCGTGACGCTGGGGGCCACCACCACCGACGGGCTCGGGCTGACGGGACGCGGAGAGGGGGTCGCGGCGACGGCCGTGGCCCTCGTCGTCGACCCCCTCTCCTGAGTCCGCTCAGACCTCGAAACCGGGGTACAGCGGGTGCAGGTTGAGCAGGCGCTCCGCCTCGGCGAGCGACCGGCTGCGGGCGTCGTCGGTGAGCTCGTACTTGGCCTTGCTGGGCTGACCGGCCGCCGTCGTCGTGGGCGTGGTGGCCGTCAGGACCCCCGCGATCATGTCCGCGACCGCGTCCATGTCCGATGGCGTGAAGCCGCGCGACGTCAGCGCGGGCGTGCCCAGGCGGACTCCGGTGGTGTACCACGCGCCGTTGGGGTCGTTCGGGACGGCGTTGCGGTTGGTGACGATGCCCGAATCCAGCAGCGCCGCCTCGGCCTGCCGGCCGGTGAGCCCGAAGGAGCGCACGTCCATGAGCACGATGTGGTTGTCCGTGCCGCCCGTGACCAGGCTCACGCCGCGGCGCAGGAGGCCCTCGGCCAGCGCCTTGGCGTTGTCGGCGACGGTCGCGGCGTACGTGCGGAACTCGGCGGTCCGGGCCTCGGCGAGCGCGACCGCCTTGGCGGCCATGACGTGCGACAGCGGGCCGCCGAGCACCAGCGGGCAGCCGCGGTCGACCGAGGGGGCGAACTCCTCGGTGGCCAGCACCATGCCGCCGCGGGGGCCGCGGAGGGACTTGTGCGTGGTGGTCGTGACGACGTGCGCGTGAGGCACCGGGTCCTCGTCGCCGGTGAACACCTTGCCGGCCACGAGGCCCGCGAAGTGCGCCATGTCGACCATCAGGACGGCGCCCACCTCGTCGGCGATCTCGCGCATCTTCGCGAAGTTCACACGACGCGGGTACGCGGAGTAGCCGGCCACCAGGATGAGCGGCTTGAACTCGCGAGCCTGGGCGGCGAGGGCGTCGTAGTCCAGCAGCTGCGTCTCGGGGTCGGTGCCGTAGGAGCGCTGGTGGAACATCTTGCCCGACACGTTGGGGCGGAAGCCGTGCGTGAGGTGACCGCCGGCATCCAGCGACATGCCCAGGAGACGCTGGTCGCCGAAGCGGTGCCGCAGCGTCTCCCAGTCCGCCTCACTCAGCTCCGCGACGCCCTTGGCGCCGAACTCGGCGAGCGCGGGCGACTCGATCTTGTGGGCCAGGATCGCCCAGTAGGCGGTGAGGTTCGCGTCGATGCCCGAGTGGGGCTGGACGTAGGCGTACTCCGCGCCGAACAGCTCGCGGGCGTGCTCAGCGGCGACCGCCTCGACGGTGTCAACGTTCTGGCATCCCGCGTAGAAGCGGTGACCGACGGTGCCCTCGGCGTACTTGTCGCTGAGCCAGGTACCCATCGTGGCCAGGACGGGGAGGCTGGCGTAGTTCTCGGACGCGATGAGCTTCAGCGATGCGCGCTGATCGGCGAGTTCCTGGCGCGTCGCCTGGGCGATGCGCGGCTCCACCTGCTCGATCATGCCCAGCAGCGTCCGGTAGGCCGACGAGATCGACTCGAGATCGCTCACAGTTCTCCTTGGGGTGCGGGTGTGGTGGCACCCAATCTAGTCCTCCGGCGCCACCGGGGCACTCCCGGCCCCGCGCGCTGGACGCCGCCGCTGCGCCCGCGTCACTCTCCCGTCGGGAGGCCGGCGCGCTGCTGCGTCACCTCGTACAAGGCCACGGCGGCCGCGACGGAGGCGTTGAGTGACTCGACGTCGCTCGCGATCGGAATGGACACCAGAGCGTCGCAGTGTTCGCGGACCAGCCGCGCGAGGCCCTCATCCTCCGAGCCCACGACGATGACCAGAGGGCCGTCGATGCCCGGGGCTCCCGACACCGGCACCTCGCCCTCGCCGGCCAGCCCGACGAGGGTGAAGCCCATCTTCGAGGCCTGCTCGAGCGCCCGGTTGAGGTTCGTCGCCATCGCGATCGGCAGCCTGGCCGCAGCGCCCGCGGACGTCTTCCAGGCGGCGGCCGTCATCGACGCCGAACGCCGTGCGGGGATGATGATGCCCTGCGCGCCGAAGGCCGCGGCGGAACGCACGATCGCGCCGAGGTTCCGTGGGTCCGTGATGCCGTCCAGCGCGACGACGATGCCGTCGACATCCGCCGCATCGGCCAGGATGTCTTCCGCGTCGGCGTACTCGTAGGCGGGCAGCTGCACCGCGACGCCCTGGTGGACGAGCCCCCCGGTCACGCGGTCGAGCTCGCCGCGCGTCACCTGCAGCAGCGGCAGGCCGTGTTCGGCGGCGAACTTGAGGATGTCGCGGAGCCGGTCGTCGCGCTCGGCGCCCTCGGCCACGTAGGCCTGCTTGATGGGCAGGCCCGCAGCCAGGGCCTCGTAGACGGGGTTGCGGCCGACGATCCAGTCGGCGCCGGCCATGGTCTTGCCCGGCCGCTTCGGGGCGGTTTGCTGTCGCTTCGCGGCTGCCTGCTTCGCCTTGTAGGCCTTGTGGTAGGTGCGGTCCTCGGCCTTGGGCGTCGGGCCGCGGCCCTCCAGGGACCGCTTGATCCGGCCGCCGGATCCGGCCGCCTTGTTCTTCCCCTTGCGGGTCGCGCCGCGGCGCTGGGAGTTGCCTGCCATGGGTGTTACCTCTTCTCCAGGCTCCACCGGGGGCCGGTGGGGGTGTCGGTGATCGTGAGGCCGAGGTCGGCCAGGGTGTCGCGGATCGCGTCGGCGGCGGCCCAGTCCTTCGCTTCGCGGGCCTTGGCCCGCTGCTGAAGGAGGGCGCCGACGAGGCCGTCGACGACGGGGGTGAGGTCCGAGCCGGCGGACTGCCCGGCCCATTCGGGGGCGTCCGGATGGATGCCGAACACGTCGAGCATCGCGGCGACGGCCCCTCCCAGGAGTCCGGCCCGTGCGACGTCGCTGTCGGCGATGGCCTGGTTGCCGGCGCGGATCGCGTCGAACAGCGCCGCGACTGCCGCCGGGGTGCTGAGGTCGTCGTCCATCGCGGCGGCGAACGCGCCGTACTGCTCGACCGCCGCGGCATCGGCGGTGCCGACGCCGTCGGCCACGAGGGCGAGTGAGCGCTCGACGAACGAGTCGATCCGCTGGATGGCCTTCTCGGCCTCGGCCAGCGAGCCGCGGGTCTCGTCGTCGGCGGGGGAGAACTCGATGGTGGACCGGTAGTGCGGCGCCAGCAGGAAGAAGCGAACGGCGCGCGGGTCGTAGGTCCTGGTCACCTCGGACACCAGTGCGGTGTTGCCGAGGGACTTGCTCATCTTCTCGCCGGCCATGGTCACCCAGGCGTTGTGCATCCAGTAGCGCGCGAACCCCTTGCCAGCGGCGGCGGACTGGGCCAGCTCGTTCTCGTGGTGCGGGAAGCGCAGATCGACGCCGCCGCCGTGGATGTCGAAGGTGTCGCCGAGGTACTTGCCCGCCATGGCCGAGCACTCGAGGTGCCATCCGGGCCGGCCACGGCCCCACGGCGAGGGCCACGAGGCGGTGAGCGGTTCGCCCTCCTTGTGCCCCTTCCAGAGGGCGAAGTCGCGGGGGTCGCGCTTCCCTCGCGGATCGGCGTCTGCGGCGGGCTCCATCTCGTCGACCTTCTGGCCGCTCAACTCGCCGTAGCGGGGCCAGGACTTCACGTCGAAGTAGACGTCTCCCGAGCCGTCGGGGGCCGCGTAGGCGTGACCGCGCTCGATCAGGGCCTGCGTCAGCTCGAGCATCTCCGGGATGTGACCCGTGGCGCGGGGCTCGTACGTGGGGGGCTTGCAGCCGAGTGCGGCGTACGCGTCGTGCAGCTCACGCTCGTACCGGTAGGCGTGGGCGAACCACTCGACGCCCGCCTCCGCGGACTTGGCGAGGATCTTGTCGTCGATGTCGGTGACGCTGGCGACGACCGTGACTTCGAGGCCTTTGTGCTCCAGCCAGCGGCGCAGGACGTCGAACACGACCTCCTTGCGGATGTGCCCGAGGTGCGGCGACGCCTGGACGGTGAGCCCGCAGTGGTAGATCGAGACGGCGCCGTCGCGGAGTGGCACGAAGTCCCGCACGGAGCGGGTCGCGGTGTCATAGAGCTTGAGCGTCACAGTGGGCGAGTCTACCGGCCCGGCGTCTGCCCCCGCCCCGTTGAGCCTGAGCCAGGTGTCGACGGGGATGTGAACGATCAAATCGCCCATGTGCCTCGTCGAGTCCGGTGGCAGGCTCATCCGGAAGGGGCCCGGGGTGGTGTCTACTGGGGGCATGACCACTGCACGGGAGGCACGGCTCAGGCGCCACTGGGACGAGGAGGCCGAGGGGTTCGACCGTCACATCGCGCCGCTGGAGCGCCGGTTCCTCGCCGCGAGCCGGGAGTGGGTCGCCGACCGCGCGCGGGGCGACGTCCTCGAGGTCGCCGTCGGGACCGGGCTCAACCTGCCGCACTACCGCGACGGCGTGCGGCTGACCGCCGTCGACCTCAGCCACGGCATGCTCGACGTCGCGCGCCAGAAGACGGAAGCCTCCGAGCGTCCCATCGCGTTCGCCGTCGGCGACGGGCAACGACTGCCGTTCCCGGACCGGTCGTTCGACGCCGTGGTGTGCACCTTTTCGCTGTGCGGATTCATCGACCACGAACGCGGGGTCTCCGAGATGGCCCGGGTGCTCCGACCCGGCGGTGCGCTCCTGCTCGCCGACCACGTCGGGTCCACGAACCCCCTGCTCCGAGCGGCCCAGTGGGCGCTGGAGGCGGTGACCATCCCGCTGCAGGGCGAACACTTCACGCGCAGGCCGCGCCTCGCCGTCGAGCGGCTGGGGTTGGAGGTCGTCGCAGCGGAGCGGCTGCACCGCGGCCTGATCGAGCGGGTCCACGCCCGCCGGCCCTAGGACGAGCGGCGGGCCTCCTTGGCCGCGGCCTTCGCGCGCAGGGCGGCGATGTCGAAGCCGGCCATGACCGGGACCTCCGGGTCGTTGGCCTCGTCCTCCCACGGGTCGTACGGCTTCTCCTCGTTGTCGTCGACGTAGCCGTGGGAGGGGTCGTACTTGTTCGCGAGCTCGGCGCCGACCGGGTCGACGTTGACCATCTCCTCGTCGGGCAGCTGCGTGAGGACCTCGTGGATGTAGCCCGTGACCGCCTCGTCCGTCGGCACCTCGCGGTTCTCGCGCTGAGACTGGTACCAGCGGTAGTCGAGCACCTCGTGGAAGAACTGGGCGGCGTCGCGCTTGGCCCGCAGATCAGCCGGGATCCGGTTGACGGCAGGCTCGAAGACCTCCACGAGCCACTTGTGGGCGGCCACCGATTCGGGGGCGCCCGGGGCGTACTTGGCCCGGAACGTGTCCATGTCGTTGAGCAGACGACGGGCCTGGTGTTCCTCGGCGTCGAGCCCGGTCAGGCGCATGAGGCGACGGGTGTGGTGGCCCGCCTCGACGACCTTGGGCCGCATCTTGATGGTGCGCCCGTCCGGGGAGGCGTCGACGTCGATCTCCGCGACGTCGAAGCCCAGCGCGTTGAGCCGGCGCACGCGCCCCTCGAGGCGGTACATCTCCGAGCCGTCGAACTCCTCGACGCCGGTCAGCTCGGACCACAGCTGGTGGTAGCGGTCCTCGATGGTGGCGACCAGCCACTTCGGGTCGAGCGAGGCGTCCAGGATTCCGCCCGCCTCGAGGTCGAGGAACTCCCCGTAGAGGTTGGTGCGCGCGATCTGAAGATCGTGGGCGCGCTGGCCGTCGGTGAGCGTGTCGTGCAGCTCGCCCGTCTCGGCGTCGACGAGGTAGGCCGCGAACTCGCCTGCGTCACGCCGGAACAGGATGTTCGACAGCGATACGTCGCCCCAGTAGAACCCCGTCAGGTGCAGGCGCGCTAACAGCGCCACCATGGCGTCCAGGAGCCGGTTGACGGTCTCGTGCTTCACGCCCGAGTAGAACAGTGAGCGGTACGGCAGGGAGAACGGCAGGTGCCGGGTCAAGAGGATGGGGTCCAGGGGATCGCCGTCGACGTCGACGCGGCCGAGCACGACGCCCACCGGCTCCACTGAGGGCACGCCGAGCCGCTTCAGTTCGGTGAGGAGGCGGTACTCGTGCACCGCGACCTCCTCGAGGATCTCCTTGGCAGCCAGGATATCCTCGCCGACTGCGAGGAAGCGCACCACGTGCCGGGAGATGCCGCGGGGCAGCGCCACGAGGTGCTGGGTGGGCCAGTCCGCCAGCGGGACTTGCCACGGGAGCTGGAGCAGCTCCGCGGTGGGCTTGGCAGCGAGGAACCTGGGCACGGCCCCGAGTCTACTGGCCGGCGCGCTCCAGCGCCTCGGCCACGACGGCCACCAGGTCGTCGACCGCCTCTACGCCGACGCTGAACCGCAGCAGCCCGCCGCCGATGCCCGCGGCGGCCCGCGCCTCGGGGGTCATGCCGGCGTGCGTCATCGTCTCGGGATGACAGACCAGGGACTCGACGCCGCCCAGCGACTCCGCCAGGTGGAAGATCTGCAGCCCGTCGAGGAAGCGGCGCACGGCGTCGACCCCGCCCGCGAGGTCGACGGAGACCAGCGAGCCGAATCCCGTCTGCTGCCGCGTGGCGACGGCGTGGCCCGGGTGCGTCGGCAGGCCGGGATAGTGGAGCGCCGCCACGGCGGGGTGTCCCGTCATCAGGTCGACGAGGGCCGCGGTGTTGGCCGTATGGACCCGCATGCGGGCGTCCAGGGTGCGCAGGCCGCGCAGGGTGAGGTAGGCGTCGAACGGGCTGGACGTCAGGCCCAGCGCGTTGGCCCACAGCCGCAGGCGCTCGTGCACCTCCGGGTCGGCGGCGATCGCGACGCCGCCCACGACGTCGGAGTGCCCGTTGATGAACTTGGTCGTCGAGTGGACGACGATGTCGACCCCGTGCTCGAGCGGACGCTGGAACAGCGGAGACAGGAACGTGTTGTCGGCCGCCACGAGCGCGCCGACGGCGTGGGCCCGCTCCGCGGTGGCCGCCAGGTCGGTGATGCGCAGCAGCGGGTTCGACGGGGTCTCGATCCACACCAGCGAGGGGGAGCGGTCGAGCGCGGCGGAGAAGGCCGCCTCGTCGTTGACGTCGACGAACTCGACGTCGAAGCGGCCCTGCGCGGCCAAGAAAGTGAACAGGCGCCAGGTGCCGCCGTAAGCGTCGTGCTGGACGACGACGCGGCCGCCGGCGGGCACGAACGCCTCGGCGACCAGCGTGATGGCGGCCAGGCCCGTCGCCACCGTGGTGGCTCCGGCTCCGCCCTCGAGCGTGGCGAGAGCCTCGTTGAGCAGGTCCCGGGTCGGGTTCCCCGACCGGGTGTAGTCGTACTCACGGGGGGCGTCGTAGCCCTCGAACGTGAAGTTGGTGCTCAGGTACAACGGCGGCACGACGGCCCCGTAGGCGCGGTCGGTCCCCAGCCCCGCGCGCATGCCGCGCGTCCAGCGTCCCAGTTCAGCCATCACTCGAGTCCTCCCGTGGTCGAGGTCACAAAATAGTGGAGCCCCGGCGAACCGGGGCTCCACGTCTTGCGCTGTTTCGCTATCAGATGATCAGGAGAGGCGATCTCCGGTCTTGTTGCTGAAGACGTGCACCTGATCGGCCGGGACGGCGAGGCGCACGACCTGACCCTTGTGGGGGGCGGTGCGAGCGCCGACACGGGCGACGAACTGCTGCGCGCCGACGATCTCGTCGGCGTGCATGCCCGCCAGCGTGCCGTACAGGTACGAGTCCGCACCCAGTTCCTCGACGACGGCGATGTCCAGGCCGATGCCCTCGTCCGCGACGCGGAAGGCCTCGGGCCGGATGCCGACGGTGAGGGTGTCCTCGCCCTCGGCCTTGGCCAGGGTCTCACGCGGGATCTGGACGACGTAGTCGCCCACCTGCACGCCGTTCTCCACGCGCTTGCCGGAGATGAGGTTCATGGCGGGGGAGCCGATGAAGCCGGCGACGAAGAGGTTCTTCGGGGCGTCGTAGAGCGCCAGCGGGGTGTCGACCTGCTGCAGGACGCCGTCCTTCATGACCGCGACGCGGTCACCCATCGTCATGGCCTCGACCTGGTCGTGGGTCACGTAGACGGTGGTGACGCCCAGGCGCTGCTGCAGAGCGGCGATCTGGGTACGCGTGGAGACGCGGAGCTTGGCGTCCAGGTTCGACAGCGGCTCATCCATGAGGAAGACCTGCGGCTGGCGGACGATGGCGCGGCCCATGGCGACGCGCTGACGCTGGCCACCGGAGAGGGCCTTGGGCTTGCGGTTGAGGAAGTCCTCGAGGCCCAGCAGGTGCGCGGCCTCCTTCACTCGCTTCTCCCGCTCGGCCTTCGGCACGTTCTGCATCTTCAGGGCGAAGCCCATGTTGTCCGCAACGGTCATGTGCGGGTACAGGGCGTAGTTCTGGAAGACCATCGCGATGTCGCGGTCCTTGGGCGGCAGGTCGGTCACGTCGCGGTCGCCGATGTAGATCGAGCCGGAGTTGACCTCTTCGAGGCCGGCCAGCATGCGCAGCGACGTGGACTTGCCACAGCCGGAGGGGCCGACCAGCACCATGAACTCGCCGTCCTCGATCTCGAGGTTCAGCTTGTTGACGGCGGGGCGCTCGGAACCGGGATAGATGCGCGAGGCATCCCGGTAGCTAACAGTGGCCATGAGCCATTTCCTTTCCACGGGCAGGTACGTGCCCGACGATCCGTAGTGGATAGGAACCTGGTATTCAGGTGTTCCTGGTCAGTGACTTTACACCGGCAGGGTCCGGTTGCCACAGCCGGGGCCCACGGACTGGAACACCCGCCCGAGGTCGTGGGAGTCCCCCTCGGCGCGCGTCTGGGCCGGAAACCCGTCGTCACGTAGCATTCGACGGGTGATGGACGAGCAGCGCCGGGGCGTCGAACCCGACCCGGACGAGGTGCCCTCCGCGGCGGACGACACCCCCAGCGAGGCCGAGCGCCCCTGGTGGGACAGCGAGGGCATGCCGTGGCGCAAGGAACCGGGGCGTGCCGACATCGCCTGCCTGACCTGGTTCGGCGTCATCGGCGTCGTGAGCCTCATCCTGCTGCCGACGCGCGCCTGGTTCATGGCGACCGCGCCGGACTGGCTCGCCATGCTCACCGGGGGACGCACGTCGGTGGCGGCCACGGGTGCGCTGGCCTCCGTCGGGCAGATCCCGCACTGGCCCATCGTGCTGGTGGTGGCCTCGGTCCTCAGCCTCAAGTTCGACTGGGTCTATTGGTGGGCCGGCAAGCTGTGGGGCAGGGGCATGATCGAGGTCTGGTCTGGTCAGTCCAAGCGTGCGGCCCGCAACTACGCGATCGCGGAGCGCTGGGCCGAGCGCCTCGGACCCCTGGGGTTCATGCTCGCGTACGTGCCCGTGCCCCTGCCGCTGATGCCGGTGGTGTTCGTGCTGGCCGGCGCCTCGGGGATGAGCCTCAAGCGGTTCCTGCTCTACGACTACATCGCCTCCACCCTGTGGCTGATCGGCTTCTTCCTGCTCGGGTGGCGGGTGGGCGAGGCCGCCGTGGCGCTGCTCGAGATGTACGCGAAGGTCGCCGGCTACGTCGCGATCGGCCTCATCATCGCCATCGTCATCACGACGTACGCGAACCAGATCCGGAAGGCGCGCGCGTCCTGACGCGCCTCCCGGCCCAGCTCAGCTGGAGCGGCTGCAGATGGCGACCAGGAAGTCCGACGACGCCGTGAAGGGGCGCAGATCCCACGTGCTGAGGGCGACATCGAGGGAGAGGCCGGCCGCGTCGAGGTCGGCGAAGAAGTCCGCGAACTCGTAGCCGCGGCCCGCGCCGAAGCCGATGATGGCGCGGCCGTCGGCGGCGAGATGCCGGGCGAACCGGCGCAGGACCTCCACCCTGGTCGACGGCGCGAGGAACCCCATGACGTTGCCCGCGGAGACGATGACGTCGAAATCGGCGGCCACGCCCTGGGCCGGCAGATCCAGCTCGGCGAGGTCGCCGACCACCCAGACCGGCCCCGGGTGGTCGATGCCCGCGGCCTCGATGAGGGCGGGGTCGACGTCGACGCCCACCACGTCGTGGCCCAGCGCGTGCAGCCGGCCCCCGACGCGGCCCGGGCCGCAGCCGGCGTCGAGGATCCGGGCGCCGCGCGACACCATGGCGTCGACGGTGCGGACCTCGCCGGCCAGGTCGTGGCCGGCCGCTTCCATCATCTTGAACCGCTCGATGTAGCGCTGGGAGTGGTCGGGGTCGGCCGCGATGATGCGCGCCCACTTGCTGGGTTCGGTCATGGGGGCCATTGTGGCGCGCCGCCGGGACGCGGCCAAAGTGGAGCCCCCTGAGGGAGTCGAACCCTCGACCACTCGCTTACAAGGCGAGCGCTCTGGCCGCTGAGCTAAGGGGGCGTGGCACCTAGTGTGCCGCCGGATGCCGGACGGGGAAAGTCAGGCGCCCGACGCGGCGACGAACAGCTGGCCCTCGCCGCTCACCGTCACCTGCTCGTCCGCCGGGATGAACACCGCGTCCCCGGAGCGCAGATGCTCGGTGCCGCCATCCGCCTGCAGCAGGAACTCGCCCGATGCCGCGAGCGCGATGCGGCCGGAGTCGGGCCTGGGGAGGGTGTGGGCGCTCGCGTTGACGGGGGCGACGAGCCACAGCTCGAACTCGGGGAAGGCCGTCGGGTAGACGTAGATGCCGTCGGCGCCCGACGCGACCAGGATCTCCGGGGCCATGGGCTCGAACTCCACCACCTGCAGGAGCCCGTCGACGTCGATGTGCTTCGCGGTCAGTCCGCCGCGCATGACGTTGTCCGAGTTCGCCATGATCTCCACGCAGGTGCCGCGCAGGTAGGCGTGCATGACTCCGGCCTTGAGTGCCACGGCCTCCCCGGGCTGCAGCCTGAAGCGGTTGAGGAGCAGCGCCGCGAGGATGCCCGGGTCGCCGGGGAAGTGCTCGTCCAGTTCGACGGCCGTGCGCGCGAACTCGCCGAGACTGCCCGGCGCGTGGAGCCGCTCGACGGCCGCGGCCAGCACGTGGTCGACGAGATGGCGCCGGTCATCGAGGGACAAGACGTCGAGGAACACCTCCTGGAGCGCGGGAGCGTCGCGGCGGTCCCGGAGCGGTCCGATGACCGACGCGAGTTCGGCGGCCACTCCGAGGCCCTCGAACAGGCCGGCCGTCTCCACGGGGTCCCGGAAGCCCAGCAGCCCCTCGAAGGGGGTCAGGGCGACGACGGCCTCGGGCTTCGGCCAGTCGTCCTTGTAGGACCGGCGCGGGTCGTCCGGGTGCAGTCCCAGGAGCGACTCGCGCGCGTACCCGACCACCGCCTGTTCGCGGGAAGGGTGCGCCTGCAGGCTGAGCGGGGAACCGGCCGACAGGATCTTCAGGAGAAACGGCAGGCGGCCGCCGAACAGCTCGCGGCTGGCGGCGCCGACGACGTCCGGCTGCTCCCGGACCAGGTCCGCCAGCACGCGCCCGTCGTCGAGGAACGCGTGCCCGCCGGGGTGGGTGCCCAGCCAGTACTCGGCCCACGGCGTGCCGTCGGGCTCGCGACGCAGGATCTGCGGGATCTCGGTGAGACTGCCCCAGGCGAAGTGCTGGATGTGCCCGGTGAGTCGGCGCATGATGGGTGTCTGATCCTTCGGTCGGTGACAGTCGATCCCCGACTCTATCGCGCCGAGCGAACCGCGCCGGGGGAATGACATGGGTGTGATTCCGGGCGTAGGATGGCCGGCATGTCGGAAGCAGTCTCCCTCACCTCGTCGGCCGAGCTGGCCGAACGCGACGCCCGCATCCTCGACTTCGAGGACAGCTGGTTCACGTCGTCGGTGCCGAAGGAGCAGGCGATCATGGAGCACTTCTCGCTCACGTCGACGCGCTACTACCAGCACCTCAACCTGCTGATCGACACCCCCGAGGCGTTGGCCTACAAGCCTCTGCTCGTGAAGCGACTGCGCCGGATGCGTGCGCAGCGTCAGGCCGCGCGGTCCGCCCGCCGGCTGCACGGCTGAGCCAGAGGGCCGCGGTCACAGCCGCACCTCCCCACGCATGAGCCGCCGGATGCCCTCACGCACCGGAAGAATCGGGTGGGCCGGATAGCCGCCCTTCGCGAGGTCGGCCTGCCGTTCGAAGTGGTTGGCGCTCGCCCGGTCACCTGTTCGAAGCACCGACCAGGCGAGGGCCATGAAGTACAGGGGGATGAACGGCAGCCCTAGGCAATAGGCGTACTGCCACGCGTGCGCGTCCTCGTGCTCCATCAGCGACGGGTTGCGCCTCTCCGCCTCTTCGAGCTCGCGGTGGGGGAGGATGACGACCGAGCCGACGGTGAAGGCGGCGGCGTTGCGCAGGGGCAGCCGGGCCCGGTCGGCCACGATCAGACCGCCGCGCCGCCGGATGCGGGACCGGGTCGCCGCGGCGATGATCAGGCCCAGCGGCGTGGAGAGGTTGACGACGTTGGCGATGTCGCGCAGGAGTCGGCCCGAGGTCCCGTGCGGGGGTGGCGTCGCGCGCGTCATGTATCCATGGTGGCCCTTTGCACTCTCTTGTGTCGAGTGCTAATAATGGGGTTAGCACTCGGAACGTTTGAGTGCTACCGAACCACCGGTGAGGCTGAAGCCGTCCGTCGCGGGCACCGCGGTTCACCCAGGAACTGATACACATCCAGGGGCACTGCCCCACTCGACGGGAGGACTCCCGAACACATGGCAAAGCTGATTGAGTTCAACGAGGACGCGCGTCGCGGACTCGAGCGCGGCATGAACACGCTCGCCGACGCGGTCAAGGTGACGCTCGGCCCCAAGGGCCGCAACGTCGTGCTGGAGAAGAAGTGGGGCGCCCCCACGATCACCAACGATGGCGTGTCCATCGCCAAGGAGATCGAGTTGGAGGATCCCTACGAGCGCATCGGCGCGGAGCTGGTGAAGGAGGTCGCCAAGAAGACCGACGACGTCGCGGGCGACGGCACCACCACCGCCACGGTCATCGCGCAGGCGATGGTCCGTGAGGGCCTGCGCAACGTCACGGCCGGCGCCAACCCGATGAGCCTGAAGAAGGGCATCGAGGCTGCCGTCGCCGCCATCGTCGAGCAGCTGGCGAACATCGCCATCGACGTGGAGACCAAGGAGCAGATCGCCGCGACCGCGTCGATCTCCGCCGCCGACCCCACCGTGGGCGACATCATCGCCGAGGCGATGGACAAGGTGGGCAAGGAAGGCGTCATCACGGTCGAGGAGTCGAACACCTTCGGTCTCGAGCTCGAGCTCACCGAGGGCATGCGCTTCGACAAGGGCTACATCTCGCCCTACTTCGTCACCGACGCCGAGCGCATGGAGGCCGTCCTCGACGACCCGTACATCCTGCTCGTCAACTCGAAGGTCTCCTCGCTCAAGGACCTGCTGCCCATCCTCGAGAAGGTCATGCAGTCGAGCAAGCCGCTGCTGGTCATCGCCGAGGACGTCGAGGGTGAGGCCCTCGCCGGCCTGATCGTCAACAAGATCCGCGGCACCTTCAAGTCGATCGCCGTCAAGGCCCCCGGCTTCGGCGACCGCCGCAAGGCCATGCTGACCGACATCGCTATCCTCACCGGTGGCCAGGTCATCAGCGAGGAGGTCGGCCTGTCGCTGGAGAACACGACGCTCGACCTGCTCGGCCAGGCCCGCTCCGTCCGCGTAACCAAGGACGAGTGCACCATCATCGACGGCGCCGGCGAGCCGGCTCAGATCGAGGGACGGGTCGCTCAGATCCGCCGCGAGATCGAGAACTCGGACTCCGAGTACGACCGCGAGAAGCTGCAGGAGCGCCTCGCCAAGCTGGCCGGCGGCGTCGCCGTCATCAAGGTCGGCGCGGCCACCGAGGTCGAGCTGAAGGAGCGCAAGCACCGCATCGAGGACGCCGTCCGCAACGCGAAGGCCGCCGTCGAGGAGGGCATCGTCCCCGGTGGTGGCGTCGCGCTGCTGCAGGCGTCGAAGGCCGCGTCGGTCGCGGGTCTCGAGGGTGACGAGGCCGTCGGCGCCCAGATCGTCTTCACGGCCGCTTCGGCGCCGCTGAAGCAGATCGCCGGCAACGCCGGGTTCGAGGGCGGGGTCGTCGCAGAGAAGGTGTCGCACCTGCCCGTCGGCCAGGGCCTCAACGCGGCCACTGGCGAGTACGTCGACATGGTCGCCGCGGGCATCATCGACCCGGCCAAGGTGACCCGTTCGGCGCTGCAGAACGCCGCGTCGATCGCCGCGTTGTTCCTCACCACGGAGGCGGTCATCGCCGACAAGCCGGAGAAGGCCCCCGCGGCCGGTGCCGGCGCCGGCATGGACGAGATGGGCGGCATGGGCGGCTTCTGAGCCACCCCGCGCCACACACGCGTCAGGAGGGCGGTCCCCGATGGGGGCCGCCCTTCGGCGTGCCGGGGGCGCCGCAGGGCTCAGGCCGCAGGGGCGCGGCGCACCATGCGGTGCATCGCGACGCCGCCCCAGCTCTCGCTCGTCCGCAGCGACTCGGGCAGATCCACGAACCCGCGGCGCCGGTAGAAGGCCCGGGCCCGTTCGTTGCCGTCGATGAGCCAGAGATACAGGTCCCGGCCGTCGTCGACGAGCTCCAGCAGCTGAGCGCCCAGCCCGCGGCCGTGCCACTCCGGCGCCACGTACAGCCGCTCCAGCTCGCGCCCGGCCGGGGCGGGGACCAGCCCTGCGCCGATCTCCCAGTCCTGCGGTCCGTCCACCACGGAGGCGGCCCCGACGATCGCCCCGTCGAGCTTCGCCACGACGCGCCGCGCGGAGCCGGGCGCTGCGAACGACGCCGCCAACCCGGGCACCCACTCCTGCCGATACACGGACTGCCGGGCGACGAAATCGTCGGGCACGATGCCGGCGTAGGTCTCGGCCTGCTGCGCCACGATGAAGTCGAACCACGCCTCGGCGTCGGCGGGTTCGGGGGCGGAGATGACGGGGGCGACCACTCTCGCATGCTACCGACGGCGCAGCGCTGCTGCGCGCCTCCACGCGCTCCGTGCGCTCACTTGGCAGGATGGGGACATGAGTCTGCTGGAGGTCATCGCCCTGCACGCGGCCGACGCCGAGCGCGCCGAGGCCGGCGGCGCGGACCGTGTCGAGCTCGTCGGCACCATGGACGACGACGGGCTCTCGCCGGAGCCCCGCACGGTCGAGAAGGTGCGGCGTGCCACGTCGATCCAGATCCGCCCCATGGTGCGGCTGCGGGCCGGATTCGGCACGGACGGCGGCGAGGCGACGCGCCTGAAGGGCCTCATCGCGAGCTACCTCGACGTCGGCGCCGACGGCGTGGTCCTGGGCTTCCTCAACGGAGCCAACGCGGTCGACGTCGCGACCGTCACCGAGCTGGTCGGCGAGGGCGACTACCCGTGGACGTTCCACCGCGCGATCGACCACTGTCTCGATCAGGACCGCGCCTGGGCCGCCGTGCGGACCCTCCCGCGGCTCGACCAGGTGCTGACGGCCGGCTCGGCCCGCGGCGTCGAGCAGGGCCTCGACGATCTCGTGCGCCGGGCCAAGGCGGACCAGGCCGTGGCGCAGCTGATCATGGCGGGCGGCGGGCTCGCGCCGGAGCATGTGCCCTGGCTCGTCAGGGCGGGCGTCCGAGCTTTCCACATCGGCGGCTCGGCTCGCCCAGGCCGCTCCTTCAAGGCCTACGTGGATCCGGACCTCGTGGCGAGCTGGCGGGATCTGATCGACGACGAGGTGGCGCATGCCCGCCGCATCCAGCACTGACCGGCCGATCCGGCGCCGAGCCGCCGCCCGGACCATCGTGCTGGCCGGCGACGAGGTGCTGCTCCAGGGCGACACGGACCCGGGGATCCCCGGGTCGAGGTTCTGGCAGCTGCCGGGGGGCGGCGTCGACGAGCCTGAGCCGCTGCGCGCCGCCGCCGCGCGGGAGCTCGCGGAGGAGACCGGACTCTCGGTCGACCCGGACGCGCTGGAGGGGCCTGTCGCCACGAGACTGCTGCTGCGTGGCTACTCCGACCGCATCCTGGTCCAGCACGAGACCATCTTCCTGGTGCGCACGCCGCGGTTCGAGCCGGAGACCTCCGGCCTCACCGTCGCGGAGCGCTCGCGGCACGTCGCGACGGGGTGGTTCCGGCTCCGTGACCTGCCGCCCCTGACGTGGCCCGCCGAGTTGGCTGCGTTGGCGGCGTGGGAGGGCGGTGACCCGCTCGATCTCGGAGTGGTGGAGGAATCGACCGTGCCGGTGGGCGACGCGCTGCGCTGACCCCGGTCAGCGCCGGCGGAGGCCGCCGACGACGAAGGCGAAGGTGAAGCCCAGCGCGGCCAGCGTCGCGAGGACGGAGGGCTCGCCGAGGCTGCCGGTGACGAATCGCACCGCGACCGTCGCCAGCCCCACCCCGAGCGCCCACGACCCGGCGCGGCCCGTGAGCGCGGTCGTCCGCAGGCCGAGGGCGCCGGCGCCGACCAGCACGAACGGGGCGATGGACGGCACGAGGAAGCCGAGGAAGCTGAGTGCGCCCGCCACCAGGGCGAGTTGCCGCTGGGCCCCCGAGGCGGGCGCCGCCACCCGCTGGGGGCCGGCCGCCCCCTGCGGCATGGACGGCGGCGGGAAGCCGGGCGCCGCGGCCGGTTGGGGCGGCGCGGGCACCGCGGGCGGGGGCATCCGGTGCAGCGGCAGGCCGGTGGGCGGGGGCAGTTGCGCGCCGGCATCGCTGTTCCAGTCCGGGCCGGGGATACGCGGAGCCGACGTGACGATCGGCTCCCTGGGATCGCGGTCGACGCGCGGAGCGCCCGCCGGCGCGAGGGCCGCGGCGACCGTCGTGATGGGGTCGCGGGGGTCCCGTGTGGACTCCGCGCGGACCGACACCGAGGACAGCGGGGCGGACTCGGGGGCGTCGAAGTCCTCGGGAGCGGCCAGGGGGCCAGGGGTGGGCGCCCGCCACGGCTCCGCCGCGGAGAGCGGCGCGGCGGTCGGCGTGGCGAACCCGTCGGGTCGTTCCGTGGGCGCGTACTCCGCGCCGTCCCGCCAGCTCGCCATGGGGCCATGCTAGTCGGGCCCGCGATCCGCGCGACGACAGTGCGCATCCGCTCACTCTGTGCGCGCGGAAGTGCGCGCGAATGGACGGTGACTGATCACTGCGGCCTAGGCTCGACCTCAGGCATGGGCCGGTGACCAGATGGAGTGACGCATGGACGTGGTGATCTGCAGGGACGCGGAGCGAGTGGGGGAGGTCGCGGCCGACCGCGTGGCCCAGTGTCTCGCCGGCATCCCGACGCCGGTGCTGGGCCTGGCCACCGGCTCGTCGCCGCTGCGGCTCTACGCCGAGCTGGCGCGACGCGTCGCCGCAGGCACCCTCGACGTCTCCCACGGGCTCGGGTTCGCGCTCGACGAGTACGCAGGCCTCGATCCCGCCCACCCGGAGAGCTACCGCAGCGTGATCACGCGCACCGTCATCGAACCCCTGCGCATGGACCCGGCCCGGGTGCGGGTCCCAGACGGCACCGCGCCCGACCTGCAGGCCGCCGCCGACGCCTACGACGAGGCCATCGCCGCGGTCGGTGGCGTGGACGTGCAGATCCTCGGCATCGGCAGCAACGGACACCTGGGCTTCAACGAGCCCTTCTCCTCCTTCTCCTCCCGCACGCGCGTCAAGACCCTGACGCCCCAGACGCGGGCCGACAACGCCCGCTTCTTCACCTCGCCCGACGCCGTCCCGACGCACTGCGTCACGCAGGGCCTCGGCACCATCATGGAGTCACGCGCCGCGATCCTGGTCGCGACGGGGGAGCGCAAGGCCGCCGCCGTCGCGGCGATGATCGAGGGGCCCGTGGCCGCCGTGTGTCCCGCCTCCATCCTCCAGTTCCACCCCCGCGCCGTGATCGTCATCGACGAGGCGGCCGCCTCGGGGCTCGCGCACGCCGACTACTTCCGCGGCATCACGCCGTCGACCTGAGCGCATTATTGGGGCCGACGCTCGCGAGCCGATAGACTGCACGTTCTGACTGGCTACTAGTGCAAGTGAGGGCGACGTGCCTACCGGTAAAGTGCGATTCTTCGACGCTGAGAAGGGCTTTGGTTTCATCACCAAGGACGACGGCGGCGATGTCTACGTGCGCTCCAACGCGCTCCCCGCAGGCGTGCCCGCCCTCAAGGCGGGCCAGCGGGTCGAGTTCGGCGTCATCGAGGGCCGTAAGGGCGAGCAGGCGCTGAGCCTGCGCATCGTGGAGACCCCGCCGTCGCTGTCCAAGGCCGCCCGGAAGAATCCCGAGCAGATGGCCGTCATCGTCGAGGACCTCATCAAGATGCTCGACGGCATCGGCAACGACTACCGCCACCGTCGGCACCCCGACAGCAAGCACGCAGGCCGGATCGCCGAACTGCTGCGCCGCGTGGCCGACGAACTGGAGCTGTAGATGGCCAAACCCAAGCTGGACGCCGTGACGGCCGCCGCCGTCGATCTCGCGCGAGCCGCGGCCGTCGAGGCCGGCGGTGACGACGCCGTCGGCGAGCACCTCGGCGTCATCGCGGAGGACGGCGAGCGGGTGGTGACCCACTCGTTCGCCAGCCTCGTTCCCGGCTACAGCGACTGGTACTGGGCGGTCACGCTCGTGCGCGCCGCCCGCGCCAAGGCGCCCACGGTCAATGAGGCGGTGCTCCTCCCGCGCCCGGACGCGCTGCTCGCCCCCGCCTGGGTCCCCTGGGAGGACCGGATCGGCCCCGGCGACATCGCCCCCGGCATGCTCATGGCCACCCCGGACAACGACCCGCGCCTCGAGCCGGGATTCGCGGCCACAGACCTCCCGGTGGACGCCGACAACGCGGACTGGGTCCAGCTGCGCACCACCGTGGCCGAGCTGGGTCTCGGCCGGCCGCGCGTGCTCAGCCGCTACGGGCGCGACGAGGCGGCCGAGCGGTGGCTCGCCGGCCCGCCCGGGCCGAACGACGAGGGATCCAAGGAGGCGCCGGCCCCCTGCATGACGTGCGGGTACTTCGTGGCGCTGCGGGGGTCGTTGGGGACGCTGTTCGGCGCCTGCACCAACCAGTACTCGCCGTGGGACGCCCACGTCGTCTCGCTCGAGCACGGCTGTGGCGGACACTCGGACGTCGTCGCGGTCGAGCGGGCGAAGGAGCTCCCGGAGCCGGCGTTCGACACCATCGGCATCGACCAGACGCTCTTCGACTGACGGGGCGGACGCGGGCCAGGTGGACCCGCGTCGACCCGCCACTCCGGGGGCCGTACGATAGCCGTCCGTGGTTACCAATACTCCCAAGGCAGCAAAGCTGCATCCCGAGTCGGAGCGTCAGCGGTCCGGGCTCGATGGCTACTTCGAGATCACCAAGCGCCACTCCACTCTCAGCCGGGAGATCCGCGGCGGCCTGGTGACGTTCTTCGCGATGGCGTACATCATCGCGCTCAACCCCCTCATCATCGGCACCGCCGTCGACCGCGACGGCAACCTGATCTCCGGGCAGCCGAAGTTCAGCGACGCCGCCATGACGGTCGTCAACGATGCCGCGGTCGGCCAGTCGATCGGCATGGTCGCGGCGGCCACGGCGCTCGTGGCGGGCCTGTTGACGCTCGCGATGGGCGTCATCGGGCGGTTCCCCATGGGTCTAGCCGCCGGCCTCGGCCTCAACGCCCTGGTGGCCTACGTCCTCGCCCCGCAGATGACCTGGCCGCAGGCCATGGGCCTCGTGGTGTGGGAGGGCATCATCATCTTCGTCCTGGTGCTCACCGGGTTCCGGACAGCGGTGTTCCGCGCCATCCCCAAGACGCTGCGCACCGCGATCTCCGTCGGCATCGGTCTGTTCATCGCGTTCGTCGGCCTCATCAACGCAGGCATCGTCCGTAAGCCCGCGGGCGCCCCGCCGGTCGAGCTCGGCATCAACGGCTCCCTCATGGGCTGGCCCATCGCGATCTTCTTCCTCGGCATCGTCGTCCTCATCGCGCTGTACGTGCTGCGGGTCAAGGGGGCCATGCTCATCTCCATCCTCGTCGCCACGGTCGCTGCCGTCATCATCGAGGCGATCGCCAAGGTCGGCCCGCAGTTCACCGCCGACGGCGTCAACCCCACGGGATGGTCGCTCAACGTGCCCCAGCTCACGGACTTCGCCGCGCTGCCCGACCTGGGCCTCATCGGCCGGGTCGACATGATCGGCGCGTTCTTCCCCGAGGGCCAGTTCTCGTTCACCAACTTCCTGGCCTTGGCCGTCCTGGTGTTCTCGCTGCTGCTCGCGGACTTCTTCGACACTATGGGCACCGTCGTCGCCGTCGGCAGCGAGGGCGGGCTGCTCGACGCCCACGGCATGCCGCCGCGCACCACCGAGATCCTGCTCGTCGACTCGGTCGCGGCCGCCGCCGGTGGCCTCGGGTCGGTGTCGTCGAACACCTGCTACATCGAGTCGACGGCCGGCGTCGGCGAGGGCGCCCGCACGGGCCTGGCCTCCGTCGTCACGGGCGCGGCCTTCCTGCTGGCGATCTTCCTGTCGCCGCTGATCAACATGGTGCCGTCCGAGGCGGCGGCCCCGGTCCTGGTGTTCGTGGGCTTCCTGATGATCGCCCAGGTCGTGGACGTGGACTGGACCGATCCCGAGGTCGGCATCCCCGCCTTCCTCACCATCATCCTGATGCCGTTCTCGTACTCGATCACCACGGGCATCGGCGCCGGCTTCCTGGCCTACGTCTTCATCAAGATGGTCAAGGGGCACGCGAAGCAGGTGCACCCGCTCATGTACGTGGTGGCGGCGCTGTTCGTCATCTACTTCATCCAGGGCGCGCTGCTCGGCCTCATCAGCTGACCTGACGCGACGGACGGGCCGGGGGACTGAGCGCCCCCGGCCCGTCGTCGTCCCCGCACACGCCTCTGCGCGCGTCAAGGGGTGCGGATGGCCGGTGGAAGCGTGGCGCCGCCGCGAGGCACGGCCGGTAGTCTGGCGCCCATGTTCCAGAAGGTATTGGTCGCAAACCGAGGCGAGATCGCCGTCCGCGCGTTCCGCGCCGCGTACGAGCTCGGCTACCGGACCGTCGCGGTGTTCGCCTACGAGGACCGCAACGCGGACCACCGGATCAAGGCGCAGGAGTCCTACCTCATCGGCGAGGAGGGGCACCCGGTCCGCGCCTACCTGGACATCGACGAGATCATCCGGGCCGCCAAGGAGTCGGGCTCCGACGCGATCTACCCGGGCTACGGGTTCCTCTCCGAGAACCCGCACCTCGCGGCTGCGTGCGCCGAGAACGGCATCACCTTCATCGGACCCTCCGCGGACGTCCTGTCGCTGGCGGGCAACAAGGTCCGCGCGCTCGAAGTCGCGCGCAAGGCCGGCGTCCCGACGCTCGACTCGTGCCCGCCGTCGACCGACCCGGACGTGCTCATCGCCGCGGCCCACGAGATCGGCTTCCCCGTGTTCGTCAAGGCCGTCGCCGGCGGCGGCGGCCGCGGTATGCGGCGCGTCGACGATCCCGCCAAGCTCTCCGAGGAGCTGGGCGCGGCCATGCGGGAGGCCGAGGCCGCGTTCGGCGACCCCACGGTGTTCATCGAGCAGGCGGTGGCCGCCCCGCGGCACATCGAGGTGCAGATCCTCGCCGACACCCACGGCAACATCGTCCACCTGTTCGAACGCGACTGCTCCATCCAGCGGCGGCACCAGAAGGTCGTCGAGATCGCCCCGGCGCCGCACATCTCGCAGGAGCTCCGCGACGCGCTCACCAGCGACGCGATCAAGTTCGCCAAGGCCATCGACTACACCTGCGCCGGCACCGTCGAGTTCCTGGTCGAGACCGAGGGCGAGCGGGCCGGCAGGCACGTGTTCATCGAGATGAATCCGCGCATCCAGGTAGAGCACACGGTCACCGAGGAGATCACCGACGTCGACCTGGTGCAGGCGCAGATGCGCATCGCCAGCGGCCTCAGCCTCGAGGAGATCGGAGTACGGCAGGAGGAGCTCGAGATCCGGGGAGCGGCGCTGCAGTGCCGCATCACCACCGAGGACCCGATGAACTCCTTCCGTCCGGACACGGGGCTGATCACCGCCTACCGGTCGGCGTCCGGCGCGGGGATCCGCCTCGACGGCGGCACCACCGGCACGGGCGTCGAGATCAGCCCCCACTTCGACTCCCTCCTGGTCAAGCTCACCGCCCGGGGCCGCGACTTCGGGATGGCCGTCGCGCGCGCCCGGCGCGCGCTGGCCGAGTTCCGCGTGCGCGGCGTGGCCACCAACATTCCCTTCCTGCGCGCGGTGCTCGACGACCCGGACTTCGCCGCCGGTGGGGTGACGACGTCGTTCATCGACGAGCGGCCCTACCTGCTCCACGCGAGGACGCCCGCAGATCGCGCTACCAAGCTCCTGAGGCATCTGGCCGAGGTGACCGTCAACCGGCCGCACGGCGAGGCCCCCACGACGCTGGACCCGCAGGTCAAGCTCCCCGGCGCAGACCTCGGCGCCCCCGCCCCCGACGGGTCCCGGCAGCGCCTCCTGGCGCTGGGTGCCGAGGGCTTCGCACGCGAGCTGCGCGCGGCCACCGCCGTCGGCATCACCGACACCACGTACCGCGACGCCCACCAGTCGCTGCTGGCCACCCGGGTCCGGACCCGCGACCTGGCCGCGGTGGCGCCGGTGCAGGCCCGCCTGCTGCCCCGGATGCTCTCGGTGGAGTGCTGGGGTGGAGCCACCTACGACGTCGCGCTGCGGTTCCTCGGCGAGGACCCGTGGGAGCGTCTGGCGACCCTCCGGGAGGCCATGCCCAACCAGAACCTGCAGATGCTGCTGCGCGGCCGCAACACGGTCGGCTACACGCCGTACCCCACCGAGGTGACGCGCGCATTCGTCGACGAGGCCGCTGCCACGGGCATCGACATCTTCCGCATCTTCGACGCCCTCAACGACGTCGAGCAGATGCGGCCCGCGATCGACGCGGTGCGGGAAACGCCGTCGGTGGCGGAGGTTGCGCTGTGCTACACCTCCAACCTCCTCGACCCGGCCGAGAAGATCTACACCCTGGACTACTACCTGCGGTTGGCGGAGCGCATCGTGGAGGCGGGCGCCCACATCATCGCCATCAAGGACATGGCTGGCCTGCTGCGGCCCGAGGCGGCGCGGCGGCTGGTCTCGTCGCTGCGCGAGCGGTTCGACCTGCCGGTCCACCTGCACACGCACGACACCACCGGCGGCCAGCTCGCCACCTTGATGGCCGCGATCGACGTGGGCGTCGACGCGGTCGACGTCGCCAACTCCGCCATGAGCTCGACGACGTCGCAGCCGCCGATGTCGGCCCTCGTCGCGGCGCTGGACCAGACCGAGCGGCAGTCCGAGCTGGACCCGCAGGCGGTGCTCGATCTGGAGCCCTACTGGGAGGCGGTGCGCAAGATGTACCGGCCGTTCGAGTCGGGCCTCCCCGCACCCACGGGCCGGGTGTACAGCCACGAGATCCCGGGCGGCCAGCTGTCGAACCTGCGCCAGCAGGCCATCGCGCTGGGCCTCGGCGAGAAGTTCGAGGCGATCGAGGACATGTACGAGGCCGCGGACAAGATCCTCGGCCGTCCGACCAAGGTCACCCCGTCGTCGAAGGTCGTCGGGGACCTGGCGCTGCACCTCGTGGCCGTGGGCGCGGACCCGGCGGAGTTCGAGGCGGATCCGCAGAAGTTCGACATCCCGGACTCCGTCATCGGGTTCCTCAACGGCGAGCTCGGTGAGCCCGCCGGCGGCTGGCCCGAGCCGTTCCGCTCCCGCGCCATCGAGGGCCGCCGTACCCCCGCCCGCGTCACCGAGGTGGCCGAGGAGGACCTGTCTCTGCTCGCGGAGCCGGGACGGACCCGGCAGGAGACGCTCAACCGGTTGCTCTTCCCCGGTCCGACGAAGGACTTCGAGCAGCAGCGCGAGGACTTCGGCGACATCTCGGTGCTGCCCACGGTGCCCTACCTGTACGGCATGGAGCGCGGCCGCGAGTACGCGATCACCCTGGAGAAGGGCGTCACGCTGCTGGCCGGCATCGAGGCCATCTCGGAGCCGGACAAGCGTGGCAAGCGCTCCGTGATGTGCCTGCTCAACGGCCAGATCCGGCCGGTGAGGGTCCGCGACCTCAGCATCAAGTCCGAGGTGGCGGCCGCCGAGCGGGCCGACACCGGCAACAAGGGGCACGTCGCCGCGCCGTTCAGCGGTGCGGTGACCCCGACGGTCGGCGTGGGCACGACGGTCGCCGTCGGTGAGCAGGTGGCCACGATCGAGGCCATGAAGATGGAGGCGGCCATCAACGCCCCGGTGGCCGGGTTCGTGAGCCGCGTCGTGCTGCCCGGAACCACCCAGCTGGAGGGCGGCGACCTGGTGCTGGTGATCGACCCCGCCTGACGCCGGCGGGGGCCGTCAGGCCCGCGCGCCGATGGTCACGACGTCGAGGCGCGGGTCGGCGGATGCGGCGTCGAGCACGCTGAGGATCGGGTCGAGGACCTGACGGTCGCCGGGTTCCAACTCCGGATGGTCGCGGACCGCACGCAGCGCGTCGCGGGTCTCGACGGCGTGGACGTGTTTCGCATACCCGGCCACCTGGTCCGGCATCGGGTGGAGGGGGATGCCGAGGTCGCGGTCGGCGAGGCGGCGCAGGGAGTAGTCGCTGTTGAGGCCGGCGCGGGCCAGGTTCCACTCCAGGCGGTCGAACGCGGCCCTGTCCCAGGGGACGCGGGCCGACCGGACCGCCAGGTCCTCCACCCAGCCGAGCAGGAGGCGCCACGACGCCGCGACGCGGTCCGGGGGGATGTGTGCCCCGGCCAGGAGCGCCGACATGTCCTCGGCCGACGGCGTGTCCCGCGCGACCTCGAGCTCGGGATCGTGGCGCAGCAACGGCCGCAACCACCTCCGGTGCGATGCCTGAGGCCGCTGGAAACGTGCCGCGGACGAGGCGCGGAGCCGGTCGGCGAGCTCCGGGGTGGCGCCGAAGATGTCCCGCACGTCGTCGATCGAGATCGCACACGAGACGAGCTCTTGCATGCCCCAACGGTAACCCGGGCGTACGATCGGCACAGTGAATCCGCGAACACGTCGTCTCATCGTCACGGGCGTCCTCCTGGCGCTCGTGTTGCTCGTCGTCCTGGGCGCCATCCAGACCGCGTCCGCCGACGAGATCGAGGCGCCGGAGGGCGCCACGCCGGCTGTCGGGATGGCCTACGCGTCGGGCACCGGCGAGCTGTGGCTGGCCGGGCCCCGGGCGGACCGCGGCATCGTCACCTCGGCCGACGACGGCCGCGAGGTGTCCTTCAACGCCCAGCCGGAGTCCGTGCAGGCCCTGGCCTGGCGGGGCGACCGGCTCTGGGTCGGTGACATCGGCGACGAGGGCGCGGATCGGGACTTCGTCGTCGTCTATCGGCTGGGTTCCCTGGACGAGGCGGGCACGACGTATCACGCCTACGACTTCGTCTACGAGGACGGACCGCGGCATGCGACGGCCATGATGATCTCGGGCCGGGGGCGGATCTACATCGCGACGGCGGGGGAGGAGCCCGGCATCTACCGGGCCCCGCTCGAGCCGTCGCGGCAGGACATGAACACCTTGGTGCGCGTCGCGGACGCGCCCGAGGGGGTGACCGACGGGGCGTTCCTCTCCGACGGCAGCACCCTGGCGCTCCGCACCGCGGCGGGCATCGAGTACGTCGACGCCTTCACGTGGGAGCCGCTGGTCACGCAGACCATCGTGGGCGCGCCGGACGGCGAGTCTCTCGCGGTCGGCCCCAATGACGAGATCATCGTCGGCGGTAACCCGGCGCTCCGGCAGACGCAGGTCCCCGCGTCGGACACCACGGTGACGCTGACGCCCGAGCCGGCGCCCTCCGAATCCGGTAGCGCGCCCGCCGAACCGGACGCCAGCCCCTCAGCTTCCGTGGACGCCGTCGAGGAACCCGTGCGCGAGCCCGGGCCCGCCCGGACCGGCACGGCCGTGGCGCTCATCCTCGCCGCCGCGGTGTCGCTGGCGGCCGGGGCGGTGACCTACCTGGTCAAGCGCTGAGCGTCACATCCGCTCGATGACGTAGTCGAGGCAGGCGGTCAGGGCCTGGACGTCGTCGGGATCCACCGACGCGAAGCAGCCCACGCGCAGCTGATTGCGCTGCAGCGCGCGGTAGGGGTCGACGTCGACGATGCCGTTGGCCCGCAGCGTCGCGATGACCTGCTTGGCGTCGACGGACTCGTCGAGGTCGATGGTGGCGACCACAGGGGACCGGTGCGCCGGGTCCTGCACGAACGGAGCGGCGATGTCGCGGTCCTCGGCCCAGTCGTACAGGATCCCCGTGGACGTGGCGCAGCGCTCAGCGACGGCCTGCATGCCGCCGAGCTCGTGCAGCCACGCGAGCTGGTCCTCCAGCAGGAGGAGCGTCGCCAGCGCGGGGGTGTTGAGGGTCTGGTGCTGGCGGGAGTTGGTGACCGCCGCCGAGAAGTCGAGGATGCCTGGGATCCACCGCCCCGAGGCCTTGATGCGCTCGGCCCGTTCGATCGCGGCGGGCGAGGCGAACGCGAGCCACAAGCCGCCGTCGGAGGAGAAGTTCTTCTGCGGGGCGAAGTAGTAGACGTCGGTCTCCGCGATGTCCGCGTCCATGCCGCCCGCCGACGAGGTCGCATCGATGAGGACGAGCCCGTCCCCGACGCGGCGCACGGGGGCGGCTGCGCCCGTGGAGGTCTCGTTCTGCGCCCACGCGTACGTGTCCACGCCGTCGACGGCCTCAGGCACCGCGACGCCGCCAGGCGCCGATTCGCTGACCACCGGATCACCCAGGTGCGGCGCGCGGGCGGAGGCCGTGGCGAACTTCCGGGAGAACTCGCCGAAGACGCCGTGGGCCGAGCGGTGCTCGATGAGCGACGAGACCGCCATGTCCCAGAACAGGGTGGACCCGCCGTTGCCGAGGACGACCTCGTAGCCTTCGGGCAGCCGATACAACTCCGCCAGCGACTCCTGGACGGAGCGCACCAGGTCGCGGACCGGTGCCTGCCGGTGCGAGGTGCCGAGGATGTCGCCGCGCATGGCCAGGTAGTCGAGTGCCTCGGGCCGCACCTTGGCGGGACCGGAGCCGAAGCGGCCGTCGGCGGGGAGCAGGTCAGCGGGGATCTGGATCACGGGCCAAGTTTCCCATGCGGGGCGACGGGTCGCGCAGCCACGTTCAGCGAGCCTGGGTCCCGCGCCCGCCGCGGTGCTTGAATGCGGACATGGACCTGCAGCTGACCGTCGCTCACGCCGTCACACCCGCCGGGGTCGTCGACGACGCCACCATCGAGGTCCGCGACGGCCGCATCCTGTCGGTCGCAGCGGGGCCGCCGATGCCGGGGCCGGCTCTCTGGGCGGTCCCCGGGTTCGTGGACACACACTGCCACGGCGCCGTCGGCGTGAGCTTCGGCGACCCGGACCCCGAGCGCAACCGCAGGGCCGTCGGGTTCCATCGCTCCCAGGGCACCACGACGCTGTTCGCCAGCACGGTGACCGAGCCGCTCGAGCGCCTGGAGGCTCAGCTCGGAGTGCTGAGCGCCCTCGTGGAGTCGGGCGACCTGGACGGAATCCACCTCGAGGGACCGTTCCTGGCACCTGAGCGCAAGGGCGCCCACGACCAGGCGCTCCTGCGGGATCCGGATCCCGACTCGGTCGAGCGGCTCCTGCGGGCGGGCGGACCGGCGCTGAAGATGATCACGCTCGCTGTCGAGCTGCCTCACGCCGAGGCCGCGACCCGCCGCTTCACCGAGGCGGGCGTGGCGGTCGCCTTCGGCCACTCCGACGCCGACGACCGCCGGACTGCCGTGTCCATCGGGTGGGGCGCCCGCGTCGCCACCCACCTGTTCTCGGCGATGCGCCCCATCCACCATCGCGACCCTGGTCCCGTCCCGGTGCTCCTCACCGACGAGCGGGTCATGGTCGAGCTCATCTGCGACGGCGTGCATCACCACCCCGTCGTCGCCGAGATGGCCATAGCCGCCGCGACGCCTGCCAGGGTCGCCCTGGTCACCGACGCCATGAGTGCCACCGGGGACGGGGACGGCCGCTACATCCTGGGCGACCTCGAGGTCGAGGTGAGCGCCGGCACCGCCCGGCTGGTCACCGCCGACGGCGAGCCCGGAGCGATCGCCGGTTCCACGCTGACCATGGCCGGCGCGTTCGAGTTCGTCGTCCGGGAGGTCGGGGTCTCGATCCCGGACGCGGCGCTGATGGCCGCGACGACGCCGGCCGCCTGGCACGGCCTGGACGAGGTGGGCGAACTGGTGCCCGGGCGCTTCGCCGACATCTGCCTCGTCGACGACGCGGGCCGCCTGCACGGCGTGCTGCGCCGCGGACAGTGGGTGCGCAGGCCGGCTCTCCACAGCTGACGGGTCGCCGCGTCGCACCCCGACACTAGGATGTGATGCGAGGGGGTGTCATGAGCGACCTGATCGACACGACGGAGATGTATCTCCGGACGGTGTACGAACTCCTCGAGGAGGGCGTGCAGCCGTTGCGGGCACGGATCGCCGAGCGTCTGCACCAGTCCGGGCCAACCGTGTCTCAGACCGTGGCGCGCATGGAGCGCGACGGCCTGCTGATCGTCGACGTCGACCGCACGATCCGGCTCACGAGGACGGGCGCCCGGCTGGCGCGCGACGTGATGCGCAAGCACCGCCTGGCCGAGTGCCTCCTCACCGAGGTCATCGGCCTCGAGTGGGAGAAGGTGCACGACGAGGCCTGCCGCTGGGAGCACGTCATCTCCCTCGACGTCGAGAAGCGCCTCATCGCCATCCTCGGGTCCCCGACGCGCTCGCCCTACGGCAACCCGATCCCTGGGCTCCAGGATCTGGGCGTGGACGTGGAGCACGTCCCCTTCCGGGACCACGCCGACCCGCTGAGCGACCTCGTCTCCGACATCCCGCAGCGGTTCGTGCTCGAGCGGATGAGCGAGAACCTGCAGGCCGACAGCGCGATGCTCCCGAGTCTGGCGACGATGGGGCTCAGGCCCGGGGCGGCGTTCGAGGCGCAGCGGATCGTCGACGTCGTGCGGGTGTCCCACGACGGCGTCACCGGAGACATCGGCCTCCTGGCCGCCGAACTCCTGTTCGTGAGCAGGGCATGAGCCCCCGGGGGGACCGCTGGCGGGGGCAGCGGGTGCCCGGGGCCATCGAGGACGTCCTCAGCCGCGCGTACGGCGGCGACCACACCCCCTACGAGTGGTTGGCGCGCTCCGTCTCCGGCTCGGCCGGTCTGGTGCTGGACCTGGCGTGCGGCGCGGGAGCCATGGTGGACCGGCTGGCACGTGAGGGCAGGACCGTCATCGGACTCGACCGGTCCGAGGCGGAACTCCACGAAGCCGCCCGGCGGGGGCGAGGACCCCTGGTGGCCGGGCACGCCTCCTACCTGCCCTTCGCCGACGACAGCTTCGACGCCGTGGTGTCGTCCCTCGGCATCGCCGTGGTGGCCGATAGGTCCCGCCTGCTGTCCGAGGTGGCGCGGGTGCTGCGCCCGGGCGGCGTCTTCGCGGCCCTCACGCCCTCACTCCGGCCGGCCAACACCTCCGACCTGCGACTCGTCGGGCGGCTGGCGCACATCCTCCGAGTCGCTCCGCAGCTGCCGGGACTCACCGAGTTCAAGGCGCGCGACGCCTTCCAGGCCGTGGGGCTCATCAAGGCCGAGGACAAGCGCGCCAAGTACTACGTAGAGATCAGGACCAGGGAGGACGCCGAACGCCTGATCGGCGGTCTTCGTGGCGCCACGACACCGAAACGCGCGGCGGCAGCGGTGGAGTTCCTCGCGGCCCGGGCGGACGCGAGGGGCGTCGTCCGGATCCCGTTGCCCATGCGGAAGCTCACCGCCATCAAGTGACCCGCCTGGGCGGGGGATACCCTCGGGGGTGTCGCGCCACGGGAATATCGTGGCCGCTGGAGACGTTGCTCTCCACGTCGTACTGAACCGAGGAAGAGAGGGGATCGCCCATGGCGACCACCGCCCTGACCACCGAGAACTTCAACAGCACTGTGAGCGAGAACGAGGTCGTCCTCGTCGACTTCTGGGCCGACTGGTGTGGCCCGTGCAAGCGCTTCGCGCCGATCTACGAGGACGCCTCCGGCCGGCATGACGACGTCGTGTTCGGCAAGGTCGACACCGAGGACGCGCGGGACCTGGCCGCGGCCTGGGACATCCAGTCCATCCCCACGATCATGGGCTTCCGCCGGGGGCACCTCGTGTTCCGCCAGGCAGGGCTCCTCAACGGGAAGCAGGTCGACTCGCTCATCGACCAGATCAAGGCACTGGACATCGACGCCCTGGTGGAGGAGGCAAAGCGCGCCTGACCAGGGTGTATGACGCCGGCCACCGCCGATTTGCACGGCCCCGGGTGTTCCAGTAATGTTCACCAAGCGCCCGGGGCCAAGCAACGGAAGCCGAGAAACCGCCGATTTGACGGGGACGAGGAGCCGGAGTAAGGTTGGGCGAGTTGCCCGGAGCGGAAACCCTGAGGGGTGGAAGCTCCAGGAGCAACCGAAACTTGAGAACTCAACAGCGTACTTTAAAAGTCAATGCCAATTTTTGCAGGCATGGTTGTTTGTGGCTGTGTCTGTGTTTTTTCCCGTGGCTGGCCCTCTTTTGGGGGTTGGTTTGGGATTCCTTTGATGATTGATTGATTGATCCAGTTTTTGGGTCTTTGTCAGTGGTTGAAGTTTTTGTTGATTGAAACATTTTTGGCTGGCTGCTGCTTTGGTGGTGGTTGGTTTTTTGTTTTTTCGACGGAGAGTTTGATCCTGGCTCAGGACGAACGCTGGCGGCGTGCTTAACACATGCAAGTCGAACGGTAAGGCCTCTTCGGGGGTACACGAGTGGCGAACGGGTGAGTAACACGTGAGTAACCTGCCCCAGTCTCTGGGATAACTTCTGGAAACAGGTGCTAATACCGGATATTCAGCTTTCCTCGCATGGGGTTTGTTGGAAAGGTTTTCTGGTCTGGGATGGACTCGCGGCCTATCAGCTTGTTGGTGAGGTAGTGGCTCACCAAGGCTTCGACGGGTAGCCGGCCTGAGAGGGTGACCGGCCACATTGGGACTGAGATACGGCCCAAACTCCTACGGGAGGCAGCAGTGGGGAATATTGCACAATGGGCGGAAGCCTGATGCAGCAACGCCGCGTGCGGGATGACGGCCTTCGGGTTGTAAACCGCTTTCAGTGGGGACGAAGTTTTTTGTGACGGTACCCACAGAAGAAGCACCGGCTAACTACGTGCCAGCAGCCGCGGTGATACGTAGGGTGCGAGCGTTGTCCGGATTTATTGGGCGTAAAGAGCTTGTAGGCGGTTTGTCGCGTCGGGAGTGAAAACTCAGGGCTTAACTCTGAGCTTGCTTTCGATACGGGCTGACTTGAGGAAGGTAGGGGAGAATGGAATTCCTGGTGAAGCGGTGGAATGCGTAGATATCAGGAGGAACACCGGTGGCGAAGGCGGTTCTCTGGACCTTTCCTGACGCTGAGAAGCGAAAGCGTGGGGAGCAAACAGGCTTAGATACCCTGGTAGTCCACGCTGTAAACGGTGGGTACTAGGTGTGGGGGACATTCCACGTTCTCCGTGCCGTAGCTAACGCATTAAGTACCCCGCCTGGGGAGTACGGCCGCAAGGCTAAAACTCAAAGGAATTGACGGGGCCCCGCACAAGCGGCGGAGCATGCGGATTAATTCGATGCAACGCGAAGAACCTTACCTGGGTTTGACATATGCCGGAAACATCTAGAGATAGGTGCCCCCTTTTTGGGTCGGTTTACAGGTGGTGCATGGCTGTCGTCAGCTCGTGTCGTGAGATGTTGGGTTAAGTCCCGCAACGAGCGCAACCCTCGTCCTATGTTGCCAGCGGGTTATGCCGGGGACTCATAGGAGACCGCCGGGGTCAACTCGGAGGAAGGTGGGGATGACGTCAAGTCATCATGCCCCTTATGTCCAGGGCTTCACGCATGCTACAATGGCCGGTACAAAGAGTTGCGAGCCTGTGAGGGTGAGCGAATCTCAAAAAGCCGGTCTCAGTTCGGATTGGGGTCTGCAACTCGACCCCATGAAGTCGGAGTCGCTAGTAATCGCAGATCAGCAACGCTGCGGTGAATACGTTCCCGGGGCTTGTACACACCGCCCGTCAAGTCATGAAAGTCGGTAACACCCGAAGCCGGTGGCCTAACCCGTTTTGCGGGGGGGAGCTGTCGAAGGTGGGACCGGTAATTAGGACTAAGTCGTAACAAGGTAGCCGTACCGGAAGGTGCGGCTGGATCACCTCCTTTCTAAGGAGCCGTTGACTGCTGCTTGTCCCTGTGGGGGTGGGTGGTGGTTGATGTGTTGCTGGGTTTCTGGTGCGAGTGTCACTGGGCCTGGTGGCTCTGGTTTGTGGAACATTGGCTGGAGATGCTTGTCTCCTGGTGTCTGGTTTGTGAGTACTGCTCCTGTTGGGGTGTGGAAAGTGGGCTGGGTGTTGGGGGTGGGTGTCGTGGAGTACGTTGTTGGGTTTTGAGGGGTCGGTTGCCTGTTGGGTGATCGGTTTTCTCTGTGCGGGGCTGGTCTGCTGCTGCTTGTGTGGTGGGTGGGCTGGTTTTCCGTGTGTGTGTTGATAATTTCACAGTGGACGCGAGCATCTTTGTAGATTTTGACAAGCTACTAAGTGCGGTCGGTGGATGCCTTGGCACCAAGAGCCGATGAAGGACGTTGTAACCTGCGATAAGCCTCGGGGAGCTGGTAAACGAGCTGTGATCCGGGGATGTCCGAATAGGGAAACCTTGAAGTTACCGGAGTCATGTCCGGCGACCTCTGCCTGAATGTATAGGGCAGTTGGAGGGAACGCGGGGAAGTGAAACATCTCAGTACCCGTAGGAAGAGAAAACAATAGTGATTCCGTGAGTAGTGGCGAGCGAAAGCGGAAGAGGCCAAACCTTTACTGTGTGATAGCCGGCAGGTGTTGCAGTGGGGGTGTTGTGGGGTTGTTCTTGGTTGTGCTGCCGTGCGACCGGGGAGTAAGAAATGATCAGTGAAGTCGAAGCGTCTGGGAAGGCGTGGCGTAGAAGGTGAGACTCCTGTAGACGTATGCTGGTCACTCCCTTGAGTGATTCCCAAGTAGCGCGGAACCCCTGAAATTCCGCGTGAATCTGGCGGGACCATCCGCTAAGCCTAAATACTCCTTGGTGACCGATAGCGGACAAGTACCGTGAGGGAAAGGTGAAAAGTACCCCGGGAGGGGAGTGAAATAGTACCTGAAACCGGCCGCATACAATCCGTCGGAGCTTTGCCCTTTGGGGTGGGGTGACGGCGTGCCTTTTGAAGAATGAGCCTGCGAGTTAGTGGTACGTGGCGAGGTTAACCCGTGTGGGGTAGCCGTAGCGAAAGCGAGTCCTAATAGGGCGTTTGAGTCGCGTGCTCTAGACCCGAAGCGGAGTGATCTATCCATGGCCAGGGTGAAGCGACGGTAAGACGTCGTGGAGGCCCGAACTCACTTGGGTTGAAAACCGAGGAGATGAGCTGTGGATAGGGGTGAAAGGCCAATCAAACTCCGTGATAGCTGGTTCTCCCCGAAATGCATTTAGGTGCAGCGTCGTATGTTTCTTACCGGAGGTAGAGCACTGAATGGTCTAGGGGGCCCACAAGCTTACCGAAATCAGTCAAACTCCGAATGCCGGTAAGTGAGAGTGCGGCAGTGAGACTGTGGGGGATAAGCTTCATAGTCGAGAGGGAAACAGCCCAGATCATCAGCTAAGGCCCCTAAGCGATAACTAAGTGGAAAAGGATGTGGAGTTGCGGTGACAACCAGGAGGTTGGCTTGGAAGCAGCCATCCTTGAAAGAGTGCGTAATAGCTCACTGGTCAAGTGATTCTGCGCCGACAATTTAGCGGGGCTCAAGTTATCCGCCGAAGCTATGGCATTCACATGTTTAGGCCGTGAGGCTGTGTGGATGGGTAGGGGAGCGTCGTGTGCGCGGTGAAGCGGCGGGGTGACCCGGCCGTGGAGAGCACACGAGTGAGAATGCAGGCATGAGTAGCGAATGACGGGTGAGAAACCCGTCCGCCGAATATCCAAGGGTTCCAGGGTCAAGCTAATCTGCCCTGGGTGAGTCGGGACCTAAGGCGAGGCCGACAGGCGTAGTCGATGGACAACGGGTTGATATTCCCGTACCGGCGAAATATCGTCCGTGTTGAGGCGAGTGATGCTAAGCGCGTGAGGCCGGCCGTCGGACCTTCGGGTCTGTGGTTGGTTGAGTGCGTGACCCGATCTTGTAGTAGGCAAGCTGCGGAGGGACGCAGGAAGGTAGCTCTTCCCGGGTTTGGATATCCCCGGGCTAAGTGTGTAGGGCGAGGTGTAGGCAAATCCGCACCTCATGTGTCTGAGACATGATGGGTCGGCCGCATGTGTGTGGTCGTAAGAGTGATCCTATGCTGCCTAGAAAAGCTTCGTGAGCGAGATATGAGCCGCCCGTACCCCAAACCGACACAGGTGGATAGGTAGAGAATACCAAGGCGATCGAGAGAATCGTGGTGAAGGAACTCGGCAAAATACCCCCGTAACTTCGGGATAAGGGGGACCCGATGCGTAGTAGAACTTGCTTCGAAAGCGTTGAGGGTCGCAGAGACCAGGCCCAAGCGACTGTTTACTAAAAACACAGGTCCGTGCTAAGTCGTAAGACGATGTATACGGACTGACTCCTGCCCGGTGCTGGAAGGTTAAGGGGAAGGGTTAGCCTCACGGCGAAGCCTTGAACTTAAGCCCCAGTAAACGGCGGTGGTAACTATAACCATCCTAAGGTAGCGAAATTCCTTGTCGGGTAAGTTCCGACCTGCACGAATGGAGTAACGATTTGGGCGCTGTCTCCACCACGAACTCGGCGAAATTGCAGTACGAGTAAAGATGCTCGTTACGCGCAGCAGGACGGAAAGACCCCGGGACCTTTACTATAGTTTGGTATTGGTGATCGGTGTGACTTGTGTAGGATAGGTGGGAGACTGTGAAGCCCGGACGCCAGTTCGGGTGGAGTCGTCGTTGAAATACCACTCTGGTCACTCTGGTTATCTAACTTTGGACCGTTATCCGGTTCAGGGACAGTGCCTGATGGGTAGTTTGACTGGGGCGGTCGCCTCCTAAAAGGTAACGGAGGCGCCCAAAGGTTCCCTCAGCCTGGTTGGCAATCAGGTTTCGAGTGTAAGTGCACAAGGGAGCTTGACTGCGAGAGAGACATCTCGAGCAGGGACGAAAGTCGGGACTAGTGATCTTCTGGTGGCACATGGAAGCGCCAGGACTCAACGGATAAAAGGTACCCCGGGGATAACAGGCTGATCTTGCCCGAGCGTCCATAGCGACGGCATGGTTTGGCACCTCGATGTCGGCTCGTCGCATCCTGGGGCTGGAGTCGGTCCCAAGGGTTGGGCTGTTCGCCCATTAAAGCGGCACGCGAGCTGGGTTTAGAACGTCGTGAGACAGTTCGGTCCCTATCCGCTGCGCGCGTAGGAGTCTTGAGAAGAGCTGTCCTTAGTACGAGAGGACCGGGACGGACTAACCTCTGGTGTGCCAGTTGTTCCACCAGGAGCACGGCTGGTTGGCTACGTTGGGAAGTGATAACCGCTGAAAGCATCTAAGCGGGAAGCACGCTTCAAGATGAGGGCTCCCACAGATTAATCTGGTAAGGCCCCCTATAGACCATGGGGTGATAGGTCGGATGTGGAAGTGCAGTAATGCATGGAGCTGACCGATACTAATAGGCCGAGGGCTTGTCTTTCTACAAAGATGTTACGCGTCCACTGTGAAGTTGTTGGTTGATGGTTTTCGGTCGCCCAGTCGTGTCTGGTTGTCCGGGTCCATGGCCCACGAAAGCTATATGTGAATAGTGTGTTGTGTTGATCGGACATGACCAGTCACGGGTGACCGTGGTGGTTGTTCCGGTGGCCATAGCGAGAGGGAAACACCCGGTCCCATCCCGAACCCGGAAGTTAAGCCTTTCAGCGCCGATGGTACTGCAGCGGGGACGCTGTGGGAGACTAGGACGCCGCCGGAC
>NZ_CAXWGV010000007.1:0-87454 GCF_964266725.1 Tessaracoccus sp. O5.2 | reverse complement strand
CGGGAACCGGTGGGTGGGCATCCTCCACGGCTGCCTCAAAACCGGCCAGCTCTACGACGAAAACAAGGCCTGGAGCCACCAATCCAGCGCTGCCGCTTGACAAAACAAAACCTGGGATGTCTGCCGCGGTGCGCGAGGGCAGCCTTCGGCTTCGGTTCCCCGAGCGGTGACTCAGAGCCACTGCTGGTAGAGGCCAGCACGTCGTGTGGACCTCGGGGGTACCCGGCACGCCTGGATTCAGTAGGACCCGTTCGTCTCTCATCTCGTGTGCTTCTGATCCGACCTGACCGATGGATAGGGTGTCCAAGTGGCGTTGATCTCTCCAGACGAATGGCTGCATGAGGTATCCACGGCGCGACGCGCTGTCAAGGCACCGTGGCGTGGCGTGACGCAACCCGGTGTCGTGCTGGGCTGGGGGTCTGCCGTCTTTGTGGGCTGGCTGGCGGTTGCCTGCATGGTGGGCCTCCTTCTCGTCGAAGGCCTCGATTGGGTGACTGTGGCCCTCAGCGTGGCCGCGGGTGTCTTCGCTTGGCTTTCCGGGTGGCCCTTCGCGGTCGTGGTCACGTCCCGGGGCGTCCTCACACGACGAGGCTTCGTTCGTTTCGATCGAATTGTGGCGGCTGGCTGGGCGTCGTCGGGAGAGCGCATGATTCCGCTGGCAGAGGGTTACGTGCCTGTCCTCGTTGTTGAGGGCGATTCCGGTGCGTTGAAATGGTGGCCCCTGGCCGAGGTTCGCAAGGGCGCAGTGTCGTCAACTGAAAAGAGCCGAATGCGCTTGCTCAAGCGCCTCGTCGGGGCAAGGGATGTGGATCATATTCCCATCCCGTCCGAAGTTGCCCCCTCGCTGAACTGGCCTTGGGGCGCGTGAAACGAGCAGTGGCAAGAGCGCCGGTTGCCCGGAGCAAGTGCGCTCCCACGCTGACGGCGCATCAGCCTTTGGCAGAGGCTGACGCAGTGACACTCTTGCGGCTCCGCGCAGGCCGGCCGAGGGGGATGCCGAACATCCGGACATGCCGCGGTGTGCGAGGGTAGCGTTCGGCTTCGGTTGCCCCGAGCACGACCGCACTCAATTGCCGCTCCTCGGGCGCCCGGACGCTCGACGGCGTCGAAGCATCAGTCGTCGTTCAGCGTTTGGTCGGACCACCTGAGCTTGTGGCGTGTGACACGAGCGTCGGCCTCCAGCCAGCATCAAGCAGGCACCGTCGCGGTCCCCGTTCGGCCACCGCAGGTCGAAGTCCATGGCCGAGGACGGTCCCTGCCTGATCGCCTCGGCCCCGACGCTCTCCGCAACCAAGAAGCCTGCGATCTGCTCCGCTCGACCCGCGACGTACCCCATACCGGAAGCCTGCCAGCTACCCCTGACTGGGAAGTCGCACACACCCACTGCACCATCGGAGGTCGGTGCGCGTTAGGCGGCCGAGTCCGGGGTTCTAGTGGGCATGGTGGTGTCGTTGCACAAGCTCACCGCCGGGTCGGGGTACGACTACCTGACCCGGCAGGTTGCTGCGCACGACACGACGGAGAAGGGCCACGCGACGCTGGCCTCCTACTACTCGGAACGCGGCGAGGCACCTGGGTCGTGGCGGGGCCGTGGGCTCGCGGGTCTCGGCGACCTTCCCGTCGGTGACGTCGTCACAGCGGAGCAGATGAGTGCCCTGTTCGGCGCCGGCTTCCACCCGAACATGCAGGCCCGCCTGTCCGCATTGCCGAGCGACGCGACGAGGGCGATGGTCACCGAGGCTGCCCGCCTCGGCCAGCCCTTTACTGTGCACGGGGCGGTCAACGAGTTCCGTCTGGAGGTGGAGAAGCGCACCGCAGCATGGCGCGTCTCGAAGGGGGTGCCGACAACGGCGACGGTGCCCACCGACGTCCGAGCCGACATCGTGAACCAGGTCGCGAGGGAGACATTCGAGGCGCGCATCGGCCGCCTGCCAACGGCCCCAGAACTGGCCGCGGAGGTTTCCCGGTTGAGCCGGCAACCGTCGACTGCGTGCGCCGGATTCGACATGACGTTCACTCCGGTGAAGTCGGTCTCGGCACTCTGGGCGATCGCCCCGCGTGACGTTGCCGAGGCGATCGAACGGGCCCACGACGCAGCGGTCGACGACGCGCTGCGCTTCCTGGAGGACGAGGCGTTGTACTCGCGCGCCGGCCACGCGGGTGTGCGGCAGATCGATGTCCGCGGCCTCATCGCAGCCTCATTCACACATCGCGATTCCCGCGCCGGCGATCCGAACCTTCACACCCACGTCGCGATTGCGAACAAGGTGCAGGGCTTGGACGGGAAATGGCGCTCCATCGACGGCCGCCTCATCTACCAGGCTCGGGTGGCAGTGAGCGAGGCCTACAACACGCAGCTGGAGGCACACCTGCGTGAGGCGCTCGGGCTGGAGTTCGTCGAGCGCGAGCCCGGAACGTTGGAGCGACGAGCGGTCCGGGAGGTTGTTGGGATTCCCTCCGAGCTGGTGGAACTGTGGTCCTCACGCAGAGCGCTGATCGAGTCTCGTCAGGCGGAGCTTGCGGCTGAGTTTCAGACGCGCCATGATCGTCCTCCCACGCCGGCGGAAGCGATCCGGCTGGCCCAGCAGGCCACCCTCGAAACCAGGGAAGCGAAGCACCCACCCCGCTCGCATGTGGAGCAACGCAGAACCTGGCGGGCACAGGCAGAAGCAGCGATCGGCGTGGAAGGGATCGGACGCACCCTCACCCACTCGCTTGGTCGCGCCACTACGTCGCGCGTCGACATCACGGAGGTCCTGTTGGACCGCGTGGCGGGTGAAGTGGTGGACCGGGTCGCCCGGTCGCGGGCTTCGTGGCAGGTCTGGCACCTGCGCGGTGAGGCGTCCCGGCGGTCCCGCGAACTCGCCACCACCTCGGCTCAGGCTGAACTCCTCACCACGGAACTCCTCGACCGAGCACTCGCCATCTCGGTTCCCTTGACCGTCGTCGGGGACGGGATCGAAGAGCCCCCAGACCTGCGCCGAGTCGACGGCTCCTCAATGTTCGAGGTCGCCGGATCTCGCCTCTACACCTCGCAGGCCGTGCTCGACGCGGAGCGGCGAATCGTGGCAGCGGGCTCGCTCGCCGCTGGCCGCCGGGCTCCCGATTTCGCGGTGGAGATCGCCTTGCTGGAGTCGACCGCCAACGGCGTCTCGCTGAACGACGGACAGGCACGCTTGGTGCGGGCCATGGCCACCAGCGGGGCCCAACTGCAGCTCGGATTGGCCGCCGCGGGCACGGGGAAGACGACCGCGATGCGTGTCCTCACCCGGGCCTGGGAGGAGTCCGGCGGCAGAGTCCTGGGCCTGGCGCCGTCGGCTGCCGCGGCCGCGGTCCTCGCAGAGGCGACGGGTGACGCCACCACCATCGCCAAACTGCTCTGGGACCTCCACCACGGCGATACCGACGAGGTGGATGCGGCGACACTGATCATCGTGGACGAGGCAGGAATGGCCGACACTCTCTCCCTCGCCGAGCTCCTCGACTTCGCCCTCCCCCGAGGCGCCTCCGTCCGCCTGATCGGCGACGACCGGCAGCTGTCCGCCATCGGCGCCGGCGGCGTGCTGCGCGACCTGCGCCGCGTGCACGGCGCCGTCGAGCTCGACGAGGTGCTGCGCTTCGTCAACGATGGGGAGAAGGCCGCCTCCCTCGCCCTCCGGCAGGGGGACCCCACCGCGCTGGGCTGGTACCTCGACCATGGCCGTATCCATGCGGGCAGCTCCGACACGGCGCTGGACGGCGCGCTTCAAGCGTGGAAGGCCGACACCGACCGTGGCCTCGATTCGCTGATGCTGGCCAGCACCCGGCAGGACGTCGCGGAACTCAACCGCCGTGCCCGCCAGGTGCTCGCGGGCGAGGATGCCGGCGGCGTGCCGTTGTCCGACGGAAACTTGGCAGGCGTCGGCGATGTGATCCTCACCAGGCGCAACGATCGACGCCTCCGGACCTCCACCACTGGCTTCGTCATGAACGGCGACCGCTGGATCGTCCAGACCGTCAACCGCGACGGTGGGCTCCTGGTTCGGCACCGCACCACCGGGCACCGCGCGTGGCTACCGGCTGCCTACGTCGCCGACCACACGGAACTCGGCTACGCCACCACCATCCATACCGCCCAGGGCTCGACGGTCGACACCGCCCACACCGTCCTCAGCGGCACGGAGACCCGCCAACTTCTCTACGTCGCCATGACCCGAGGGCGGCAGGCGAACCACAGCTACGTCACCACCGTCGGGCACGGTGACCCACACTCCGCCTTCGTGCCGGAGACGCTGCGGCCGCCCACCGCCGTCGAGATCCTCGAATCCGTACTCGCCCGGGACGGCGCCGCCCGCTCCGTCACCAGCGAAATTGCGCACGCCCACGACGCGGCCGTGCGGCTCGCGGACGCAGTCAACCGGTACCGCGACGCGCTGACCGTCGCCCTCGAGCATCGCCACGCCCCCGAGCTGGAGATCCTCGAGCATGGAGCCGACGATGTCGTACCAGGGCTCACCGACGCCAACGCCTGGCCAACTCTGCGGCACCGGCTCCTCGCGGCCACCGACGGTAAAGCGCCGCTCGATGAGCTGCGCCGGATCGCAGCCGGCCACCGCTTCGAGGACATTGCAGACCCTGCAGCTTTCCTGGCCACGCTCATCCCCGAACGCACGGGAGGGCCCCTCCCCTGGCTCCCCCGCATCCCTGCCTCCGTTGCCGACGACGAACGCTGGGGTCCCTACCTCACCGCACGCGCCCAGCACGTGACCACCATCGCCGCACAGGTCCGCCTCGACGCGCTGCAGGCCCCGACCCCGAGCTGGGCACCCAGCGACACGGAACTCCCAGAGCACCTGCTCGGCGATGTGGCCGTGTGGCGAGCCGCCGCGGACGTCGACCCGGAGGACCGCCACCCCACCGGAGGACGCGCGCGGGCCGGAGCCGCGCGGCACTACCAGGACCGCCTCGACAGGGAACTCCTGACCGCGATGCCGAGCCTGGGCGTGGCGCAACTGCGCGCCCTGGGTCAGGGCCTGAACCACGACCCCGGCGTCATCGGGCTGGCCAGGCACCTCACCCTGCTCGGCGAACGCGGGATCCCAGCTGGGGCCCTCGTCGCCAACGCGCTGGCAGAAGGACCACTCCCCGCAGAGCGACCCGCTGCGGCCCTCTACTGGCGGATCCTGCAGCGCCAGGCGGACGCCGAGCCGTCGGTGGCCTACGCCGCCGAGCCCCACGTCAATCGGCCATCATCCCGGCCGCGGCCCGAACTCCTACGACGTCCATCACGACACTCCGCAGGTCCCCGTCGATGACGGCCCGCACCGTCAGAGCGCCCATACTTCGCCGTCGGGCACCCCTGGGACGTGGTGACACAAACCGTCCTCACATAGACTTATCGGGATACGTTTTGTTTCAGATAAGGAGGGCGCCGGGCATGGCACCACTCACACCCGCCACCGCGCGGCAGCAGGGGATGTCCCGAAGCACCCTCCACCGTGCCGCCCGCGACGGCACACTGGAACGCATCGCACGTGGAATCTACCTGCCCGCCGACGCCAACAACGCGGACTGGGAATGGATCGAAGCCGCCAGCCGGCGCCCAGAGGCCACGATCTGCCTCACCTCTGCCTTGGCCCGCCATGACCTCACAGAGGAAATCCCCGCCACGCTCAATGTGGCCATCCACCGGGAAGCACGCATCCCAGCCGGCACCTCGGCAATCACCTGGCACCGCTTCCACACGGCAACCTTCGATCTGGGTCGAGACGAGGTACCCATCCCCGGCACAGACCAGACGATCGGGCTCTACACCCCCGAGCGATCCATCGTCGACGCGTTCCGACTGAGGGGCACGATCGGCTACGAGCTCCCCCTCGAGGCCCTCAAAGAGTGGCTACGTCGCGGAGGCAAGCCCAACCGCCTCATCGCACTCGCGAGGCAACTCCCCCGCTCGCAGGGCCCCCTCATCGCGGCCTTGGAGACGCTGACATGACCACCGGCCAAGATGTGCTGCGGAAGCTGAGAGCTGCAGCTCGATCGACGGCGGACAAGACTGGCCAGCCGGCGCCCACGCAGGAACTCCTGACTCGGCATCTCCTCGAATCATTCCTCGACCGGCTCAGCCGGACCGAGCACGCTCCAGACTTCATCCTCAAGGGCGGCATCCTGCTCACCGCTTATCTTATGGCGCGCGTCGCCCCACCAAGGACATCGACGCCAACGCGCTCAGCGCCGACGTCACAGCAGAGCACCTGTCCACCGTCGTCAGGGACGCCGCGGCCGCTGACGTCCCCGACGGAGTCGAGATCCACCCCGACACGATCACGATCCAGGAGATCCGCGAAGAGGGCGACTACCCCGGGTTCCGCATCCGAGCCCAAGCATCCATCGCATCCTGGGCTGGAAGCCTCATCTGGGACGTTTCCACAGGCGACCCGGTGGTTCCCCCACCCCAGCTCGTCAAGATTCCCCGCGTCATCGGCGAACCCATCGAAGTGCTGGGCTACGCGGCCGAGACATCCATCGCAGAGAAGGGCGTGACCATTCTCGAGAGAGGTATCACCAGCACTCGTTGGCGCGACTACATCGACATTGTGCAACTCGCTCAGGCCGGTGTGGATGTCGCCGAACTGCGCCGGGCTGCGGAAGCCGTCGCCCAGTACCGCCAGGTCACCCTTGAACCCATCAGCCAGCACCTTGAGGGCTACGGCGCTGTCGGCCAGGTCAAATGGGCCGCCTGGCGACGCAGACAGCGGCTCGAAGCAGTCTCGGAGGCGCTGCTCGACGATCAGATCGCCTTGGTCGCAGCACTCCTTGACCCCATCTTCGGCACCGAGCATCCCTCGATCTGACGCGTCTGTGCCCACAAAGCCGACACCTGCAATGCGGTCACCCAGCCAGGGTCTTGAGGCCGCCGGCGCTCGCAACCACAAGCTCGTCCAGTTCATCCAGGTCCACCATCACCCGACGTCCCACCCGGTACCGAATCAGGGAACCGTCGCTGAAGCGTCGGGTCAAGGTCTTGGGATGGACGCTGATGTACTCGGCCGCCTCCTTCAGGGAGGCCCAACGCCGGGCCCCGGCCTTTGACGTACGGGCAGAACCGTTATGGGTGCTCATCAAGGATCCTCTCGCTCAAACCCTATGAACCCCAGCCGAGCACGCCCAGCGCGAGAGGGGCCATCTGAACTGCGGCGGTTCAGTCGCGACCGAAGCGCTGATAGGCAGCCTGACGGGTCGTGTCGAGCGCGGCCCCGATAACGGTCCAGGAGTCGCCGGCCTCGCGGGCCTCGTGTACTGCTTCTCGCAGTTCCTGTTCGGCCTCCGCCACCGCCTTCCGGGCAGCGAGAATCCGGCGGAAGTGCGCGGCGTCGCGGGCTGGGTTCGTACGGACGTCTAGCTGGTCCAGCCCGGTCGAGTCATTGTGTGTCTTGATGGTCATGGCGTTCACCTCACCTCAGGTAGTCGTAGAACTTTGGTCGTAGTCGATCAGCGTGGATGATCCGAGTCGGTTCATCTGCAGGCACAGCAACGAGTTCCAGCAAGCGTCCGTGCTGGTCAGGCCCGATCACCAACAGGCGTTCCTGACCGTTGTATTCATACTCGACGAGCCTTATCGCGTGGTGCCAAGCATGTTCGATCTCTGCATCCGTGATCCCGTGCTTGCGCGCCGAACCGCGGATCTCCATGTGTAAAGACTACCTTTACATCCTGTCATCGTCAAGGCGGCCTTTACACGTAGAGAGGCGATCGGGGGCCTCATGCCACGACGACTGTGAGGCCCTTGAGCGCTTCGTCCTGCTTGGGCCGACGCTCTCGACTCGGCGTGGAAAGACGCGGCTGTAGACCTCAAGCGCCATGCGCGAGTCGCTCCACCCCAGCAAGAGCATGACTTCCGCGATCGTGTATCCCTCGCTGAAGAGCCACGCGGCGTACGAAGCACGCAGGTCATGCAGAGTGATGTGATCCTCCTTCGGTACCGGCAGACCCTTCCGCCACAATCGCCGCCGCTCGGCCTCCGGTGTCCGCAACCCCATGTTGGCCAGCGCCCTGTTGTGCCGCCGGTCGGCCTCGGCCGGCCCCATCGGCTTGCCATCCGCGACAGTGAACACGAGCTGCTCCGGCGACCTCGGGTGCAACGTGAGGTGATCCCGCAGGATCGTCACCAACGTCGTCGACATGGGCAGCGAGCGGATGCCGGCCGACGTCTTGGGAACCTTCACACCCACGCGGTAGGCATCGCCGTCCTTGCCATGCTCGATCGCCTGGCGCACCAGGATCCGCCGCCCCTCGAGGTCGAGGTCCATCCGACGCAGACCCCGGACCTCACCGGATCTCAACCCGCCCAGGGCCACCGTGGCCAACATCGCCACGTGCTGAGGTTCGGCGGCTTGCAGGTAGCGTCGTACGTCGTCCAGGTCGAACACGTGACGCTGCTCCATCGCCTTCGTCTGTCGCGGGATGCTCACCCCGGCGGCGGGGTTCTTGTCGATCCATCCCCAGTGGGTGGCCTTCGTCAACAACTCATGTAACAAGGCCAGGGAGGACCGGTCACGGCGGCGCTCAGCACCCAGCGGACCCTGACGCCATTGCCACACGTCGTCGTGGGTGATGGTCTTCACGTCACGCTCAGCCCCCAGTGGGGATGCGGACCACTGGCTGGGAGTCCAGGAGCGTGCCATTGAGCGAGGGGGTAGGAACCCCGCCAGACTGCCGCTGGCGCGTGCGATGAACGTGCGATCTGACAGCTCTGTTTTGTCCCTCTGAGGGCACTTGAGTTCACCCTGAAACATACAAACTCCCTAGTCAAAGGCGTTTGACTAGGGAGTTCAGCCGTGGAGCATAGGGGACTCGAACCCCTAACTTCCACCTTGCAAAGGTGGCACTCTACCAATTGAGTTAATGCCCCGAATCGACGGCAAGTATAGGGCAGGGCCGCCGGGCGACACACCACAGCGGATCCGGGACTCCGCGACACCTCCACCCGGCTGTCGGCCCAGTGTCCTAGGGTCGGCGTCGTGAGCATGTCCGAACGCCTGTACTCCGCGGTGATGCGCCGCGACCTGGAAGCTGAGCAGGCCCTCCCGGGGGACGCCGGCCGCCATGTCGCTGGCAATGGGATGCGCCTGGTGCTCTCCAGCGCGCTGCAGTCGTCGGGCGACCAGATCGTCAAGCCGTCGACCGTCCTGCCGTGGCTGCTGCACGCACTGGGCGCACCGGCGGCTTTGATCGGCCTCCTCGTGCCCATCCGCGAGTCCGGCTCCATGCTGCCGCAGGCGTTCCTCACCCCGCTCGTCGTGCGGGTCCGGCGCCGGACGTGGGTGCTGGTGCTGGGTTCGGTGGTTCAGGCGGTCTCGGTGGCGGCGATGGCGCTGGTGGCCGCCGTCGGCTCCGGGACGACGGCGGGCGTCGCGATCGTCGGGGCCCTGGCCGTGTTCTCGCTCGGCCGTTGCCTGACGTCGATCGCGTCGAAGGACGTCCAGGGCCGCACGGTGCCCAAGGGCGAGCGGGGCCAGATCAACGGGCTGGGCACCATGGCCGCGGGCATCGTCGCGATCACGCTCGGTCTCGCGCTGCGGATCTTCGCGGGCGAGAACCTCTCGGCGACCCAGCTGGCATGGCTCCTCGCCCTCGGTGCCGCGTTCTGGGTGGCGACGGCGGCCGTCCAGGCCGGCATCCGCGAGCCCGTCGAGGACGGGCCCACCACCGGCGACGACACCGACTCCCCCGTCGGCGTCCTGCGGCTCCTCCGCGACGACCGTGAGTTCCGCAGCTTCGTCACTACCCGCAGCTTCCTGCTGGTCTCCGCGCTCAGCCCGCCGTTCGTGGTCACGCTCGCCGCGACGGCCGGCTCCAGCACGCTGGCGGGCCTGGGCGGGTTCGTCGTCGCCTCCGGTGTGGCGTCCCTCATCGGCGGGCGGATCTTCGGGCGCGCCGCTGACCGGTCGAGCCGCGTCCTCATGGCTGCGACCGGAGCCGCCGCATCGGTCGTGGTGCTCGTCCTGGTGGCCCTGGTCTCGGTCCCGGGCTTCGACGGGGCCTCCACCTGGGGCACGATCGTCCTGGTGGCGGGCTACTTCCTCCTCACCCTGCTGCACACGGGCGTGCGGGTGGGGCGCAAGACCTACGTCGTCGACATGGCCGAGGGGGACTTGCGGACGGCGTACGTCGCCGTGTCGAACACCGCGATGGGCGTCATCCTGCTCATCGTGGGCGGCATCAGCTCCGTGCTCGCGCTGGCGGGTGTGACGTGGGCGCTGCTGTTCCTCGCCGGGCTCGGGCTCCTCGGTGCGGTGTGGGGGTGGCGGCTGCCCGAGGTGTCGCGGGGCCGCTGAGGCTCGCGGTCCGAGGGGCGCCGGCCGCCGCGCTGGGAACGGTGCGGGGCGGCCGGCGCCGGTCAGGGTCAGCCGACGATGTCGTCGGCCTTCATCCGTTCCGCCGACGCCGCGGCGTCGGTCGGCTGCTCTTCCGCCGCGATCTCGGCAGCGATGCGGGCCCGGTAGTTCGCCTTCTCCCGCTCGAGCCGCCCCGCGTCCCAGCCCAGGGCCTCGGCCGCGATCTCGCCGACCTCGTCGACGGCGGCGCCGCCCCGGTCCCGCGACTCCGAATTGAGCCGCACGCGCGCGACGAGGATGTCCTCGAGGTGCAGGGCCCCTTCGACGGTGCACGCCCAGGCGACCTCGGCGCGCAGGAACTGCGGTGCAGCGGCCAGCGGACGGCCCAGGGTCGGATCGGCGTCGATGGTCGCCAGCAGCGATTCCACCTCGGATCCGTAGCGCGACAGCAGATGCTTCATCCGGTCGGCGTCGAGGCCGTAGCGGGCACCGAGCCGGTCGGCCTGGTTGCGGGCCGCCGCGAAGCCCTCCGCGCCGAGCAGCGGGAGGTCGGCCGTGACCGACGGCGTCGCCTTCGCCTCAGCCGAGCCCAGCGCGAAGTCGACGGCGTCCTCGGCCATCACCCGATAGGTCGTCAGCTTGCCGCCGGCGATCGAGACCATGCCGGGCGCGACCTCCGTGACGGTGTGTTCCCGCGACACCTTCGTCGACTTCGACTCGTCCAGCACCGCCGGCTGCAGCAGCGGCCGCAGCCCGGCGTACGTGCCGATGATGTCGTCGCGGGTGAGGGGCTCGGCGAGCACCTCGTTGGCGTGGGCGAGGATGTAGTCGATGTCGGCGCTGGTCGGCACCGGATGCTCGAGCTGCTCGTGCCAGGCGGTATCGGTGGTCCCGATGACCCAGTAGTGCTGCCAGGGGATGATGAACAGCACCGACTTCTCGGTGCGCAGGAACATGCCCGCGCTGGCCTTGATGCGCTCCCGGGGCAGCACGATGTGGATGCCCTTGCTGGCCAGGACCTTGAGGCCGCCGCTGCTGCCGGCGAGCTTCTGGGTCTGCTCGGTCCAAACGCCGGTGGCGTTGATCACCCGCGTGGCCGAGATGGTGAGCATGTCGCCGCTCTCCAGGTCCACGGCCTCGACGCCGTCCACGCGCCCGGCGTCGTTCTTCCGGACACCGGTGACCTTGACCCGGCTGGCGGCCTCGGCGCCGTACTTCACCGCGGTGCGGATGAGCGTGACGACGAGGCGGGCGTCGTCGACCCGGGCATCGTAGAACTCGATGGCGCCGATCAGCGCGTCGGGCTTGATGTCCGGGAAGCGCCCGCGCGCGCCGTCCTTGGAGAGGTGCTTTTGCAGCGGGACCGTCTTGCGGAAGCCGGCGCCCGCGACCGCGAGCGCGTCATAGAGCCCGACGCCGACCGCCGAGTACGCGCGCTCGATCACCCGCTGCTTGAGCGGCCACAGGAACGGCTGCGCCTCGACGAGGTGCGGGGCGATGGTGGTGAGGAGCCGTCCGCGCTCGGTCAGCGCCTCGGCGACGAGCTTGAAGTCGAGGTTGTAGAGGTAGCGCAAGCCGCCGTGCACGAGACGCGACGACCGCGACGACGTGCCGGACGCCCAGTCCTGTGCCTCGACGACGGCGGTCCGCAGTCCGCGGGAGGCGGCGTCCAGCGCAATCCCGGCGCCGGTCACCCCGCCACCGATGACGAGAACGTCGAAGTGTTGTGACTCCATTGCACGAAGCGACGTGGCACGCTGGGCCTGGGTGAGTGCGGTCATCTGCTGCTGGCTCCTCTGCTCGCGGACTCCCAGGATTCGTGCACTGCACGTTTAAATCAAGGCCCCTGCACGTTCGTGCAGGTCACCGCTAGGATGGGCAGCGACGGTGCAGACATCGACGTCTCGGAGGCTCGGGTGAGCAGGACCAGCGACCAGCTGCTGACAGTGGCGCGCATGTATTACGTGCAGGCCGAGACCATGGACGCCATCGCCCATCACCTGGGGGTGTCGCGCTCAACGGTGTCGCGGCTGCTGAAGGAGGCCCGCGACCGCGGCCTCGTCCGGGTGACCATCGTCGACCCGGACCGCCCCCTGAACCGGCTAGCCGAACTGTTCGAACGCCACTTCCACGTCACGGCTCACCTCGTGCACGTGCGCCCGGGGGCCAGCAGCATCTTCCGGCTCGACCAGGTCGCCAGGATGGCCGCCGGTCTGCTCGGGAACATGGTGCGGGACGGCGACACCGTCGGCATCGCCTGGGGCACCACGGTCTCCGCGATCGCCACGCACCTGCGCCCCCGCGACCTCACCGGCGTGACCGTCATCGGACTCAACGGCGGCGCCAACCATCAGACCACCGGCCTGCCGTATGTGGGGTCGATCCTCCACAAGTTCGCCACCGCGCTCGGGGGCCAGGAACAGCTCTTGGCGCTGCCCGCGTTCTTCGACGACCCCGCGACGAAGGAGGCGATGTGGCGGGAGCAGAGCACCCGGCACATCCTGTCGGTGCGGGCCAACTGCCGGATCGCCTTGTTCGGCGTCGGTGGGCTGCACTCCGAGCTGCAGAGCCATGTGTACTCGTCGAACTATCTGAGCGACGCTGACCTGCGCTACCTGCGGGAGAACAACGTCGTCGGCGACGTCTGCACGGTCATGGTGCGCGAGGACGGCTCCTACCGGGACCTGGAGATCAACAAGCGCGCCACGGGGATGACCCCCGGCGAGCTGCAGGCCATCCCGAAGCGGATCTGCGTCGTCAGCGGCCTGTCGAAGGCCGCGCCGGTCCTGGGTGCCCTGAGGGCGGGCGTCGCCACCGATCTCGTCATCGACGCCGAGACCGCCCGCGCGGTCCTCAACCGCATGAAGCCGGGCATCCGGCTGGCCTGAGCGGGCGTCGCCGCTAGTCAGCGCGGCCTGGAGCCGCCAACTGACACGCACGTGCGCGACCACTTAGGCTGTCCCCCATGTCTGAATTCATCCTGACCGAGGTGCAGGACGGCATCGCGCGGATCACGCTCAACCGTCCCCGGGCGATCAACGCCCTCACCGAGGACATGTTCACCGCCATGTACGACGCGCTCACCGCCTGGCACGACGACGACGCGGTGACCGCCGTCGAGCTGGCGGGCGAGGGCGAGCGCGGCTTCTGTGCCGGCGCCGACGTCCGCGCCCTAGCCGAGACGGTGCGCGAGGGCGGCCCGTTCCTCCGCTATCTCGAGACCGAATACGCCCTCGACATGATGTTCGCGGACTACACCAAGCCCGTCACGTCGTTCCTCCGCGGCATCGCGATGGGCGGTGGGCTGGGCATCGGCGGCCATGTGGACCGCCGGATCGTCTACGCCGACACCGTCATGGCCATGCCGGAGACGAAGATCGGCTTCTTCCCCGACGCGGGCGTCATGTACGAACTGTCGCGGGCGGGCGCCGTCGGCGTGCACGTGGCGCTGACCGCGGCCACCTTCACGGGCGGCGACGCACTCTTCATGGGGTTGGCCGACGAATCGGCCGACGGCGAGCTCCCCGCTCCCCTGTTCGAGGACTCGGCCGCGTGGATCCACGACTGCTACTCCTCCGACGACGTCGTCGAGATCGCGCATCGACTCGAGCACCATCCCGCGGAGGCGGCGCGCCAGGCGGCCCGCGACCTGCGGGCGCGCAGCCCCTTCTCCGTGCACGTCGCGATGCGCGCTCTGCTGCGCGCGCGGTCCCTGCGGCTCAACGAGGTGCTGGCCCAGGATCTCAGGCTGGCCGAGTCGGTCATTCCGTCCGGGGACTTCGTCGAGGGTGTCCGCGCCCTGCTGATCGACAAGGACAACCGGCCGCAGTGGCGCCACACGTCGCTCGAGGAGGTGCCGACCGCCGAGGTGGACCGCGTCTTCGACTACTGACGGCGACGGCCCGGCGATAGAGGACATGCCCCCCAGGGTATGCTGGTGGGGAGTGAGCACACACTACGATGGGGCTGGCTATCCGCCCCTGGTGAAGGAGAAGCATGTCCACCGTCCACGACGTCATCATCATCGGCTCAGGTCCGGCCGGCTACACGGCGGCCATCTATGCCGCGCGCGCGAACCTCGAGCCCGTCGTCTTCGAGGGCTCGTTCGAGGCTGGCGGGGCGCTCATGAACACCACCGAGGTGGAGAACTACCCGGGCTTCGCCGAGGGCATCATGGGCCCGGAGCTCATGGACCAGATGCGCAAGCAGGCCGAGCGCTTCGGAGCCGAGCTCATCACCGACGACGCCACCGCCGTCGACCTCACGGGCGAAGTCAAGATCGTCAAGGACTCCTACGACAAGGAGTACCACGCCAAGACCGTGATCCTCGCCATGGGCTCCGGCTACCGCAAGCTGGGCCTCCCCGACGAGGAGCGCCTGTCCGGGCGCGGCGTCTCCTGGTGCGCCACGTGTGACGGCGCCTTCTTCCGCGACAAGCCCATCGCCGTCATCGGCGGCGGCGACTCGGCGGTCGAGGAGGCCACGTTCCTCAGCCGCTTCGCCTCGAAGGTCGTCATCGTCCACCGGCGCGACGAGCTCCGCGCGTCGAAGATCATGCAGGACCGCGCCATGCGCGACCCCAAGATCGAGTTCGCGTGGAACTCCGTCGTCGAGCGCATCAACGGCGCGAACTCCGTGGAGTCCATCACCCTGAAGGACACCCACACCGGCGAGCTGCGCGACCTGGACGTCAAGGGCGTGTTCATCGCCATCGGCCACGACCCCCGCTCGGCCCTCGTCAAGGACCAGGTGCACACCGACGCCGAGGGATACGTCCTTGTCGACGGCCGGTCGACCGCCACCAACGTCCCCGGCGTGTTCGCATGCGGCGACCTCGTCGACCACACGTACCGGCAGGCGATCACCGCCGCGGGGAGCGGCTGCTCCGCCGCCCTGGACGCCGAGCGCTACCTGCAGGCGCTCGAGGACGCCGTCCCCATGGCGGTCAGCGCCTAGACTCGGTCCGCTACCCACACATTCCGGAAGGCGATTTCATGGCAGTGACCGACGTGACCGAGAAGACGTTCGTCGACGAGGTGCTGATGGCGGGGCAGCTCGTCGTCGTCGACTACTGGGCGGACTGGTGCTCGCCGTGCAAGCAGATCGCCCCGATCATCGATGAACTGTCGCGGGAGTACGGCGACGTCAAGTTCGTGAAGGTCGACACCAACACCAACCCGAACCTGGCGGCGGAGCAGGGCGTGCTGAGCCTGCCCACGCTGCAGTTCATCCAGGGTGGGCGCGTCGTGAAGTCGCTCACGGGCGGCAAGACGAAGGGCGCGCTCAAGAAGGTCATCGACGAGCTGCGTTGACATGACGCACTCCCCCGCGACGCCGTCGGCGCCGGAGTCCTGGGAGCCGGTCTCCCCGGCCGACGTGGTGCGGCCGCGGCCCTGGTGGGTCGCGGCGGCCGGGCCCGCGCTACTCGTGGTCCTGCTGGTGCTCGGCGGGATCATCGGGGGCGCGCTCGGCCGTTCGGTCGGCACCACCTCTCCCACCCCGTCGAGCTCCCCCACGCCCCCCTACGTGATGGACCCACCCATCCAGGTCGGTGACCTGGTCCGCGGGGCCGTCACCGAGAGCTCGGGCCCCGCCCCGGAGAACCAGCGCATCGTGCGCGCCGACTATTCCGACGGCGTCAACAAGGTCATCTTCGTCATGACCTGGCCCGAGGACGACGTCAGCACCTACGTGGCGGACGCCGGCGTCGAGGGCGCCAACGAGGTGGGCGGGGCCGGGACGCTGTGCGGCACATCACTGGACACCTCACTGCCGGCGTGCGGCCGCATCTCCCAGGGCACCGGGCTCCTCCTGCTGGCCGTCACGGAACACGCCACCGCCGAGCTGGCCACGCAGCTGGCCGCGTTCGAGGACGCCGTCGCCGCCGCGGGCTGAGCGGGCCCACATTCCCTGACGGGATACAGTGAGCGCATGCGAGAGGGCGCGCCGCGTCCCTGACGGCAAGGTAAAGGATCGTGACCGAGCACTCCAGACACGACACCCGGCTCGACCGGTTCGTCGACAGCTACTCCCAGCGCACCAACGGCATGCGGGTGTCCGCCGTCCGAGCGTTGTTCGCCGTCGCCAACCGCCCCGAGATCGTGTCGCTGGCCGGCGGGATGCCGAACATCAAGGACCTGCCGCTGCCTGAGATCGCGGGCTCGATCGCCGACATGATCACCAGCAACGGCACGCAGGTGATGCAGTACGGCTCTGGGCAGGGTGAGCCGGCCCTCCGCGAGCAGATCCTCGACGTCATGGCGCTCGAGGGCATCACCGCGCACGCCGACGACGTGGTCATCACCGCGGGGTCCCAGCAGGGCCTCGACCTCGTCACGCGCATCTTCTGTGACCCGGGCGACGTCATCCTCGCGGAGTCGCCGTCGTACGTCGGCGCGCTCGGCACCTTCCTCAGCTACCAGACCGAGGTCGTGCACGTCGGATCGGACGAGGACGGGCTGGACCCCACGGCGCTGCGGGAGACCGTGGCGAGGCTGAAGAAGGCCGGCAAGCGGATCAAGTTCCTGTACACGATCCCCAACTTCAACAACCCGTCCGGCAAGACGCAGCCGTGGGAGCGCCGCCTCGAGATCCTGTCGGTGTGCACCGAGGAGGGCGTGCTCGTCGTCGAGGACAACCCGTACGGGCTGCTGACGCTGGACGCCGACCCGATCCCGGCGATGCGCTCCGCGGACGCCGACGTCATCTACCTCGGCTCGTTCTCCAAGACCTTCGCCCCGGGCTTCCGCGTCGGCTGGGTCCTCGCCCCGCACGCCGTGCGCGAGAAGCTCGTCCTCGCGCAGGAGTCCGCGACTCTCTGCCCGCCCGTGTTCAGCCAGTTCGCGATCTCGACGTACCTGGCGACCCAGGACTGGCAGGGACAGATCGAGATCTACCGCGACATGTACCGCGAGCGCCGCGACACCATGCTGCACGCGCTGGCCGAGGAGATGCCCGACGGCGCGTCCTGGACGCGGCCGGCCGGGGGCTTCTTCGTCTGGGTCACGCTCCCCGAAGGGCTCGACTCGCAGGCGATGCTCCCGCGCGGCGTCAACGCGCGCGTCGCGTTCGTCCCCGGCGGGGCGTTCTACGCCGACGGCCAGGGCGCCCGCAACGTCCGGCTCTCGTACTGCTTCCCGCCCGCCGACCGCATCCGCATCGGCGTGCAGCGCTTCGCCGACGTGGTCCGCCGCGAGCTGGAGGTCATGGACACCTTCGGCATCGACGCCTCCCCCCACGAGTTGCGGCGCCCCACCGGACCCGGACCCGATCTGACCTGACAAGGAGTTATCCATGACGATCATCGTGATTGCCGGTGGGCTCAGCCACGAGCGCGACGTGTCGCTGCGGTCGGGCCGGCGGGTCGCGCAGGCGCTGCGTGACGTCGGCCGCGAGGTGATCGAGGCGGACGTCAACGCCGACCTGGTGCCGTTGCTGCGCCGCACGCCGGACGCCGTGGTCGTCCCCATGCTGCACGGGGGACTCGGCGAGGACGGAGCGTTCCGGGAGGTCCTCGAGGTCCTGAACGTGCCCTTCGTCGGGCCGACGGGGGCGTCGTCGCGGCTGACGTTCGACAAGTCCATCGCGACGTCGGTCGTCCGCGCCGCCGGGCTCGCCGCCCCCAAGCAGATCGCTCTTCCCCACGACATCTTCCGCGAGCTCGGCGCGCCGGCCCTCATGGAGGGCATCGGAGCACAGCTGGGCTACCCGCTGATGGTCAAGCCGTCGCGCAGCGGCTCGGCCCTCGGGGTCACCAAGGTCGACGACGCGTCCGGGCTCCCCGCGGCGCTCGTGGCGGCCTACGCGTACGGATCGGTCGCGGTCATCGAGTCCTACGTGGCAGGCACCGAGATCGCCGTCACCGTCCTCGACGACGGGTCGGGGCCGGTGGCGCTGCCCCCCGTCGAGATCCGTCCCGAGTCCGGCGTGTACGACTACGAGTCGCGGTACACGGCAGGTCAGACCCGGTTCGTCACCCCCGCCGAGCTGTCCGACGACGCACTCCTGGCCGCGCGGGAACTCGCGGTGGCGGTTCACCGGGCCCTGGGGCTCAGGCACCTGTCGCGCACGGACATGATCGTCGAGGCCTCCGGCCGGCCGGTGTTCTTCGAGGGCAACGTCGCGCCCGGCATGACGGAGACGTCGCTCGCCCCGCTGGCCTTCGAGGCCGCCGGCCGGGAGCTGGGCGAGGTGTTCGCGACGCTGGTCGACCTCGCGCGCGCCTGACATGGGGCTGCGGACGAAGCAGGCCCTCGCCATCATTGCGGGTGTCGTCGTCGCGGGCGTGATGCTGCTGCTCGGCCTGTGGCAGATGGCGTCGTACCAGGAGTCGACGCGCGACGTGTCCGCCGAGCGGGCCGCGGAGGCGCCCGTGGCCCTGGCCGAGAGTGTGAGCGAGTCCGGCGAGGTCGCGGACGTCTACGGTCGGAGGGTCACCCTCGAGGGAACGTACCTGCCTGACGAGGTTATCGTCGGCGAAGCTGGGCCGCTGCGCGTGGTCACTGCGTTGCGGATGACTGACGGCCGGCACGTCGCGGTGGTGCGCGGCGCCGTCGCCGAGGGCGCAGAGCCGCCAGCCGCGCCATCGGGGAACCAGAACATCGTCGGCGTGTTCCTGGCGCCGGATCTGCCCGCGGAAGGTGTCGCGGAGGGCGCCGACCTGGGATCGCTGCGCATCCAGACGCTCGCGCAGACGTGGCCGTCGCCGCTGGTGGCGGGATACGTGACACTGCCCGCCGACGAGGCCGCACGTCAGGGGCTCGACGCCGCCTCGCTCACGCTGCCGTCCACCGAAGGGTCCCCCACCCACCGGGGCTACGCGCTCCAGTGGTGGGTGTTCGCCGCCGGCGCTGTCGCGTTCGGCGTGTACGCCGCCCGTGGGTTCGCGAAGGACGCCGAGCGAGCGGCGGCGAACCGGCCGAGCGACTAGGCGGTCGAGGCCCGCAGCTTCGCCCGGACATCCTTGGTGGCGAAGTGCTCGGCCACGAACGACAGGAACGGCACGGTGCCCGCCGCCATGATGGCGAGGAACCACTTGATCGACCAGTTCACGCGGCGGCCGAGGTCGTACGCGGTGATGAGCAGGACCATGTAGAGCCAGCCGTGCGGCATGCCGGTCCAGGTGACGACCCGGCCGTCACCCCAGATGTACTTGAGCGGTAGCCCCACGAGGACCAGCACGACGAGCAGGATCCCGACGACCCAGGCCATGATCCGGTAGCGCAGGAGCGCCGATCGGACGCCTGCGATGTCGTCGTCGGGGATGGACGTGGTGGGCGAGCTCATTCGGCGCCTCTCTTGATCGTTTTGTCGATATAGCCGTTTAGATGTTTATTTGTTTAGCGTTGTGGAGCTATACCGTTCGGCCGTCCAGGATGGCCATGATGCGTTCCAGATCGTCGCCGGATGCGAATTCGATGGTGATCTTGCCCTTGTTCCTCCCGATGGCGACCCGCACCCGGGTGTCGAAGTGGTCGCTGAGGTGGGTCGACAGGTCTCGTTCCCGCTCCGAGGGCATGCGCGGCGTTCTCACCATGGGCCGCTTCTCCTCTCGGCCGCGGCCGAGCGCGACGATCTCCTCCGTCGAGCGGACCGACAGGCCCTCGGCGACGATCCGGTCGGCGAGGCGCTCCTGCTCGGCGGCATCGTCGAGCCCCAGGAGCGCGCGGGCGTGACCGGCCGAGATGACGTTGGCGGCGACCTTGGACTGCACCCTCGGGGGGAGGTTCAGCAGTCTGAGCGTGTTGGATACCTGGGGGCGGGACCGGTGGATGCGCTGGGCCAGATCTTCCTTGGTGCAGTCGAAGTCCTGAAGGAGCTGGGCGTAGGCGTTCGCTTCCTCGATCGGGTTGAGATTGGCGCGGTGCAGGTTCTCCAGCAGGGCGTCGCGCAGGAGCGCGGTGTCGTCGGTGCCTCTGATGATCGCCGGGACGGTGTCGCGGCCTGCCTGCTGGCTGGCGCGCCATCGTCGCTCGCCCATAACGAGCTCGAACCGGTCCTCCCCGGCCCTTCTGACCACGATGGGCTGGAGGACGCCGAACTCGCGGATCGACTCGGCAAGCTCCTGCAGGTCGTCTTCGTCGAAGACCGTGCGCGGCTGCTGCGGGTTCGGGCTGATGCTGCCCACTGGGATCTCAGCGAACTCTGAGCCGTCGCTCAGCGTCGCCACCTCGTCGGCGTCGGTGCGGGCGAACAGGTCCCCCAGCCCTTGTCCGAGGGCACTCTTCTTCATCGCTGCCATCACTTGGTCACCGCCACTCGTTCGGCGAGCTCCTTGGCGGCGGCCAGATAGGCGACGGCGCCAGGGGACTTCGGCTGGTAGTTGAGGACTGTCTGCTGGAAGCTCGGCGCTTCCGCGATGCGCACGGAGCGCGGGATCTCGTTCGAGAGCGTCTGGGTTGGGAAGTGCTTGCGCACCTCGTCGGCGACCTCCCGCGAGAGGTTCGTGCGGCTGTCGTACATCGTGAGCAGGATGGTGCTCAGCTCGATCGAGTCGTTGAGATTGCCCTTCACGCGCTGAATGGTCCGCATCAGCTGCGTCACGCCCTCAAGGGCGTAGTACTCGGTCTGAATGGGCACCAAAATTTCCGTGGACGCCACCAGGGCGTTCAGCGTGAGCAGGCCGAGGGACGGCGGGCAGTCGAAGAAGATGTAGTCGACCCCGGACTCGTCGATGTACTGCATGATCGCGTCGCGCATGCGGTGTTCACGGCCTCGCATGTTGACGAGCTCCAGTTCCGCGGCGGCCAGGTCGATGGCGGCAGGCAGCACATGGAGGTTAGGGGAGTGCGGCGAGGGCTGGGCGTGCTCGATGATGCCGATCCCCTCCATCAGCACCTCGTACGTGCCCTTCGTCCCCGGCGAGTGGGGCACGCCGAGGGCAGTCGACGCGTTCCCCTGTGGGTCCGTGTCGACGACCAGCACGTTCAAACCGCCCATCGCGAGCGCATGCGCCAGGTTGACGGTGGTCGTCGTCTTCCCCACGCCGCCCTTCTGGTTGGCCACCACGAAGATGCGGGGCCGCTCAGGCCTGGGCAGCGTCGGGCTGGGCTCGCTGAAGTCGATGAACTCATCGCCGTACTCGGAGTCGATGCTGGCGTGGAGGTCGTGGGCCGCTCGTCGTGGAGCGGTGGCCGTTTCACGTGAAACGTTGCTGTGTTCCTTCCACAGCTCGTCTTCATTGATCTGCTGCTTGCGCTTGCGGAAGAACAACGCCATCCAGGGCCTCCTCGGTGATCCGCGACGACTCTACCCAACCCGTCAGTCGTGCGAAACTTCGTTGGCGCGTCGCGCACCGTTTCACGTGAAACGCACCAAACCCACGCCCTCCCATACCGGCACGACACGCCGTCGAACGCCGTGCCGAGTCCACATACGGGCCGCGGGAGGGAGATCTGACGTCATTCGTGCCACTGAATGCGACTCCGAGTCCCGCGCCGATCCAACTTCGTACCCGCCGAGAGGGCAGGCGAGCTGACCGACGGCGCAGCACTGTCGATCGGCTCCCCTCGTCATTCGCCGGCTCGCCCTACGGCTCCACCCATCGATCGACCACCGCCTCGCCCCGAGGCTCCCCTCGTCGTCCCCCGGCTCCGCCCGTCGCCATGCCGCGATTGGCGCCGACCAGCGTTGCGTCACAGACCCCATGCACATCCTCCGGCTCCCTCCAGGGTCCGTTGAGCCTGACACGCGGTTCACTGGCGACGATTGAGCCTGCCTCGAGGCTCGACGCGCGGATCGCCCCAGGAGACCCCGGATCTCTGATCGAGCCCTCGTTCAGGCTCAATCCCCCATGCGCGACACGAATGACAGGGTTCGTGGCACATCAGTGGGCTATACGGCCGTCGGGCCGCAGTTCGACGGCGTGTCGTGCCCAAAGGGGGCGGCGGGCCGGATAGAGCCCTCGTTCAGGCTGAATCCCCCCACGCGCGACACGAATGACAGGGTTGGTGGCACATCGGTGCGCTATACGGCCGTCGGAGCGCAGTTCGACGGCGTGTCGTGCCAAGAGAGGGGGCGAGGCCGGGGCGGGCCGGGGCGGGGGGCCGGGGCGAAGCGCGGCGCGACGGTGGGGGCGAGGGTTGGGGCGACGCTGGACAGCGCCCGCGGCGACCGTGCCGCCGCCAGCGGGGCGACGGCGGGGGCGTCGGCTCAGCGGGTGGTCACCCGGATTGCGCGGGTCCCCTCGACGCCTGCGGCGACCCGCAGTTCGAGCACCTCGGCGCGGGCGCCCGACACCGCCAGGGCCTTGCCTGCCGCGCGGATCTCGTTCTCCGCAGACTCGCCCTTCAGGGCCAGCAGCTGGCCACCGTCGCCGAAGAGGGGGAGCGTCCACTTGAGGAGCTTCTCCAGCGGCGCGACGGCGCGACACACCACGACGTCGTAGCGCTCGCGCACGTCCTCAGCCCTCGCGCGCACGACCGTCACGCGGTCGCCGAGTCCCAGCTCATCAACCGCCTCCTGCAGGAAGTTCGCGCGCCGCAGCAACGGCTCGATCAGCGTGACCCGCAGGTCCGGCCGCACGATGGCCAGCGGCAACCCGGGTAGCCCGGCGCCGGAGCCCACGTCCGCGACGTCACTGCCCTGCGGAACCGCGTCGTCCAGCGCTAGGGAGTTGCCGACGTGCCGCTGCCAGAGCCGCTCGCCCTCCCGGGGCCCCATGAGTCCCCAGGAGATTCCACGACTTGCCAATATATCGACATAGCGCCTTAACCTTTCAGCGCTTTGCGGATATGCCGTCTCAAGCGCCGAGGCGGCCGCAAGCTCCGGCCCGTCGCTCACTTGGCGCGGACCACCACGCGTCGCGCCGGCGGCTCGCCCTCGGACTCGCTCACCAGGCCGGCAGCCGCAACCTCGTCGTGGACGATCTTGCGCTCGTACGCGTTCAGCGGGGCCATGCGCACCGGCTCGCCACTCTCCTGCACCTCGGCGATGGCGTCCTTGGCCATCGCGACGAGCTCCGCCCGACGCCGCTGGCGGTAGCCCGCGACGTCGACCATGAGCCGCGACCGGTGACCCGTCTCCGTCATCACGACGAGGCGCGCCAGCTCCTGGAGGGCATCGAGCACTTCCCCGTCCTTACCCACGAGGAGTTCGGAGTCCGTGTCGATCACCACGAAGGCCCGGCCGTCCTGCACCGAGTTCTCGATGTCGCCGTCGAGGTCCGCGATGTCCAGCAGTTCCTCCAGGTAGTCGGCGACCAGGTCGCCCTCGGCCAGCAGCGCCGCGTCCGTCTCGTTGTTCGCCATGAAGAGGTGTCCTCTCGTCGTGCCCCTGCTGCGGGGCGATTCACTCGTGGGATGGGGGATCGAGCCGCCGTCGGCTCACTTCTTCTTCTTCCGCGCGGACCGCGACTGCTGGCGGGGCTGCTGTCGGGTCACGACGCGCTTGCCGTCCTCGGTGCTGCGGACCGTCTGCCGCGACACCTGCTGGCGGGCGATCTTCGGAGTCGCTTCCGCGGCCACTGCGTCGTCCGTGCTCAGCGGGGCCGTGGGACCCACCGTCCGCGGCGACGCGGCGGGGGCGTTCTTGGGCTTGCGACGGCGCTTGGCGGCGCGCTGCTCCATGATCGCCTGCGGGTCGCGGCCCTTGGCGAGCATGCGCTCTTCCCAGTCGATGTAGGCCGGCGTGTTGGGCGCAGGGTTGTTGCGGATGAGGAGGCCCTGCTGCGCCATGGTCCACAGGTTCGAGGTCAGCCAGTAGACGAGCACGCCGATCGGGATGACGACCGACGAGGCGGCGTAGACGACGGGGAAGAAGTAGAGCATCAGCTTCTGCTGCTGCGCCATGGGGCCGGTCAGCGACTCCGGGGGCAGGTTCTTGCGCATCAGCTGCAGCTGCGTGACGAAGAAGACCGCGACCATCGCGATGACCAGGATGACGCCGACGATCTGCGTAGGCCCGACCGCCGTCATGGGGAAGATGCGTTCGGCGAGGCCGGCGCCGAGGATTTCGGCGTTCTGCAGCGACGACACCAGGTCCGGGTTGGTCTTGAAGAAGTGCCCGCGGACGTTGCCAGACGACACGCCCTCAAGCACGCGGAACAGCGCGAGGAAGATCGGCATCTGGAGCAGCAGCGGCAGGCAGGAGGCGGTCGGGCTGACGCCCTCCTCCTGATACATCTTCATCGTCTCCCGGCCGAGCCGCTCGCGGTCGTGGCCGTACTTCTTCTGCAGCTCGGCCAGCTTCGGCTGGAGCAGCTGCATGCTGCGCGCAGAGTTGATCTGCTTGACGAACAGGGGGATGAGCAGCGTCCGGATGACGACGGTGAGGCTGATGATCGCCAGCGTCCAGTTCCAGCCGGAGTCCGCGCCGAGCAATGGCGTGAACAGCCAGTGGAAGAACACCACGATGCCGGACACGGCCCAGTAGAGCGGCTGCATCATCGCCGACAGCACTCCGTAGAAGCTGTCCCAGATGTTCAGCGTCACCAGCAGATCCACCACGTAAGCCACCTCAGTCGGGTTGGGGACCCGAGGTCCCCGGTTTGGTTGAATTCTCGCGCTCCCAGGCGGCCGCCTCAGCGGTGCCTGGGACGTAGTCGACGCCGCCCCGCGCCCATGGATGGCAGCGCAGGAGCCGTCGGATGGTGAGCCAGGAGCCCTTCAGAGCCCCGTGGGTCTCGAGAGCCGCCAGCCCGTACGTCGAACACGACGGGTGGTACTTGCACACGTCGCCGTAGGAGGGGGACACGAACTTCCGCCACCCCTTGACGAACCAGATCAGCGGGTACTTCAGCACGCGGCCGCCTTCCGGAACGCGCGGCGCCACGCGTCGGCGAGGTCGTCGGCGAGCCGCTCGGGCTCGGTCGCGGCCGACGGCAGGGCGCGCACCACGACGTCGGCGGGCACCGGCGTCTCGAGGTCGACCACCAGGTGACGCAACCGGCGCTTGACCCGGTTGCGGGTCACGGCGTTGCCGACCTTCTTGGAGACAACAAAACCCACCCGCCCGGGGACGGGTGGATCGTGCTGGGTGATGCGCTGGACGTGCACCACGACGCTCGGGCTGGCTGCTCGGGAACCGCGACGGACGGTGGCACCGAAGTCACTGGGCCTGGTGAGGCGCCGCGGACCCGGCAGCACCGTCGCTCGACCCCTTAGGCCGACAGCTCGACGCGGCCCTTGCGACGGCGGTTCGCCAGGATGGCGCGGCCGGCGCGGGTACGCATACGGGAACGGAAACCGTGGGTGCGGCTGCGGCGACGGTTGCTCGGCTGGAAAGTGCGCTTGCTCATGGGATTACTCCCTCAGGTTCGAAGGTGTACAACTGCCCTGGTGGGCAGGGGGAAGTGACCGCCTCGATGGCGACTGGTCAACGATACGCGCGAATCGGCCCTCCGGCCAAACCGGCGAGGGCGAACCGGGCAACTAAGCAAATAACACTGATGTAGTCCAGTACGCGCCCGGCGTGTCGTCCAAATCGCCTTGCGCCTGGCCCCTTGCGGTACTAACTTCGTTGTCCTGCCTTCCAGCTTATCCACAGGTGAGTGCCGGTGGGCGGTCCCCGGAGGTGAGTTATACCCTCTTGTGGACAACCTTGTGGACATTGAGTGCAGGCGGGGGAGAACCGCCGGGAAGTGGGTGAGGTGAGCGAATCACCGATGCCGGACCTGGCGGGCCTGTGGAACGACGTCATCGCCTCGGCGGACGTTCCGACCAGGGCCTGGCTCCGGCGCACCCAGCCGTTGGACATGCACGGCAGCACCCTGATGGTCGCTGTCGGGGACGAGACCACCCGTGAACGCATCGAGACGAGGCTCCGGCCCCAGATCGAGGAGCGGCTGAGCTCCCTGTGTGGCCAGAACACGCACCTGGCCGTCATGATCAACCCGGAGCTCGTCGCCGAGCCGGAGTCGCCGCCCGCGCCCGAGCCCACGGAGGAACCCCGCCGGGCCGCCCCGCGATCGCGCCCCCAGGATGTGCGGCTGAACCCGCGCTACACGTTCGAGTCGTTCGTCGCCGGCTCCTCCAACCGGTTCGCGCACGCCGCGGCCGCCGCCGTCGCGGAGACGCCGGGCAAGTCGTACAACCCGCTGATGATCTACGGACCGTCGGGCCTCGGGAAGACGCATCTGCTGCACGCCATCGGGCACTACGTCACCAGCTACTACGAGCAGCTGCGGGTGAAGTACGTCTCGACGGAGGAACTCACCAACGACTTCATCAACGCCATCTCGTCGAACCGCACCGCGGAGTTCCGCAGCTCCTACCGCGACGTCGACGTCCTGCTCGTCGACGACATCCAGTTCCTGGAGTCGAAGATCCAGACGCAGGAGGAGTTTTTCCACACCTTCAACACCCTGCACAACGCGCAGAAGCAGATCGTGATGACCTCCGATCGGCCGCCGAAGCTGCTGGAGGCCCTGGAGCCTCGGCTGCGGTCGCGGTTCGAGTGGGGCCTCATGACCGACATCCAGCCGCCCGACCTCGAGACCCGCATCGCCATCCTGCGCAAGAAGGTGGCGTCGCAGCGACTCACGGCGGGCACGCAGGTGCTGGAGCTCATCGCGTCGCGGATCCCCACGAACATCCGCGAGCTCGAGGGGGCGCTGACGCGGGTCGCGGCGTTGGCGAGCCTCAACCAGCAGGAGATCACGGTCGCGCTGGCCGAGCAGGTCCTCAACGACCTCATGCCCGACGACGCCACCCCCGTCGACGCGCAGGCGATCATGGACGCCGCCGCCAGCTACTTCAGCATCTCGATGGACGACCTCATCGGCAGCAGCCGGGTCGCGACCATCGCGACGGCGCGGCAGATCGCGATGTACCTGTGCCGGGAGCTGACGGACATGTCGCTGCCCAAGATCGGCAACAAGTTCGGCGGACGCGACCACTCGACGGTGCTGCACGCGGTCCGCAAGATCAACGAGAAGATCGGCGTGGATCGGGACCTGTTCAACCAGGTCACCGAGCTCACCAACCAGATCAAGCAGTCCTGAGCGGCGCCGTCGATACCCCTGCTCCCTGGGGCATGCCACGCACGGCACCCGGGTGGGGGTATCGGCCCAGTATGCGGCCCCGCTGTTGTTCCGAGCCCTCCTCCGCGCAACAATGGAACGTCGGGCGGCAGATGGCCGCCGGCCGAGGCTTCCCTCCGTATACCGGTAGGGGTATACTCGTCCCATGGAATTCGTGGAGGATCCGATGCAGCTGGACCCGGAACAGATGACGTCGGTGGTCAAGCGGCTCAAGCGTGCCCAAGGGCAGCTGGCCGGGATCATCCGGATGATCGAGGAAGGGCGCAACTGCGACGAGATCGTCACGCAGCTCGCCGCGGTGTCCAAAGCTGTGGACCGCGCCGGCTTCACGACGATCTCCATCGGTCTGCGCCAGTGCATGGAGCAGCCCGAGCCCGATCCGCTCGACCAGGCGAAGATGGAGAAGCTCTTCCTCAGCCTGGCCTGATCGACCCTCTGGAGGTTGCCTCCGGGTCTTGCGGGGCTGTGGTTGAGCCCAGCACCGCCCCACCTCCGGCGTCCCCAACTCGAGCGACACCGCAACCCCACACACGACGAAGGGGCGCGACCTCCCGCACACCATGGGAGATCGCGCCCCGGTCCATGTCCGGCGGCGATGTCCGCCGCCCGGCCCGCCCGGTCAGATGCCGGTGCCGGCCCGCCAGGTGGTGTAGCCACCGTCGAGGTTGAGCACCTCGCGACCCGAGTCACGCAGCGCCGCCAGCGCCGCATGGCTCCGGATGCCGACGCCGCAGTGGAGGATCAGCGGCACGTCGCCGCCGGGGATCTCGTCCATGCGGTCGCGCAGCTCGTCGACCGGGATGTTCATCGCACCGGGGATGGCCCCCGCCGCGTACTCGCCCGGCGTGCGCACGTCGATGACGACGGCACCCTCGGCCTGCCGCTGCGCCACCTCGTGCCACTGCACGGACTTCTCCCAGCCGCTCAGCCGGTTCTCGGCGATGAAGCCGAGCATGTTGACCGCGTCCTTCGCGGAGCCGAACTGCGGCGCGTAGGCGAGCTCGAGTTCGGCCAGCTCCGGCGCCGTCATCCCGGCGGTCATGGCCGTGGCGATGACGTCGATGCGCTTGTCGATGCCCTCGCGGCCGACGCCCTGCGCGCCCAGGATCTCCCCGGTCGCCGGATCGACGAGCAGCTTGAGCGCCATCGTCGACGCGCCCGGGTAGTACGTGGCGTGCGAGGCGGGGTGCGTGTGGATCGCGAGGTAGGCCCGTCCGGCGTCGCGCAGCCGCTTCTCGTTCCAGCCCGTCGCGGCGACCTGGAGTCCGAGCAGCCCGACGATGGCGGTGCCGCGCACCGGGCGCGCCGGCTTGCCGCGGCCCGCGATGTCGTCGGCCACGCGACGTCCCTGCAGGTTGGCCGTGTTGGCGAGCGGCACGAGGACCGGCTCGTCGCTCAGGGCGTCGTTCTTCTCGACCGCGTCGCCGACGGCGTAGATGTGCGGATCGTTGGTCAGCTGCCGGTGGTCGACCAGGAGTCCACCGCGCGGGCCGACCTTGAGGCCGGACGCCTTGGCGAGCTCGGTGTCGGGACGCACGCCGATCGCGGCGACCACCACGTCGGCGGGCACCGTCGAGCCGTCGGCCAGCGTGACGTCGTGCTCACCGATGATGGTGACGCCGGAGCCGAGGCGCAGGTCGATGCCGGCGGCGCGCATGGCGTCGTGCACGGGGACGACCATTTCGGGGTCCAGAGGGGCCATCACCTGGGGGAGTGCCTCCACCAGTGCGACCTTCATGCCGCGGTGCAGCAGGTTCTCGGCAACCTCGAGGCCGACGAAGCCGCCGCCGATGACGACGGCAGTCTCGGCACCCTGCACAGCCTCCAGCATGCGGTCGGTGTCCTCGACGTTGCGCAGCGGCAGCGCACGCTCGATGCCCGGGATGGGCGGCATCAGCGGCTTGGCGCCGGGGGACAGGACCAGCTTGTCGTAGCTCAGGGTCTCCTCGCGGCCGGTGGCGACGTCGCGGACGATCACCTCGCGCGACTGGCGGTTGATCTGCACCGCCTCGACGCCGACGCGCACGTCCAGGCGGAACCGGTCGTAGAGCGCCTGGGGCGTCTGCAACAGCAGCGCCGACCGCTCCTCGATCACCCCGCCGACGTGATACGGCAGGCCGCAGTTGGCGAACGACACGTAGCCGCTCTTCTCCACCACGACGATCTCCGCGGACTCATCCAGACGACGCAGCCGCGCGGCCGCGCTCATCCCACCAGCAACACCACCAACAATCACAACTCTCATGTTGCGAACTATATACCCCTGGGGGTATGGTGGTCTAACCGGGGTAACCGAGAAACCTGAAGGAGAACATCTATGTGCAGTCCCGTTAAGTGTCGAGTGTGTGGCAAGACGACCTGGGCCGGTTGCGGCAACCACGTCGAGAACGTCAAGCGCATGGTGCCTGCCGACCAGTGGTGCGGCGGTCACCAGAACCAGAACGCCGGCGGCGGCTTCTTCAGCCGCGTGATGGGCCGCTGACACCTGCGGACAACCGTGTGAGACGGGCCGGGGCCGGGATGTGGATAACTTCCCGCCCCGGCCCTACCCACAAATACTCCCCGTGTAGTTTTCCAGTGATCCACAGCCGTTCAACAGGGACGACGATGTCCTGACAAGCGGCGACGGTGGTTATCCACCGGTTCCACAGCCGCTATGAGTAAGGCTGGAATGTAATTACACAAATCCCCTCAAAGTCAGTGATGTGGGCAACCGGGCCACTGAGGGCCCGCTGCTACCTTTGGTGGGGTGAGCATCGCAGCACGGGCCAGGGGCCTGACAAAGATCTATGGTTCGGGGTCGGCCGTGGTCACCGCGCTCGACAACGTCGACTTCGACATCCACGAAGGCGAGTTCACCGCCATCATGGGGCCCTCCGGCTCCGGCAAGTCCACGCTCATGCACCTCATGGCGGCGCTCGACACCCCCACGGCCGGCGAGGTCTACATCGGCGACACCGCGGTCTCCACCCTCGACGACACGCCCCTGACGGTCCTGCGGCGCGACCGCATCGGGTTCATCTTCCAGGCGTTCAACCTCGTTCCCACGCTCACGGCGCGCGAGAACATCGTCCTGCCGCTGCGGATCGCCGGCCGCCCCGTCGACGACGAGTGGTTCGAGCGCGTCGTCGGGGTCCTCGGCCTCGGCGACCGGCTCACCCACAAACCGACGGAGCTGTCGGGCGGCCAGCAGCAGCGCGTCGCCTGTGCCCGCGCGCTCATGAACCGGCCCGACATCGTCTTCGGCGACGAGCCGACGGGCAACCTGGACTCGACGTCGGCCGCCGAGGTGCTGGGCTTCCTCAGGCGCAGCGTCGACGAGTTCGGCCAGACCGTCGTCATGGTCACGCACGACGCCCACGCCGCGAGCTACGCCGATCGGGCCGTGTTCCTCTCCGACGGGCGGATCGTCCACGAGCTCCGCGGCGCCACGCAGGAGGACCTGCTGAGCGCCATGTCGCACATCTACCCGCGCACCGACGCCACGCAGCGGCGCCCCGCCCCCGAGCCCGTCTACCGCGACGGCGGCCACGCGCCCACGCACGCCGGCCCCGTCGACGATGAGGAGCCCACCGTCGAGCGTTCCATCGCGCGCCGCGCCCTGATGGGCTGAGCGGATGCTGCACGCCACCTGGAGGTCTCTCTGGGCGCACAAGGTGCGCCTGGTGCTCAGCGCCCTGTCGATCGTGCTGGGCGTCGCGTTCGTCGCCGGCTCGCTGTTGTTCACCAACCTGCTGTCGTCGAGCTTCGACCAGCTGGTCAAGGGCGCCCTGGCGGACGTCAACGTGTCCGCCGAAGGTGTGGGCATCGAGGGCTTCGACCAGACCACCGGCCTGCAGCAGGTGTTGATGAGCCCCGACGACGTGGCGGCCATCGCCGACGTCGACGGCGTGGCGCAGGTCGAGGGCATGGTCTCCAGCAGCCAGATCTTCCCGCTGGACAAGGACGGCAACCTGTTGTCGTTCCCGGGCGCGCCCGGCGTCGGCATGAACTGGATCCAGGCCCCCGCGGCCGGCGGCCAGGTCGGCGCCCGGGTGGTCGACGGTCGGCCGCCAGAGACGGCCGACGAGCTCATGATGGACCCCGCGACCGTCACGCGCGGCGGCTACGTCCTCGGCGACACCGTCGAGGTGTCCACCCCCCGCAGTGGGCTCAAGAGCTACACCCTCGTCGGCACCGGCACCTACGGGGCGGGCGCGACCGCGGGCGCCAGCTACCTGTTCTTCACCCTCGACGAGGCCCAGGAGATCGTGCAGGACGGGGCCGAGGGCTTCTACGCCGCGTGGGTGGTGACCGAGCCCGGCGCGGACCCCGCGACGGTCGCGGACGCCGTCGAAGCCGGGCTCCCGGAGGGCTTCATCGCGGAGACCGGTGACGATCTGGCCGCCGAGATCGAGGAGCAGCTCGACGTCGGGCTCGGGTTCGTCAACACGTTCCTGCTGGTGTTCGCGGGCATCGCGCTGCTCGTCGCGACCCTGCTGATCCTCAACACGTTCTCGATCCTCGTGGCGCAGCGTTCGCGCGAGCTGGCGCTCCTGCGCGCCATCGGCGCCACCAGGCGCCAGGTCCGCGTCGCCGTGCTGAGCGAGGCCCTCGCCATCGGACTGGTCGGCGCGACGCTCGGGCTCGGCGTCGGCTACGGCCTCGCCTGGGGGATCCTCGTCGCGATGCGCTCCTTCGGCATCGACCTCGGCACCGCCGTGCCGACCATCGCGTGGCAGGCGGTGGTCGCCTCGTACGCCATCGGGATCGTCATCACGTTGGTCGCGGCGGCGCTGCCCGCGCGGAAGGCGTCGCGGGTCCGGCCGGTGGAGGCCATGGCCGCCGCCGCCCAGTCGGGCCCGGAGCGGATCGGCGGGCTGCCGATGGTGGGCATGGCCATGATCGAGATCGGCGTGGCGGCCCTGGTGTGTGCCGTTTGGCTCGACGTGCCGGAGCCGCTGTGGTGGGCCGGCGTCGGCGCCGTCCTGCTGCTGGTGGGCATGGTGCTGGCCGCCGTGGTCGTCGGCACCCCGCTGATCGCCGCATTCGGCGCGGCCTACCGCGCACTCTTCGGGGAGGTGGGCCGGCTCGCGCGGCTCAACGCGGTCCGCCAGCCGCGCCGCACCGCGGCCACCGCCGCGACGCTCATGATCGGGCTGGCCCTCGTCGCGACCGTCGCCATCCTCGCCGCGAGCACGACGACGTCGATCCGCGAGCGCCTCACCGCCGACCAGCGCGGCGACTTCACCCTCAGCCCCGTCGCGTACCAGCCGTTCGACGCCACCGTGATCGACGAGGTCCGCGCCGTCGACGGCGTCACCGACGTCTACGAGTTCTACCGCGGCATCACGCGCATCGGCGACGAACCCGTACAGCTGAGCGGCGCCTCCGCCGACGGCCTCACCCGCGCCAGCAGCCTGGAGCTCATCGCCGGCTCCCTCAGCGGCGACGGCGGCGCCCCGCCCGCGGTGATCAGCCGCGAGGTCGCCGACGACCACGACCTCACGCTCGGCCAGCTGTTCGACCTGCCGACCCCCACGGGCGGCACCGTGCGGCTTCTCGTCACCGGCATCCACGACGGCGGCCCGGGGCTGCAGCTGGGCGACATCATCGTCGACCTGGACACGTATGCGCAGCTGGGCGACGCGTCGCTCGTCCAGCGCCTCGTTGTGTTCACGGCCGACGACGCGGACCAGGCCGCCGTCCGCGACGCCCTCGAGGCGGCCGCCGACGACCTGCCCACCGTCGTGGTGGCCGACGTCGAGGAGTTCATCGACGCCCGCATCTCCCAGTTCTCGCAGCTGTTCTCGATCCTCTACGCCCTCCTGGCGCTGGCGATCATCATCTCGGTGCTGGGCATCGTCAACACGCTCGGGCTGTCCGTGATGGAGCGCACCCGGGAGGTGGGGCTGCTGCGCGCGGTCGGCATGACGCGCGCCCAGTTGCGGCGCATGGTCACGCTCGAGTCCGTCATGGTCGCGACGCTGGGCGCCGTGCTCGGCGTCGTGCTCGGGGTGGTCTTCGGCTCGGTGCTGGTGTCGCTGCTCCGCGACGACGGCATCGACATTCTGGTCATCCCGTGGCTGCAGCTGGCCGGGTTCGTGCTCGTCGCGGGGCTGTTCGGGGTCCTGGCGGCTGTGGGTCCCGCCCGGCGCGCGGCGCGCCTCAACGTGCTGGAATCGATCGCCACGGAGTAGCGGTTCGGGCCTGGCGCACCGGCCGACGCGCCCGGCTATGATGCAGGCGACGGTCAAGTATCCACGGCCGCCGAGTCGCATCGGTGCAGCCCGGGTCCGCGGGCCATGTTGAGTTGGCGAGTATCGAAGGGGAACCAGTGAAGATCCGAGTTGAGCGCGACGCGTTGGCCGACGCTGTGGCCTGGGTGGCACGGAGCCTGCCCACCCGTCCGACCGCCCCGATCCTCGCCGGCATGCTCCTCCAGGCGGATGCCAAGGGCCTGACGATGTCCAGCTTCGACTCGACGACGTCGGCCAAGGTCTCGCTGCCCGCCACGGTCACCGATGAAGGCACCGTGCTGGTCTCGGGCCGCCTGCTGGCCGAGATTGCACGCTCACTGCCGAACAAGCCGGTCGACCTCGTCGCCGACCACTCCAAGGTCGAGCTGACGTGCGGCCAGGCGCGGTTCACGCTCCAGACGCTGCCCGTCGACGAGTACCCCACGCTCCCGGACATGCCCACCCAGACCGGTGAGGTGGATGCCGCGGTGTTCGAGAAGGCCGTCGGGCAGGTGTTCGTGGCCGCCGGTCGCGACGAACTGCTCAGCGTCTTCACCGGCGTCAAGATGGAGATCAACGGCGAATCGCTGTCGCTGCTGGCCACCGACCGCTACCGCATGGCGCTCAAGGAGCTGACCTGGCGCCCGTCGTCGCCGTCGGTCGAGGGCGCCGTGCTGGTCCCGGGCAAGGTGCTCGCCGACACGGCCAAGTCCATGACGTCGGGCGACACCGTGACCATCTCGCTGTCGACCACCGAGGCCGAGGGCGAGGGCCTGGCCGGCTTCGTCGGCGAGAGCGCCCGCGGCACCCGCGAGGCCACCACCCGCCTGCTCAGCCAGGCGTTCCCGAAGGTCCGCCACCTCATGGATGTCGATGCCACGGTCAGCGTGCGGGTCAACACCGGAGACCTGCTGGCCGCGGTCAAGCGCGTGTCGCTGGTGGCGGAGCGCAACACCCCGCTGCGGATGCGCATCAACGACGACCACATCGCGCTCGAGGCCGCCACCGGAGACCAGGCGCAGGCGTCCGAGGCGCTCGAGGCGCAGGTGGAGGTCGTGGGCGACGAGCAGTCCATCACCGACGCCGGCTTCAACCCGCACTACCTGCTCGACGCCCTCACGGCGCTCGACGCCCCCTACGCGCACTTCTCGTTCACGCTGCCCGGAAAGCCGTGTCTCATCATGGGGCTGGCCACCATCGACGGCGACCCGCTCGTCGACTACCGGCACGTCATCATGCTGATGCGCCTGCCGAACTGACCCGTCCACCCAGGAGGTTCCACCATGCGCATCGGTCTGATCGGCCTCGGCAAGATGGGCGGCAACATGCGCGAGCGGCTCCGCCGCGGCGGCGTGGAGGTCGTCGGTCTCGACCACAACCCGGCCATCTCCGACGCCGCCGACGAGGCGGACCTCATCGCCCAGCTCGGCGACGGGCCCCGCGTCATCTGGCTCATGGTGCCGATCCACGCCGTCGACGCGCTCATCGAGACCCTGAAGCCGCTGCTGTCGCCCGGTGACATCGTCATCGACGGCGGCAACTCGAAGTGGACGCACGACGCCCGGCACGCCGCCTACCTGGCCGACGCCGGCGTCCGGTTCCTCGACTGCGGCGTCTCCGGCGGCGTGTGGGGCCTGGAGAACGGCTACGCGCTCATGGTCGGCGGGCCCGCGGACGCCGTCGAGATCGCCATGCCCGTGTTCGAGGCGCTCAAGCCTGAGGGCGAGTTCGGCTTCGTGCACGCGGGCGACCACGGCGCCGGGCACTTCGCGAAGATGGTCCACAACGGCGTCGAGTACGGCCTCATGCAGGCGTACGCCGAAGGCTGGGAACTGCTGGAGACCGCTGAGATCGTCAAGAACGTGCCCGAGGTGTTCGAGTCGTGGCGCGAGGGCACCGTGATCCGGTCCTGGCTGCTGGACCTCATGACGCACGCGCTCGACGCGGACCCGCACCTCGACGGCATCGAGGGCTACGCCGAGGACTCGGGCGAGGGCCGCTGGACGGTCAACGCCGCCGTCGACCTCGCGGTGCCGGTCCCGACGATCGCCGCCAGCCTGTTCGCCCGCTTCGTGTCGCGGCAGGAGGACTCGCCGGCCATGAAGATGGTCGCGGCCATGCGGCAGCAGTTCGGCGGCCACGCCGTCGCGCCCGCGAAGGACTGACCGGCTCGGTGTTCGTCACCGAACTGGCGCTGGTCGACTTCCGCAACTACACGGAGGCGTCGCTGACGCTGTCATCGGGCGTGACCGTGTTCGTCGGCGCCAACGGGCAGGGCAAGACCAACCTCGTCGAGGCCGTGGAGTACCTCTCGACGATGTCCTCGCACCGCGTGTCCGCCACCGCTCCGCTCATCAGGGCCGGCGCCGAGACCGCCGTCGTCCGCGCGAAGGTTCAGGCTGGCCCGGAGGACGAGCGGGTCATCTCGCTGGAGCTGGAGATCGCCAACGGGCGCTCGAACGTGGCGCGGCTGAACCGGGCGCCGGTGGCCCGGGCGCGCGACATCGTCGGCGCGCTGCGCACCGTGGTGTTCTCGCCCGTCGACCTGGGAATCGTCCGCGGCGACCCCTCGGACCGACGCGCTTGGCTGGACTCGCTCATCGTGACGCGCTGGCCGCGGATGGCGGGCGTGCGGCAGGACTACGACAAGGTCCTCAAACAACGCAACGCGCTGCTCAAGGGCATGGCCGGGCGCTCGTTCGTGCCCACCGGCGGCGACGAGGACGTGACGCTGACCGTGTGGAACGAGCAGCTCGCAGCCCTCGGCGCCGAGCTGCTGCACGCCCGGCTCGACACCCTGGCGGACGTGCTGCCCCACGCGCAGCGGGCCTACGAGACGATCGCGCCGGTCAACAACCGCATCGACGCCACGTACAAGACGGGGCTGGACCTCGGCGCTATGCCCGGCGACGACGTCAGGGCCGAGCTGCAGCGGCGGCTGCTGGAGCAGATGGAGCGGCTGCGCCGCGACGAGGTGTCGCGGGGGGTGACGCTGGTGGGGCCGCAGCGCGACGACGTCGAGTTGAGCATCGGGGCTCTGCCGGCGAAGGGCTACGCCTCGCACGGCGAGTCCTGGTCCCTGGCGCTCGCGCTGCGGCTCGGCGGCTTCTCGCTGGTCCGCGACGACGGGGTCCAGCCGGTGCTGGTGCTCGACGACGTGTTCGCGGAACTGGACGTGTCGCGGCGGGAGCGGCTGGCCGCCGCCGTCGCCGACGCCGAGCAGGTCCTCATCACCGCGGCGGTGGGGGCGGACGTGCCGGACTTCCCCGCCGAGCGGCGGTTCCGCGTCGAGGCGGGGACGGTCAGCGGACCCGAGGCGTAGGGGCGCTCAGCCGTAGGTGTCGCGGGGTCCCAGCCCCTTGACCGAGCGCGTGCCCTTCTTCCAGCTCGGGGGCTTCGGGCCGCGGAACTCGACCCGCAGCACCGTGCGGTCCCCGAGCTTCCGGTTGAGGGTCGCGACGATCTGCGAGGCGGCGTAACGCATCGCGGAGGCCCAGGCCGTGGAGTCGCAGTCGACGATCAGGACGCCGTCGGCGTAGTCGACGGGCTTCGAGTGCTGTGCGTTGGCCTCTCCGACCAGTTCCGGCCACCGCCGCAGGACCGTCGACAGGCCGATGCGGCGCTGCCAACCCCTGGCCTGGATCACCGACTCGAGCACGTCGCCCACCCGCTGAGGGTCGCGTTCGTTGGGGTGCGCCCCCGAACGCTGCTCCTGGAAGACTCGCCGGCGCCGGACCGGCTTCGGCGGCGCCGGCTCCGGCAGCGTCGGCCCGTACGCGGCGGACTCGACGGCGGCGCGCGCGATCTCCGAGGCCAGCTCCAGCCCGGTGGGGTCGTGCGCCTCCTCGCTCATGATCTCGAGGGTACCGGCCCCCGCCCGCGACACCTACGCTCGAGACATGCGCATCACCGTCACCGGCACCAGCACCGTCACCCTGCCCGCCGAGTGCGTCGCGGTGACCCTCACCCTCGGGTTCAGCGGCGCGGACCGCGAACCCGTCATCGCCGACACCGCGGCCCTGGCCGACCGGCTGCGGGCCCGCCTCGCCGAGGCCGTCGCCTCGGGCGCGGCCCGCGACCTCACCCTGTCGGGGCTGCGCACCTGGACCGCCACGCCCGTCGACGAGCGGGGCCGGCCGGCGCCGGCGCAGCACACCGCGGAGGTGCGCGGCAGCGTCGTGCTCGACGACCTGACGGTCGCGGGGCCGTTGCTCGGCGAGTTGGCCACGGTCCCTGGCGTGCAGATCGGCTGGCTCGACTGGCGGCTGCGCGACGCCACCGTCGCCGACCTCCAGCCCCGCGCGCTGGCCGACGCGTTCGGGCGCGCCCGGCGCCGCGCCGAATGGATCGCGGCCGCGGCGGGCACCGGCAGCCTCGAGGTGGTGTCGATCACCGACGGCGGCGCACCCGGCACCTTCGCCCGCTCGGCGATGCGCATGGCCGAGGCGGCGCCGTCGTTCGACCTCGACCCCGGCGAGGTGGACCTGTCGGCGACGCTGACGGTGGAGTTCGACGCGCGCTGACACCGCCGGGGATCGTCTCGCCACAGGGCAAAGCGCGGCCTGTGTCGAGGCCCTGAGAGTCGGCTGAGATCTCTTCAGCAGAACCCTTCCCACCGGGGCCCAGCCGTGGTTACATGAGAGACGGGCAGCTGACCGGTGGGGGGACTGGATGAGACTGCAGGGATTGTCATCCGTGATCGCGGCGGCGATCTCGGCTGCCCTGGTGGGAGGCGCCGTCGCCACCGCCCAGGATCCCCGAACCGCCCTCGAGGCAGTGCCCGCCCCGGTGAGTTCCGCGGCCCCCTCCCCGGTCCTCGCGGCCGCCGAGCTGCCGAGCCTCCCGATGCGGGTCGCGGTCGAGGCACTGGCGCGGAACGAGGACCGCGAGCTGACCTTCGACCCCTTCAGCGCCCCCACGCCCGAGATCGCCCCGCTCGAGGGTCCCCGCGTCCCTGACCCGCCGCCGCCCTCGGCGCCGCCGACCATCTCCGCCGAACCGAGCATCGGATCGCTCGGGGACGTCGTTGACGGCGACCTCTTCGCGCAGCCCGTCAATGGCCGGCGCACCTCGGCGTTCGGCATGCGGTTCCATCCGGTGCTGCGCCGCTGGAAGTTGCACACCGGGCTGGACTTCGCCGCCCCGTGCGGCACCCCCATCGGCGCGGCCGCGGGCGGGCGGGTCGTCGCGACCGGCTGGGCCGGCGGCAACGGCGTCCAGGTGAAGATCGACCACGGGTGGATCGGTGGCTACCGCGTTGTGACCACCTACAACCACCTGTCCGCCATCGGCGTGCGCGTCGGCCAGGTCGTCGAGGCGCTCGACGGGATCGGGCGGGTCGGGAACACCGGCTACTCGACGGGGTGTCACCTGCACTTCGAGGTCATCGCCAACGGCCAGTTCACCGACCCCGATCCGTGGCTCAACGGCAAGCCGTCGCGGGTGGATCTGAGTTCGGTCGCGTTCTTCGACGTGCCGGACATGCCCTCGCCGCTGCCGTCGGCGACGCCGTCCGTGTCGCCCAGCCCGAGCGCGTCGGCGTCGCTGAGCCCGCTGCTGTCGCTGTCTCCGAGCGGTTCGCCGTCGCCGAGCGCGTCGCCCTCACCGTCGCTGTCGTGGTCGCCGAGCCCGTCGCTGTCGCCGTCTCCCTCGCCGTCGGTGTCGGTCTCGCCGTCTCCGAGTCCGGTCGCGTCGCCGGCCCCGTCGCCGTCGCTGACGCCGTCACCGGCGGTCAGCGATCCCTCGCCCACGCCGTCGGCGATCGAGTCGAGTCCGGTCGCGGCGGCGTCGGTGGCCTCCCCCTCCACGGAGGCGGCGTCCTCACCCGCGCCCGAGCCGACGACACCCGCCCCGCCCCCGCCGCCCCCGACGACCGAGGCCCCTCCGCCGACGACCCAGGCGCCGGAGCCGGCCCCCGCCGAGGAGCCCGCGCCGGAGCCCGCCCCGACGTCGGAGGCCGCGCCCGAGCCGACGGCGGAGCCGAGCCCCGCCGCCTGACGCTCAGACGAAGAGCAGGGCGCCCGCGGCGAGGATCGACGTCAGCAGCGTGATGACGTCGAACGCGCGCTGTGGCACGCGGTGGATGAGGGCGACGCCGATGATGGTTCCGACGAGCACGACGGGGATCCCCCACGCGACCGTGACCAGGACCTGCGGCGTGAACAGCCCCAGGGACGCGGTGAGCGGGGTCTTGGCCACGTTGACGATGAAGTAGAACCAGGCCGATGTGCCGAGGAAGCGCATCTTCTCGACCTTGGCCAGCTGCAGGTAGACCGCCATGACGGGGCCGGCGGCGTTGGCGGCCATGGTGGTGAAGCCGGCCGCGACGCCCGCGCCGATCGTCAGCGCGCGATGCGGGGGGCCTGCGTCGGCGGGGTCGGGTGCGCGGCGTCGCGCCAGCGTCGTCATGACGAGCTGGATGAGCACGGACGTCAGGAGGATCGCGCCGATGGAGCGGCGCAGGACCAGGTCGTCGACGACGTTGATGAACAACGCCCCGAGGAGGATGCCCGGCACGACGGAGGGCAGGAGGGCGCGCAGGAGCGACCAGTCGGCGGAGCGGCGGTAGCGCATCACGCCGATGATGTCGCCGGTGATGAGCAACAGGAGGGCGGCCGCCGTGGACTCCCTCGTCGGCAGGGCGAGGGCCAGGAGCGCGACGGCGATGGACCCGAGGCCGCCGAAGCTGGTCTTGGCGATGCCGATGATCAGCGCGGCGGCGCCGGCCGCGATCCATGTCCACTCCACGGGGGTCTCCCTCTGTCGCGGGCAGGCTACCCCGGCGGCCCCTGCCGGACCCAACCGTGTTGAGCCTGACACGCGGCGTGCGGCGATGGGATGAGCCTGATTCGCGGTTCGTGCCCCGCTGTTGAGCCTGAATCGAGTCTCAAACCCGGAATTTCGCGTTGGATCGTTACATTCCTGTTCGACACCAGAATCAGGCTCAAACCCTTGCGCCGATCTGGCGCCCTACGGCCCCCAGAGGGATAGGGGACCCTGCATCTGCCTCCACCGTCCGCGCCAAACCGGCTCTGGTCGCGTCCCAGTGCCATATTCACCCCGCTCCGATGTCCGGTTTTGGGCGTGACCACGGTAGAATTGGGACGATCAACGGCGCCGGCCAGCCCGGCGCCCGTTTGTGTGGACAGGAGCAAAGTGACCGACGACGTGCAGGCAGACGAGGACTTCACCCCCACGGAGCGCATGGAAGGGCTGCTCGACACGGCGGACAATACGGTCTCCGGCAGCTACGACGCCGATCAGATCTCGGTCCTCGAGGGCCTCGAGGCGGTCCGCAAGCGCCCCGGCATGTACATCGGGTCCACCGGCGAGCGCGGCCTTCACCACCTGGTCTACGAGATCGTCGACAACTCCGTCGACGAGGCACTGGCCGGGTACTGCAACTCCATCGAGATCGAACTCCTCGACAACGGCGGAGTCCGCGTCAAGGACGACGGGCGCGGCATCCCGGTCAAGGAGCACCCGGTCGAGAAGATCCCCACCGTGACGCTCGTGCTGACCGTGCTCCACGCCGGCGGCAAGTTCGGCGACGGCGGCTACAAGGTCTCCGGCGGCCTGCACGGCGTCGGCTCGTCCGTGGTCAACGCTCTGTCCGACAAGCTCATCGTCGACGTCCGCCGCGACGGCTACCGCTGGCAGCAGACCTTCCACCTCGGCGTCCCGGTCACGGAGCTCGAGCGCCTCGAGGAGACCACCGAGACAGGCACCACGGTCACGTTCTACCCCTCGCCGGACATCTTCGAGACCACGCGCTACAACTACGACACGCTCGCGACGCGCTTCCGCGAGATGGCGTTCCTCAACAAGGGCCTGCGGATCTCGCTGATCGATCTGCGCGCCGACCACCAGGTCGCCACCGGCGACGAGGGCGAGACCGACACCCCGTACGACGAGTTCCAGTTCGACGACGGCCTCATCGACTACGTGAAGTACCTGTCTGCGGGCAAGGACACCATCCACCCCACCGTCATCGCTGTCGAGGCCCACGCCCCGGAGCAGGGGATGGGCGTCGAGATCGCCATGCAGTGGAACTCGTCGTACACCAACAGCGTCTACACGTTCGCCAACACCATCAACACGCACGAGGGCGGCACGCACGAGGAGGGCTTCCGGGCCGCGCTGACCAACACCGTCAACCGGTGGGGCGAGTCGTGGGGGCTGATCAAGAAGCGGGAGGACCGCGTCTCCGGCGACGACATCCGCGAGGGTCTCACCGCCATCGTGTCGATCAAGGTCTCCGAGCCGCAGTTCGAGGGCCAGACCAAGACGAAGCTGGGTAACACCGAGGCGAAGTCGTTCGTGCAGCGCGTCCTCAACGACCGGCTGGGCGACTGGTTCGAGCGCAACCCCGCCGAGGGCAAGGACATCGTCCGCAAGGCGCAGTCCGCGGCGCAGGCGCGCATCGCGGCCCGCAAGGCCCGCGACATGGCCCGCTCCCGCAAGGGTCTGCTCGGCGGTTCCGGCCTGCCGGGCAAGCTGGTCGACTGCCAGTCGACGGATCCGTCCGAGTGCGAGATGTTCATCGTCGAGGGCGACTCCGCCGGTGGCTCCGCCCGCGGTGGCCGCGACCCCCGCACCCAGGCGATCCTCCCCATCCGCGGCAAGATCCTCAACGTCGAGAAGGCGCGCATCGACCGCATCCTCGCGAACAAGGAGGTCGAGGCGATCATCAACGCCCTCGGCGCCGGGATGCAGGAGGACTTCGACCTCGCGAAGCTGCGCTACCACAAGCTCATCCTCATGGCCGACGCCGACGTCGACGGCGCCCACATCCGCACGCTGCTGCTCACGCTGCTGTTCCGGTTCATGCGCCCGCTCATCGAGGCCGGTCACGTCTACCTCGCGCAGCCGCCGCTGTTCCGGCTGCGCTGGACCAACGCGCCGCACGAGCTGGCCTACAGCGACTCCGAGCGCGACGCGCTGCGGATCAAGGGCCTCGAGGAGGGCAAGAAGCTCCCTCAGGTCAACCCGATCCAGCGGTACAAGGGTCTGGGTGAGATGAACGCCGACGACCTGTGGGACACCACGATGGACCCGGACAACCGGATCCTGCTGCAGGTCACGCTCGAGGACGCCGCCATGGCGGACCAGATGTTCTCCATCCTCATGGGGGAGGACGTCGAGCAGCGCCGCACGTTCATCCAGCGCAACGCCCGCGACGTGCGCTTCCTCGACATCTGATCCCCGCGGCGACGATGTCCACGTTTTCGAAAGGTTTGTTGACGCATGGCTGACGACGGCACTCTGGTCCCCCCGTCCCTGGGTCGGGTCGACCCCATCGACCTGCAGGTCGAGATCCAGCGCTCGTACCTCGACTACGCGATGAGCGTCATCGTCGGGCGCGCCCTGCCGGACGTGCGCGACGGCCTCAAGCCCGTGCACCGGCGCGTGCTCTACGCGATGTGGGACGGCGGCTACCGCCCGGACCGCGGGTGGAACAAGTGCTCCCGCGTCGTCGGCGAGGTCATGGGCCTCTACCACCCGCACGGCGACACCGCCATCTACGACACCCTCGTGCGCCTGGCGCAGCCGTGGGCCATGCGGCACCCGCTCGTTTCCGGCCAGGGCAACTTCGGCAGCCAGGGCAACGACAAGGCCGCCGCCATGCGGTACACCGAGTGCAAGATGGCGCCGCTCGCCGTCGAGATGGTGCGCGAGATCGAGCAGAACACCGTCGACTTCAAGCCCAACTACGACAACCGCGAGGAGGAGCCCGTCGTCCTGCCGGCGCGGTTCCCGAACCTGCTGGTCAACGGCTCGACCGGTATCGCGGTCGGCATGGCCACCAACATCCCGACGCACAACCTGCGCGAGGTCAACGACGCCGTCCAGTGGGCGCTCGAGCACCCCGAGGCGACGCGCGAGGAGCTCCTCGACGCGGCGATGCACCGCATCCAGGGTCCCGACTTCCCCGGCGGCGGCCTCATCGTCGGCCGCGGCGGCATCGAGGAGGCGTACCGCACGGGCCGCGGGTCGGTCACCATGCGCGCCGTCATCGACATGGAGGAGGACAACAAGGGCCGCCAGATGCTGGTGGTCACCGAGCTGCCCTACATGGTCAACCCGGACGCGCTGGCCCAGCGCATCGCCGACCTCGTCAACGCCGGCAAACTCACGGGCATCGCGGACATCCGCGACGACACCTCCGCCCGCACCGGCCAGCGCCTCGTCATCGTCCTCAAGCGCGACGCCCAGCCGCGCGTGGTGATGAACAACCTGTACAAGCACACCGCGCTGCAGGACACCTTCGGCTGCAACATGCTGGCCATCGTCGACGACGTGCCCCGCACGCTGCGCCTGGACCAGTTCATCTCGCTGTGGATCAAGCACCAGCTCGACGTCATCCGTCGCCGCACCCAGTACCAGCTCGACGACGCGGAGAAGCAGGCCCACATCTACCGCGGCCTGGTCAAGGCCCTTGACGCGCTCGACGAGGTCATCGCGCTCATCCGGCGCTCGCCGTCGACGGAGGACGCCCGCGAGGGCCTGATGGATCTGCTCGGCATCGACCAGGTCCAGGCCACCGCGATCCTCGACATGCAGCTGAGGCGCCTCGCGGCCCTCGAGCGGCAGAAGATCATCGACCACCTGTCCCAGCTCGAGGCGCGCATCGAGGACCTCAAGGACATCCTGTCCAACGAGCCCCGGCAGCGGCAGATCATCGCCGACGAGCTGCAGGAGATCGTCGACAAGTACGGCGACGACCGCCGCACGCGCATCGTCGCGGCCGACGGCGACTTCTCCGAGGAGGACTTCATCCCCGACGAGGACGTGGTCGTCACCATCACGCACGGCGGCTACGCCAAGCGCACCCGCGCCGATCAGTACCGGGTTCAGAAGCGCGGCGGCAAGGGCGTCCGCGGCGCGGCGCTGCGGGCCGACGACGAGGTGGAGCACCTCTTCACGACGACGAACCATCAGTGGCTGCTCTTCTTCACCAACTTCGGCCGCGTGTACCGGGCGAAGGTGTGGCAGCTGCCGGAGTCGGGCCGCGACGCCAAGGGCGGCCACGTGGCCGGGCTGCTCAGCTTCCTGCCGGACGAGAAGATCGCCCAGGTGTTGACCATCCGCAGCTACGAGGACGCCGAGTACCTGCTGCTGGCCACGAAGCACGGCTTGGTGAAGAAGACGGACCTCAAGGCCTACGACTCGCCGCGCCAGGCCGGTGTCATCGCGGTCAACTTCCGCGAAGAGTCCGACGAACTGATCGGCGCGTCGCTGGTGAGCTCCACCGACGACGTCCTGCTCATCTCCCGGAAGGGCCAGGCGATCCGGTTCCCCGCCGACGACGCCCAGCTGCGCCCCATGGGCCGCGCGACCTCCGGTGTGACTGGCATGAAGTTCCGCTCCGGTGACGAGCTGCTGTCCATGGCGGTCCTGCGGGCGGATGAGGACCAGTCGGACCGCTTCGTGTTCACGGTGACCGACGGCGGCTTCGCGAAGCGCACCGCCGTCGACGAGTACCGTGTGCAGGGTCGCGGCGGGCTGGGCATCAAGGCCATGCGGCTGAACGAGGACCGCGGATCGCTGGTCGGTGGGCTCATCGTCCGCGAGGGCGACGAGGTGCTGGCCATCAAGGTGTCCGGGCAGGTGACGCGATCCGCGGTGGCGGGTGTCCCCGTCAAGGGCCGCGACACCATGGGGGTGAAGTTCGTCGGGGTCAAGGGCGACGACGCCGTCGGCGCGATCGCCTTGTACCCCGAGTCGGAGGCCGCCGACGCAGTCGACGCCGATCCGGCTACTTTCGACGGCGATGCTGCGGAGGCCGAACCCGGTACGGTAGAGGACAGCGCTGCCGATCAGGCGACGTCCGAGCCGACCACTGAGGGGGTAGCCGACGATGAGTGAGAACTCGCCGCGCTGGCCGTCCGCGTCCGGGGCGGGGGGTCTGGACTTCTCCCGGAACCGCCCCAGCCCGTCTGAGGAGACAGAGGCCAACGGACGTCCCGCCGAGTGGCAGCCCCTCGAGACCCCGCCGGCCCCTGTCCGGGCCGGATATGCGGTGCCGGGCGACGGAGGCGCGGGGGCGTCGGTGACCACGCCGTCGCGCGCGGCTGACGATCCCGACGCGACCGATGAGGAACGTCCCAGCGCCGACGCCGACGCGACGGGGGAGTCGGGGAGTGAGCAGACCCGGACGCTGCCGGCGTTCGCCGGCCGGGCGGCCCGCGCGGCCCAGGAATGGGCGGCCAAGGCCCGCAGCGCCGTCGTCATCACCCCGGGTGGTCCGTCGGCGGGTTCTGCCGCCACGACGGGAGCGGCGTCCGGCGCCGCGGCCGGCCTCGTGACCGGTGCCGCCGTCGCGGAACACCACGAGCCGACGCCCGCCGAGGGCGCTGCTCCGCACCGCACGGTGCGGCGGACCCGAAAGGCGCGGCTGCGCCTGGCCCGGATCGATCCGTGGTCCGTGATGAAGACGTCGTTCCTGTTCTCCATCGCGTTCGGCGTGATGCTGGTGGCCGCGACCTTCATGGTGTGGTCGGTGCTCGCGGGTTCCGGGGCGCTCGAATCCACGAACCAGCTGATCAACACGCTGATCGGCGATGAGGACACGGCGTTCAACATCGGCGACTTCCTGAGCATGTCGCGGGTGCTGGGTTTCGCGACGGTGGTCGCGGCGGTCGACGTCGTGATCCTCACCGCGGTGTCGACCCTGTTCGCGTTCCTGTATAACCTCGCGGCCACCGTGATGGGCGGCCTTGAGGTCACGCTCGCCGAGGACTGACCCCGCCTGGCTGGCTGAGGTGCCTCCGGTTCTGTGATCAGTTGCCTGCCTTGCGCCTCGGCGCCTGCCTTACGTCTGGCCGCCTGCCTTACGTCTGGGCGCCTGCCTCGCGTCTCGGCGCCTGCCCTACAGCGCAGGCGTCTCTCCATCGCCTGCCCTGCGTTCAGATGCCTGCTCTACAGGGCAGGCGATCTGAATTTCCGCAGGCGCCGACGGGTGGCCTGCCCGAGTTCTTGCTCGGCGCCGGAGGCTAGGAAACCAGGCTGACAAGGTCGTTCATGGCGACGGAGGCCTCGGTTTGCCGGGCGACGAAACGGTGCGCTAGAGTTACGCGTCGGTGAACGGGCCTATAGCTCAGACGGTTAGAGCGCTGCCCTGATAAGGCAGAGGTCACTGGTTCAAGTCCAGTTAGGCCCACCATCGCAAACCCGCGTCTCAGGCGCGGGTCTTTTGCTGTCCCGGTCGGGCGCCCCACCCGGACCGCGACGCGTCAGCCGGCGAGCGTGCCGCCGAAGACCTGCCAGGCCAGGAGCGACTTCGCCACGAGGCTGAGGATGATGTAGCTGCGCTCCCCAACCAGGTAGTCCGCCCAGCGGCCCTTCGCGCGATACTGGAGCCACTGGTTGAGGGCGAAGACGTTGAAGAACAGGAACAGCGACACCACGATGGCGTGGACGAAGCCGGGCGGCTCGGCCTCGGAGCCCGGCGCGACGGTGTAGTAGAGGATCGCCAGCCAGGGGACGATCCCCGCGACGCAGCCGAAGATGAACGGCAGCCATCCGCGGCCGCCGGGCTGCTCGTATTTCTCCTGGAGCCAGCCGAACAGGATCATCGACACGTTGGCGCCCGCGATTCCGATGAGCGCCGCCACATCCGTGATGCCGACGAGCTGCGAGATGACGACGATCATGAGCGTCGACGAGAACGAGTACTCCACCCAGCGCGCCCGGTTGATCCTGTGCGACAGGTCGCGGATGTAGCGGGGGAACCACACGGTCGCGACGATGAGGTGGGCGAGGAACGAGAGCGCGAGGAAGCCGGCCACCGCCAGGCCGGTGGGGAGGTCCACCTGAACGGTCGCGGGCCCCGGCGGCGTCCCGGGCGGGCCGGCGAGGTAGGCCGCGGTGATCGGCAGTGAGAAGTCGGTGGCGAGGATCACCACGACGATCGCCTGGACGAGGTGCAGCGCTGCGGCTGCGAGGTTGAGGGTGCGCAGGCGATACCCCGCCTCCCTGCACATGAGTGCAGCGCCGCTGAGCCCGACGTGCACGTGAGGCGGCTCGGCGCTGGAATCGGCGCGGGCACGGGCACGCTTACCCCAAGGAGCCGACGACGACGTGGCACCGCGACACCCAGACCGCCCACGCCGTCGCCCGCCCATCCGATCCTGTGGGAGTCACCGTGGACCAGTCAGCCCGCTACACCGATCTCAGCCTCCGTGAGGACGACCTCATCGCCGGGGGGAAGCACATCCTCTGCGCCTACACGATGCGGCCGAAGTCCGGCTCCTTCCTGGAGGCGGCGGCGCACTTCGCCGCGGAGTCGTCGACGGGCACCAACGTCGACGTCTCCACCACCGACGACTTCACCCGCGGCGTCGACGCCATCGTCTACCACGCCGACGAAGCGACGGAGGAGGTGCGCATCGCGTACCCGCTCGACCTGTTCGACCGCAACATGATCGACGGCCGGATGATGATGGTGTCCTTCCTCACGCTGACCATCGGCAACAACCAGGGCATGGGGGACATCGAGTACGCCAAGATGTTCGACTTCTACGTCCCGCGCGCCGCGATCAGCCTGTTCGACGGCCCGTCCATGGGCATCGCCGACCTGTGGCGCGTCCTCGGCCGGCCGGTCACCGACGGCGGCTACATCGCCGGCACCATCATCAAGCCCAAGCTGGGGCTGCGCCCCGAACCGTTCGCGCGCGCGGCCTACGAGTTCTGGCTGGGCGGCGACTTCATCAAGAACGACGAGCCCCAGGGCAACCAGGTGTTCGCCCCCATGAAGCAGACCATCCCCCTGGTCTACGACGCGATGAAACGCGCCATGGACGACACCGGCGAGGCGAAGCTGTTCAGCGCCAACATCACCGCCGACGACCACGCCGAGATGATCGCCCGCGGCGAGTTCATCCTCGAGACCTTCGGCCCCGACGCCGACAAGGTGGCGTTCCTCGTCGACGGCTACGTCGGCGGGCCGGGTGCCGTCACCACCGCGCGGCGCTACTTCGCCAGGCAGTATCTCCACTTCCACCGCGCCGGCCACGGCGCCGTCACGTCCCCCAGCTCGAAGCGCGGCTACACCGCGTACGTGCTGGCGAAGATGGCGCGCCTCCAGGGCGCCTCGGGCATCCACGTCGGCACCATGGGCTACGGCAAGATGGAGGGCGCCCGCGACGACCGCGCCATCGCGTACATCTGCGAGCGGGACCAGTACCAGGGCCCGGCCTTCCACCAGGAGTGGCACGGCATGCGGCCCACCACGCCCATCGTCTCCGGCGGGATGAACGCGCTGCGCCTGCCCGGGTTCTTCGCCAACCTGGGGCACGCCAACATCATCAACACCGCGGGCGGCGGCGCGTACGGGCACCTCGACGGCGCCGCTGCCGGCGGGCGATCGCTGCGACAGGCGCACGAGTGCTGGGCGGCGGGCGCGGACCCCGTCGAGTGGGCCACCGGGCACCGGGAGTTCGCCCGGGCCTTCGAGTCCTTCCCCGCCGACGCCGACGCCCTGTACCCGGGCTGGCGGCAGGCCCTCGGCGTGGACCGCTGAGCCGGACCCACCGGGACCGGACATGTCGGATCAGACGTTCACCCAGTACCTGCTCGACGTGCAGGACGCGGCCCGCGGCCCGCAGCGTCCGCCCGGCCACGACTACGCGCACATCCTCAGCGCCGTCGCCGTGTCGATGAAGCTCACCGCCTCGCTCGTGAGCCGCGGGCCGCTGGCGCTCAGCGGCGCCTCCCGGTCCGCGGGCGAGCCAGGGACACTTCAACGCGGCCTGCGCCGCCTGGCCACCCGGACCCTGCTCGAGCGGGTCGCCGGCATCGGCCGCCTGGCGGCGGTGTCGATCGCCGGAGACCCCAGCATCCACCAGATCTCGGCCGGCCTGGACGCGCGATACTTGTTGCTCGCCGAGGCCCTCCACGGGTCGGGCGGGCTCTACGAGAACCAGACGGTCGGGCTCGCGTTCTCGATCCTGGAGCGGCTCGGCGGCGGCCCGTGCGGCGAGGCCGACTTCATGCAGCCGGAGACGCGGCAGGTGTGCGCAGGGATCGGCCTGTACGGGCCGAGCACGATGCTGGTCCTCACGACGGGGCACGGCGTCGACGGCTTCACCCTCGACCGCGACGTCGGCAACTTCGTCCTCACCCATCCCCAGATGACCATTCCCACGAGCTCCGGGAGCTTCGCGATCAACCCGTCGGAGGCAAGGCACTGGCCGCCGCCGACCAAGCGCTACGTCGACGAATGCCTCCGGGGCTCCGACGGCCCGCGCGGGCGCGACTTCACGATGCGCTGGAACGCCTCGGCGGTCATCGGTGCCTTCCGGGTCCTCGTCAACGGCGGACTGTTCATGGCGCCCGACACGGGGCGGCGCGTGGGCCTGTGGGGGATGCCGCTCATGCACAACGCGGCGCCGCTGGCGTTCCTCGCGGAGCAGGCGGGCGGCGCGGCCACGACGGGCGGCGAACGCATCCTCGACCTCGTGCCCCTCTCGCTGACCCAGCGCATCCCGATCTTCTTCGGCGCCGTCGAGGAGGTGCGCCGGATCGAGCGCTACGTCGACGAGCATGCCCGGGGGCTCGACGAGGGCCAGTCCTACCCGCTGTTCCACCACCGCACGCTGTTCATCGAACCCTGAGGAGTCCGCCATGTCCGACACGCATCCGGTCGTCGCGATCACCGGCTCCTCCGGGGCCGGGACGACGACGGTCACCGACACGTTCGCGCAGATTTTCGCGCGGGAGTCCATCACCTCCGCCATCGTCCACGGTGACTCCTTCCACCGCTACGACCGTGACGAGATGAAGCGGGTCTACGAGGAGGCCGGAGAGAACGCGCCCAGCCACTTCGGCCCCGAAGCCAACCTGTTCGGCGAACTCGAGGACCTGTTCGCCGAGTACGGACGCAGCGGCACCGGGAAGGTCCGTCAGTACGTCCACGACGACGAGGAGGCCCAGCTCTACGGCCGCCCCCCGGGCACGTTCACCCCGTGGCTCGACCTGCCCGCCGGGACCGACCTGCTCTACTACGAGGGGCTGCACGGCGCCGTGCGCACCGACGCCGTCGACGTCGCCAGGCACGTCGACCTGCGCATCGGGGTGGTGCCCATCATCAACCTCGAGTGGATCCAGAAGCTGCACCGCGATCGAAGCACGCGTGGCTACTCCACCGAGGCCGTCACCGACACCATCCTGCGTCGCATGCCCGACTACGTGCACTACATCTGCCCGCAGTTCTCCAACACGCACATCAACTTCCAGCGCGTCCCCGTCGTCGACACCTCCAACCCGTTCATCGCCGGCTGGATCCCGACGCTCGACGAGTCGATGGTGGTGATCAGGTTCGCCGATCCGCGCGGCATCGACTTCCCCTACCTGCTGTCGATGATCGACGGCTCGTTCATGTCGCGGGCCAACAGCATCGTCGTGCCGGGCGGGAAGATGCACCTGGCGATGCAGCTGATCTTCACGCCTCTGATCTGGCGGCTGGTCGAGTCCAGCCGGAAGGCCAGGGCACGCGAGGGTGCGCGCACCTGACCGCGGTCAGGAGAAGTCGGTGCTGCGGCTGAGGTCCTCCCAGCGGTCGACCTCGTCGAGACGGGCACGCATCACGGCGCGGTAGGTGTCGAGCGCGTCGCTGCCCAGGAGCAGGAACGCGGGCGGCTCGTCGGCCTCGACGGCGCGCAGGATCGCCGCCGCCGCCTTCACCGGGTCGCCCGGCGCCGGCTTCTTGACCACGTTCTCGATGCGCCGCGTGCCCGCGGTACCCGCGTAGTCATCGATCACCGTCGCCGACTGCGTCAGCGACCGGCCGGCGAAGTCGGTGGCGAACACCCCGGGCTCGACGACGGTGACGGAGATCCCGAGCGGCGCGAGTTCCCCGCGGAGTGAGCCTGACATGCCCTCCACGGCGGCCTTCGCGGCGGCGTAGTAGCCGGACCCGACGGGCGTCATGGTGGCGCCGATCGATGACAGGTTGACGATCGCCCCCGAGCGGCGCGACCGCATCCCGGGCAGCACGGCCTTGATGAGCGCGACGGACCCGTAGAAGTGCGTGTCGAACAGGCGGCGCACGTCGTCGTCGGCCCCCTCCTCGACGGCGGCGCGGTACCCGTAGCCCGCGTTGTTGACCAGGACGTCGACCCCGCCGAACGCCGCCTCGGCCTCCGCGACCGCGGCGGCGATCTGGGCCGGATCGGTCACATCGAGGGCCAGGGTGAGGACGCGGTCGCCAGCGAGATCGTCGAGTGTGGCGCGGTCGCGGGCGGTCGCGACGACCTGGTGTCCCGCGTCGCGGACCGCCTCGGCCAGCGCGCGGCCCAGGCCGCTCGAACATCCGGTGATCAGCCATGTGGCCATGGCGGTCCTCCCTGTGGGTCGTTGCGGTCACTCTATTCCCGAGCCGCCGTGGGCGCCGGGGCGAGCACAGGAGACCGGCGTGGGCGGGTCATCAGCAGCGAGATGAGCACCGGCGCCCGCGGCGAAGGCGAAGGCCAGCGACACGGCCGTGTAGCCGAGGAACGAGATCGACGCCACGGCCGTGGCGCTGAGCAGTGTGCGCGCCCTGGAGGGGAACGGGTGCTCGGCGGACCGCAGCGTCCGGTGCACCAGAAAACTGAAGGTCAGGGTCTGCAGAAGCATCTCCGGCATGCCGACGGCGTGGAACCAGAGCGGGAGTTGCGTGTAGATCATGCCCTCGAGCGAGCCGGGCGCCGCCGCGGGCGTACCGAGGCTGCCCATCCCGACGAACAGAAGCCACAACCACAGCCAGCCCAGGTCGGTCGCGGCCAGGAATCGCCGCAACGGCAGCAGCACCGTCCCGAAGAGGACCCCTCGGAGCAACTGGAGCCCGATAGACCACACAGGGTCGGTGGCCGCATAGGGCAGGTAGTAGTCACGGATCACCGGCTCGGCGAAGATGGCCTCGGAGTCGAACACGAACGACGCCATCACAGACTTCCGTGCGGAACCCCTTGCATCCTAATACCATTAGTTTTACCTTAGGGTATTAGGAGGGGTGATGGATCCTTCGGGGCGCCGGAATCGACGGCACGGGGAGACCCGCGGCCAGATCGTCGAGCACGCCGTCGCGATCATGGCCGAGCAGGGCGTGGCGGGGCTGTCGCTGGGCGAGGTGGCCCGACGGCTCGGGGTGCGCACGCCGTCGCTCTACACCTACTTCGAGTCCAAGAACGCCCTCTACGACGAGTTGTTCCGACGCGGGTGGTGGGCCTGCCTCGACGAGATGCGGGCGCGCCGCGACGCCCTGGGGCCGATCGACGGGCACACGGACGCCGTGGCGCGGGTCCTGGCGATCACCGACTCCTTCGTGGGCTGGGCGCTGGCGAACCCCGAGCTCAGCCAGCTCATGCTGACCCGGCCGGTGCCGCAGTGGCAGCCGACGCCCGAGGCGTTCGCACCGTCGCTGGCGGCAGCCGAGCTCTCCCGGGACGAACTCGCCGCGCTCCGTGACCACGGCCGGCTGCGGCCGACCACCGATGTCGACCAACTCGTGCAGAACCTCGCCACCGCCACCACCGGGGCGGTCGTGCGGCACCTGGCCAACGAGCCGGGTGTCGCCCATGCCGACGGCGTTGCCGTCGGACACCTCCCGGCTCTCGTCCGGGCCCTCGTGCTCGCGCACCTCCCCGAAAGGACCTGACATGCGCGCCATCGACATCCCCCTCCCCGGCCCCGGCGACGGGCTGCGCGTCGCGCGCGCGCAGCACCTGCGCCTCATCGACGAGCTGAGCGGCCTCAGCCCGGAACAGTGGGGCACCACCACGGAGTGCCCGGCCTGGACGGTCCGCGACATGGTGGGCCACGTCGCGTCCGGCGCCCGCTTCCAGGGCAACCCGCTGCTGTTTCTCGTCGACGCGCAGATCGGGCGGTTCCGCTACCGCAGGACGCGAGCGGGTGCTACCGCTCGTTGAAGGGCTATCCCGGCCTCATCGCGACCGAGAAGGGTTATGCCCTGGACCTGCAGGCGTGCTCGGGCGCCGTGACCACGGACGTCCTGAAGAAGCAGCTCACTGGAAACCTGGCGGACGCCAGCTACGTGACCATCACCATCGGCGGCAACGACGTCGGCTTCGCCTCGACCATGACGACGTGCATGGGGAGCAACGAGTCGGCCTGTCTGTCGGCTGTCAGCGCGGCGGTCGCGGACACGACTGACACGCTGCCGGACAAGCTGGACAGCGTGTTCCGGGCAGTGAAGGCCGCGGCGCCCGAGGCCACAATCGTTGCGACGAACTACCCCCACCTCCTGAGTCCCATCAAGCCCGACTGCAGCTGGCTCACCGTTTTCACCAAGAACGAGGTGACGGCCATCAACAGTGGGGCTGACACTCTCTCCGCCACCATCAGCGAGGCCGCGGAGCGCGCGGGCATCGGCTTCGCCGACGTGCGCCAACCCTTCACCGGGCACGCTGTCTGCGACTCGCCGTCCTGGATCAACAACGCATCGCTGGCCACGTATCAGTCGTTCCACCCGAACGCGACCGGATACGCCTCGGGCTACAAGCCCACCGTCGCCGGAGTGCTCGGCGGCACCGCGACCGGCACCGCCGCGACCGTCACCACCGGCGGGACCACCTCCAGCGACACCACGCGCGGCATGGTGAAGCTGCCGAAGAACTGAGGTCGGTGACCCGGCGTCGGAGGACGGCGCCTGGTCAGCGTGTCACGACGGTCGCGGACGACGACCGCACGACGAGGGTGCTCGGGACCACCACCGATGCGGGGGGCAGATCGGGCTCGGCGAGGCGCCGGAGAATCGCCTCGCCGCATGCGACGCCGGCGTCGTAGGCATGGCTGTCGACCGTGGTGAGGTCGAGGAACCGGCTGCGTGCCAGGTGCGAGTTGTCGTAGCCGATCAGCGCGACGTCGCGAGGCACCTCGCGCCCCGCCTCCCTCAGGGCCGCGCGGGCGCCGAGCGCCATGGTGTCGTTGGCGGCGAAGACGGCCGTCACGTCCGGATGGCGGCGGAGCAGTTCCACCGCCCCGGCGTACCCGCCGTTCTCGTTCGTCTCGTTGGACCCGCCGGCGAACCGGGCCGCCTCGCCTTGGCCCTCCATCGCCTCGAGGTACGCCTGCAGACGGACCGCGGCCGCGCCGCCGGCGCCGGTCACGTGTCCGATCCGGCGATGTCCTGCCGAACGCAGGTGCTCCATGAGTTGATCGACGCCGTGGCGCTGGTCGCTCTCGACGGTGTCGGCGTCGTCGATGCGGTGCAATCGCGTGCCCTCGAGGACCGTCGGGACGCCGAGGGTGGGAAGGTCGCGCCCCGGTTCGGCCGCGACCACCAGGGCGTCGACCTGGCTGTCGAGGAAGCCGTCGATGGCGTTGACGAAGGTGTCGCCCTCCCGGTAGTGCTCCCGGATGGCGACGTGGAATCCCTGTGGCCCCACCGCGGAGCGGAGGCCGCGCAGCAGCTCGACGAACGAGGGGTTCTGGAAATCGTCGATGACGAGGCCGACGGTGCGCGTCCGGTCCGCCGCGAGCGCTGAGGCGGCCTGGCTGCGACGGTATCCGAGCTTGGCGATGGCGTCCTGGACGGCCTGCCGCTTGGCCTCAGCCACGAGGGTGGAGTCGTTGAGCACGAGCGACACGAGTGACTTGGAGACGCCGGCCTCACGGGCGACGTCGTAGATGGTGGGCCTGACGGGCCGTCGGCGGGGTGACACTGACGCACCTCCTTCCACGATGACCGAGGGTAACGCAGCTATTGACAGGACAAGTGTCCTCGGCCTACCGTGGAGTCACTTGGACCGCTCCAAGTATACATCGAGGAGGATGAATGACCATCGGCATCGCCGTCATCGGAGCCGGCATGGCGGGGAAGTCGCACGCCGCCGCCTACCGCGTCGCGCCGACCCTGTATCGGCCCACGCTGCCCGACCTGCGCTACGTCTCCATCTGCGACGTGAACGCCGAGATCGGCGAGGCCACCGCCCGCCGCTACGGCTACGAGCGCAGCGACACCGACTGGCGGGCCATCGCCGCCGACCCCGACATCCACGTCGTCAGCGTCGTCATCGCCAACAGCCTGCACCTCGAGGTGGTCCGCGGCCTGCTGGAGGCGGGCAAGCACGTCCTGTGTGAGAAGCCGCTCGCCGACACACTCGAGTCCGCCCGCGAGATGGCGCGGCTGGCCCGCGAGGCGTCGTCGATCGCCCGGATCGGTCTCACGTACGTCCGGCAGCCCGGGATCGCCGCCATCCGCAACTGGATCCAGGACGGGACCCTGGGCACGGTGCTGCACCTCTCGGCGCGCTACTGGTGCGACTACGCGTGCAACCCGAAAGGCCAGATGAGCTGGCGCTACAAGGGCCCCATGGGGTCGGGCGCGCTCGCCGACGTCGGCAGCCACCTCACCTATCTGGCGGAGTTCCTGTGCGGCGACATGACCGCCGTCTCGGGCGGGGCGTTCACGACCGCCATCACGGAGCGCCCGCTGCCGCTGGGCGCCGTCGTCGGGCACGGCCAGGTCGAGGTCTCGACCGAGACCGAGCCGGTGGAGAACGACGACTACGCCACGTTCACGGCGAAGTTCGGCACCACGACGGCGAGCCTGGAGGCCTCCCGCGTGGCCGCCGGATACCCCAACGGCCTGAACTTCGAGGTCTTCTGCGTCAACGGCGCGGCGAGCTTCCACCAGGACACGCCGTCGCAGGTGCGGCTCTACCTGCACGACGACCAGCCGGGCACCAACGGCTACCGGACCGTGAACCTGGGCTCGGATCACCCCTACGTCGCCGGCGGCATGGCCATCGACGTCTCGGGCGTGGGCTTCGGCCAGAACGAGGGCTTCGCCTTTCAGGCGCGGGCCTTCCTCGAAGAGGTGGCCGGGATCCCCGAATCGGAGTCCCTGCCCCGCAACGCCTCGTTCGACGACGGCGTCCACAACATGGAAATCCTCGCCGCCGTCGCTGAGTCGGCCGCGAACAACGGAAAGACGGTGACCCTGTGAAACTCGGTGTCTACAACGCGGTCCTGCACGATCGCCCGCTGGAGGATGCTCTCGCGGTGATCGGAGGTCTCGGCCTGACCGGCATCGAGATCAACTCGGGCGGCTTCCTGCCCCCCGTCCACATCCCGGAGATCGAGGAGATTGCCGCCAGCCCCGCGGCCGCGAAGGCATACCTGGCGCGCTTCGAGGGCACCGGCGTCGAGATCGCCGGCCTCAACTGCAACGGCAACCCGCTGCATCCGAACGCGGAGATCGCCGAGAAGCACGCCGAGGACATCCGCCGCTCCATCCGTGCGGCCGCCGCGCTCGGCCAGACCCGCGTCGTCACCATGTCCGGCCTGCCCGGCGGCGAACCGGGAACGAAGTACCCCAACTGGATCGTCAACGCCTGGAACTCCGCCGCGCTCGACGTCCTCGACTACCAGTGGGAGATCGCCGCGCCGTTCTGGAGCGAGATGGACCGGTTCGCCAAGGACCACGGCGTGAAGGTTGCCCTTGAGCTGCACCCCCAGAACCTCGTGTTCAACGCCCGCGACGTCAAGAAGCTCATCGAGCTCACCGGAGCTACCCACATCGGCGTCGAGATGGACGCGTCGCACCTGTTCTGGCAGCAGGCCGATCCGATCGCCGTCGTTCGGGAACTGGGGCCGCTGATCTTCCATGCCGCGGCCAAGGACGTGCGGATCAACCCGAACGCGCGGCTCAACGGGGTCCTCGACAACGGGTTCCGCCGACTCTCGCCCGACGAGGCGCGCGTCAACCTCGGCGGCGACGAGTGGGCCAACGAGTGGCCGACGGACTCCTCCTGGGACTTCGTCGCGCTGGGTAAGGGCCACGACACCGAGTACTGGACGGAGTTCATCCGGGCCCTCCACGAGGTGGACCCGGACATGTGTCTGAACATCGAGCACGAGGACACTGAGCTGGGTCGCATAGAGGGGCTGGAGGTCGCCGCGGAGGTATTGAAGGACGCCTTGGCGGCGTTCGAGGCCGAGTGACGGGCCGAGCGCCGGTGATCGTTCCGGCCGCTCCCTGACGAGGTCGCTGCGCGGAGCGCCGGTGGGTCGTTCTCACCGCTCCCTGAGGAGATCGCCGCGCGGAGCGCCGGTGATCGTCTCGAAGGGTTGTGTCGCGACATTGGGCAGAGACTGTTGGACGGTGCGGGGTACGACCCTTCGAGACGGCCGACGGTCGCTTCGCGACGCTGGCCTCCTCAGGGATCGGTGGGGGCCGCCCGCGGCGACGGGGCCTGTCTGTTCTCGCTCCCTGAGGAGATCGCCGCGCGGAGCGCCGGTGGGTCGTTCTCACCGCTCCCTGAGGAGATCGCCGCGCGGAGCGCCGGTGATCGTCTCGAAGGGTTGTGTCGCGACATTGGGCAGAGACTGTTGGACGGTGCGGGTTACGACCCTTCGAGACGGTCGACGGTCGCTTCGCGACTCCGTCCTCGTCAGGGATCGGTGGGGCCGCCCGTGGTCGCTTCGCGACTCCGTCCTCGTCAGGGATCGGTGGGGCCGCCCGCGGCGGCGGGGCCTGTCTGTTTTCGCTCCCTGAGGAGATCGCCGCGCGGAGCGCCGGTGATCGTCTCGAAGGGTTGTGTCGCGACATTGGGCAGAGACTGCTGGACGGTGCGGGTTACGACCCTTCGAGACGGCCGACGGTCGCTTCGCGACTCCGGCCTCCTCAGGGATCGGTGGGGGCCGCTTCGTTCGCGACGCCGCGGGCAGACCCGCGCAGCCCTGCGGGTCGACGGGCCCTGACCGTTGGCGAAGCGTCGAGAGGAGATGTCGTAGCTTGTGTGAAGCGTTCCGCCTGGCGGGGCGGGGGTCAGGCGCGACGCTCCGCCGGGGTGGCCAGGCCGCGACGCTCGCGCAGCCGCCTGGCTGCGGCGCTGAAGGCGGTGTCGGCGAGCATGCCGACCACGAGGATGACGATCATGTAGGCCATCAGCCCGGCGGCGTCGCCGAACTCCTGCGCGAACGACAGCCGGTTACCCAGCGCGATCGCGCCCGGGATGACCACCAGCAGCTCGCCCGCCATGAGCGAGCGCCACGCGAAGGCCCAGCCCTGGCTGAGTCCCGCGACGTACGACGGCAGGGCCGCCGGGATGATGATGTGGCGGTAGAGGGTCCAGCCGCGGGCACCCAGCACATCGCCGAGCCTGTGGTAGGCGGGTGGCACCTGGTCGACGCCGGTGAGCACGCCGTTGGCGACGCTGGGCGCGGCGCCCAGCACGACGACGAACATGATGGCCTGCTCGCCGAGGCCCATCAGGAGGATGGCGAGCGGGAACCACACCACCGAGGGCATGGTCTGCAGGCCGGTCACGAGCGACCCGATCGCCGAGCGGAGCAGCCGCGACCTCGCCGTCGCCAACCCGATGGCCGTGCCGATCGCCACCGCGAGCGCGAACCCCACGACGGCGCGGGTGAGCGTCCGGCCCAGCGCCACCCAGAACGACGGTTCTGAGGCCAGCCGGGCGAGCTCGCCGAGCACGACGGTTGGCCCCGGGAGGAGGTAGTCAGGCTTCCAGCCCGACCACGACACGACCTGCCACAGCGCGAGGAACATGCCGGTGGCGAGCAGGATCGGCACCGCGCGCCGCCAGCGGGCCGGGCGGGCGGGGGCGTCGTCGGCGAGCGACTCCTCGGCGGGATCCAGCGGCTCGGCGACGTCAGATCTCGAAGTAGTCGGCCTCGTCATGGCGGGCCACCTCCTCGCGTAGGCGTTGAGTGAGGTCGGCGGCCAGCGCCACGCAGGGGGCCGACTCCATAGCGCGCGGCCGGGGCACCTGGATGCGCTGCTCGTGGATGATCCGCCCCGGACGGGCGCCCATGAGGATCGTGCGGTCGGCCAGCCGGACCGCCTCCCGCACGTTGTGGGTGACGAACACGACGCTGAACCCCGCGTCGAGCCACACCTCCTCGATGAGGTCGTGCATCTGGTCGCGGGTCATGGCGTCGAGGGCGCCGAGCGGCTCGTCCATGAGGACGACGGCGGCGTCCTGCGCGAGGACCCGGGCCAGCGCGACGCGCTGCCGCATGCCGCCGCTCATCTCGTGGGGGCGTTTGTCGACGTGCCGGCCGAGGCGCACCCGGCCGAGCAGTTGGCGGGCCAGGGCACCGCGGTCCGCCGTGGGCACGCCGCGCAGCTGGAGCGCGAGTTCGACGTTGCCCGCGGCGGTCAGCCACGGCAGGAGCGTGCTCTCCTGGAACATCAGCGCCACCTTGCCGCCGGCGTCGATGCTCCCGGTCGTCGGGGTCTCGAGGCCGGCGGCGAGCGTCAACATGGTCGACTTCCCGCAGCCGGACCCGCCGACGACGGCGACGAACTCGCCGGGGGCGACGTCGAGGTCGAGGTCGCCGAGCGCCGTGACCTGGGAGTCGCCGCGCCCGAACGACTTGGAGACGCCGCGCAGGCGCAGCCCGCCGCGGGCGGCGGTCGGTGCGGCGGCGCTCACGCAGCCACCGCCGGGAGGCCGCGTGCGGCGAGGGCCTCGTTGAGGAGGGCGAGGTCCCACAGCCGGGCGAAGTCGTCGTGAGGTTTGTCGGGGAGCAGGCCGACGGCGTCCGCGTGGGCGGCGGCGTCGCGGAGGGCGTCGGCCAGGGGGTCGGGTCCGAAGTCCAGGGTCTCCCAGGCGGAGGCGAGGGTCGCGGGGTCCAGGTCCTGGCCGGTGAGGGCCGTGATCTGGGCGGCGACCGTGTCGCGGGCGGCGGCCGGGTCGTCGTCGATGAGAGCCAGGGCGTCGAGGTGGGCCTCGAGGACGGCTTGGACGCGCTCGGGGTGCTCGGCGAGGACGTCGGGGTGCGCGACGACGGTGGTTGTGACGAAGCGGCCGCCCGGCCAGAGGTCGCGCTCGTCGACGAGGAGCCGTCCGCCGGCCTCGACGAGGCGGCTCGCGAACGGCTCGGGCAGCCAGGCGCCGTCGATCTGGCCAGTGCGGAACGCCTGGACGGCGGCGGAGTTGGGTTGGGGGAGGACGTGGACGTCGCCCCCGCCATCCTCGGTGGCGGTGAGGCCCTGCGCGGTGAGCCAGTGCCTCAGCGCGATGTCCTGGGTATTGCCCAGCTGGGGGGTGGCGAGGCGGGCGCCGCGGAGGTCGGCGGGGTCCTCGATGCCGGGGCGGACGACCAGCGACGCACCGCCGGAGGTGGAGCCGGCGATGACCCGGACGGCGTCGCCGCCCGACTGGAGATACGCGGTGACGGCGGGGTTGGGGCCGATGTAGGCGATGTCGACCGATCCCGCCAGCACCGCCTGGAGTGCCTCTGGCCCGGCGCGGAAGGACTGCGTGGTCGCGGTGGCACCGACCTCCGCGAGCCGGTCATCGAACAGGCCCTCGCTGTCGGCGATGAGGGCCGGCGCGTGGGTCACGGTGGGGAAGTAGCCGATGCTGACGCCGTCGTCGGCGCCCGCCGCGGTGGTGCACCCGGCGAGCAGTGCGCAGGCCAGCATGGCGACGGCGAGCGTCGTCGCGCGTGCGGGCCGGGGGCTGCGGCGGTCGTGCATGGGGTCTCCTGCCGGGCGGGTTGTGCCGAAGCTAGGTGGGCCCCGACACCACCGTCAACGCCCGCCGGCGCGGTGAGACTTCCCCTGAGCGTGCTGCGACGGTGTCTTTCGCTGAGCGCTGAACGCGGGAATATCTTCGGCGATCCCCGTTGAGCCTGACACGCGGTCTGCGGGGCTCGGTTGAGCCTGCGGCGGGGGTGGGGGAGTGGGGTTGAGCCTGCGCCGGGTGTCGACGACCCATTCGGGACATTTGATCGTTAAAGACTCTGGCGACACCAGAATCGGGCTCAACCGAGAGTTCGGCAGGGGCTCCCAGCGGCGGGCGACCAACCCACGGCGTCGACGCGGCGCACGGGCGGGCGGCCGCTGAATCAGCGCAGGGAGGCGCGCACCTCGGCGCCGCGCAGCGGCTTCCCGAACGGCTCCTCAGGTGCGGGCGACACCACCACCCTATACCCCACGGGGTACTGGTCGCGGGTGGGTGTGGAAGTCTCGACGGTCGGCGCCGGCCAGTCCGCGCAGCACCTGGTCGCCCGCGCGCGCGATCGCCATCGGATCTCCGACGACGATGAGCCGGTCCGTCGCCCGCGACAGCCCCACGTACATGCGCTCCCGGAACCGCTCCCGTGTCCCGTCCTCGTTCACGCACAAGACGACGGCGCGCCGCTCCAACCCCTTGAAGCCGAGCACGTGGCCGTAGAACACGAGGTCGTCGTCCCAGAACGACTCCCAGTATCCGTCCTGACCGTCAACCTCCTGCCGGCTGCGTTGCTCCGGATGCCGCCTGCCGGTGGTGAGCAGCGCCACATGCCCGGGCGCCCAGCCCTCGTCGAGCAGAGCCTCGACCTGGTCGTCGGCCACGTCGTCGGCGTCGTCGGGAGCGGCGGGGACGAAGGCGACGTCAGGCCCGTTGCCGCCCTCCAGACGCATCCGCAGTGGCGCCAGCGGCCGGAACACCTCGGCGATCTGCCGGGTGTTGCGCAGGTTGTGGTCCAGCACCAAGGGGACCAGCGGCACCGGGGGACGCCCGAAGCGCTGGAAGATCCGCTGGTTCTCATCGGAGTAGAGAAACAACCCGCCGTCCTGCTCATCCTTCAGCGCGGACACCAGAGGCCGCCACCACGACTCGGCGAAGTCCTGCGCCTCGTCGACGACGAACGAGTCGAACCGCTGGCCCGGCGGCAGTTCTGCGGCGCGGTCAGCCATGATCCGCGGCAACTCGTGCTCCCAGAAGTCCGGCTCGTCGCGCGATCCCGACGCGATCCCCCACAGGTTCGCCAGCCCCTCGAAGGTCCCGACGAACGCCGGGCGGTGCTTACGCGGCCACCCCGCTACCTCACGCCGGAAGTAGCTCGCCAGCCCGATCGAATAACACAGCAGCGCCACCCGCTCAGGCGCGCGCCCACCCTGCCCGCGGCTCAGCTGCTTGGCCTGCGTCAACGCCAGCACGGTCTTGCCGCTCCCGGCCCCACCGCGCACCTCGATGCGGCGCAGCAGCCGCGTCACGTCGAGGACCAGCGCCTGCTCCTGCGTCAGCCGGTCGGCGCGGGCGTGGCGCTCGTCGGCCTCGTCCTCTACTGTCGGCGCCGCGTCGACCCCGCGTCCGGTAAGGATCTCGATGATGAGCTGGCAGTCGTCGAGCGACGGTGCCAGGCGGTTGGTCTCGAACCGCAGCGGAACCTCGGCCAGCCGAGCCGCCAGCACCGGCATGTCCTCGCGGCCGTGCACCATCCAGCGGGGGCAGTCGGGGAGGTCGAAGTCGTCGCCGAGGGTGAGGAACGGGGTCACGACGGTGTGCGCGAACCGCACCCGGCCGCGGGAGCTGTCCGCCCATCGTCGATCCGACTCGACGTAGTCGCGGATCGCGTACCGGGCGTCGCGAGCCTGGGCCACCGGGTCCACCGTCTCGCGCCGTCCTTCGCGATCCATGAACCACCGACCGTCGCGACACCCGATGCCGGCGCCCTTCACCTCGACGACGACCACCCCGGCACCCGGCATCACCACCACCAGGTCGGCCTCGTAGTCCTTGGCCTCGTCCGTGAGCCGGTGGTTCGCGATGAGGGTGTCCTCGGGGCGGAGAGCGTCGCGCAGCCTGGTCCACACGAACTCCTCCGACGACGTGGTGAAGCGTGGTTCGTCAGGGATCAGCGTCGGCGCCATGGGGCCACGGTAACGGGCGCGGGCGTCACAGCAGCGGGTGGCGGGTCACCGTCGCGTAGGCCCAGCCGACGTTGAAGGACGGGTCAGCTGCGAAGTCTGCGTCCACCGAGCCGCTCAGCGCGTCGTAGTCCACCACGAGCGAGGACTCCAGCAGGATCGCCGACCCGCCGCGCACCCAGAACCCCGTCGTGGCCAGGCCCGGCGCCGCGCTCACGAAGCTCCCGTCGCTCGCGCCCAGGAACCCGCCCTCGGCCGACGCCGTCGCGATGGGCCGGGTGTCGGCCACCACCTGCGGCGCTGGGTCGCTCCACAGCTGCCACAGCGTGAGCCGCGCCTCGACCTCGACGGCGGCCCGCGGCCGCGGGAAGAACCACGCCGCGACGCCGGCGCCGTCCGCAGCCACGTCCAGGTGGCCATTGACCGTCATCCGGGACTGGACGTCGACCAGGACGTCGTGGTCGGTCGGGTTCTGCCACACCGTGTAGAAGGAGACCTTCTCCGTGGCATGCGCGCGGATGGCGTCGGCCTCCTCGCGAACCCGGTACCGCGCCCAGGTGACGCCCGGGCGACGACGCTCCTCGACGAGGTTGTCGGAGCTGGCCCAGGACCGGATGAAGTCCGCTTCGAGCAGCAGGTCGGTGTCGGGACCCAGCAGGTCCGGGTGGTCGAGCAGGTCCTGCCGCCAGGAGTCGACCATGCCGGCCAGTCGCTGGGCCCGTTCTGACGCCGCGTCGACAGTCAGGCGCCGCACCTCCTCGGAGAACCGCTCCATCTCTGCGGCGTGCTGGCGGCGCAACTCGCCCAACCGCAGCGCGTCGTGGCCCAGCTTCCAGGCCGTCGACGCGGCCATGCGCTCCAGCTCGTCGTGGACCTCCGCCACACGACGTTCGTCCAGTTGTGCCCGTCCCTCGGCGGCGAGGGCCTCGACGGCGGCGACCATGGCCTCGAGGTGTGACGTATCCCGTCCCTCCATCCACCCATTGTCGCCCCGGAGGTGACGGCCCGGAGGTGTAACCTCGGATCACGCAGGAGGCCCGCTGCAGCGCCCCGTTTCGGCGCGTCGGCGCCCTGTCGGCCCCGGCGCCCACGTCCCATGAGGAGGGCACGATGAGGCAGAGTTCGTGGCTGCGCCGGGCGATGGCGACCGTCGTCGTCCTGCTGCTGGCGGTTCTGGTGGCGGGGTGTTCCGGCTCGGGTCAGTCGACAGACATGCCGGGCGTGGAGCCCGCACCGGCACAGGACGGCGGCGGCAAGGCGTTCCCGGGGGAGGGCACCGAGGGCGGCGACGGCGACGAGGGCCGCCTGGTCATCCGCACCAAGACGCTGCGGCTGGAGGTCGAGAGCACGGCCGACGCCGTGACCGAGATCCGCGACCTCACCCGCACCCACGACGGCACCGTCACCGACATGCAGGTGGCCACCGACACCGACGAATGGCTCTACCGCTACGACGAACGCGGCAACCTCACCGGCGACGGCACCGCCCTGCGGGGCTGGGTCACCGTGCGCATCCCCACCGACGAGTACGAGGACTTCGTCGCCGAGGTCGGGGAGCTGGGGACCATCAAGTTCCAGTCGGAGGCCACCGACGACGTGACGCAGGAGCACGTCGACCTGTCCGCCAGGCTGGCCAACATGCGCGCCCAGGAGGAGCGCCTGCGGGAGTTCTTCGACGCGGCCAAGAACGTCACGGAGATGCTGGCCATCGAGAAGGAACTGGGCCGCGTGCGCGGGGAGATCGAGTCGCTCGACGCGCAGGTCACGCTGCTGGAGCGCCAAGCGGCGATGGCGACCGTCGCCGTCGAGCTCGTCGAGCCGAGGGCCGTGGTCAGGCCGGAGGGGGAGTCGTGGGGGTTCGTGCAGGCCCTGACCGACGGCGTTCGTGGCGCCGCGCAACTGGTGTCGGTGGCGCTGACGGTGCTCATCGCCTCCTCGCCGCTGTGGTTGGCGGCGCTCATCCTGTTCTTCCCGATCCGGGCGCTGGTGCGCCGGCGCCGTGCCGCCGACACGACGACCACCGCACCTACCCCGCCGACCCCTCCAGATAGCGAATGACCGCCAGCAGGCGATTGTCCTCGAGCTATCCGCGGAGCCGTGCCCGGGATGGCGCACGCGATGGACATGCTGCCGGCGCCGTCGATGCGGGCGTTCCGGGACTCGTGGCTGCGGGCGCTGCGGGCCGGGCTGGCCGACTGAACGCGTGCGATCAGCGGGACTGCTCCGACTTCAGCCGCGCCTCCTCCTCCAGGACCTTGCGATGCGTTTCCCGCTCGCGAACGAGCCACTCCGGCGGGTCGGCGATGAGCTCCCCGATCTGGTCGGCCGTCAGCGCCTCCGTGATGCCGCCGCGCACCAACCCGGAGCGGGAGATGCCCAGCTTCTGCGCCATGACCTCCTTGGGGAACGGCCCGTTGCGGCGCAGGTCCGTGAGCCACGCCGGGGGGTCCGCGCGCAGCGCGTCCAGCTCCGCCCGCGTGATCGGCGTCGTCTGGAACTCCTCAGGTGCCGCCGGCAGGTAGATGCCCAGCTTGGCGGCGGCCGTGACCGGCTTCATCGTTTGGCTCATGCCCTGAGCGTAGCCCGGTGGGGTAGCCTGCGCGCGTGACCACCTCCCCCTCCGGCGACCGTCTCCGCGTCGGCGCCGTGCCCGGCGTGACGCTGACCAAGTGGCGGCGGATCTGGGAGGAGCGGTTCCCCCGGGTGACCCTGGACGTCCTCGAGGTGGACGAGGCGGACCAGCGCCGCGTCCTCGCAGAGGATGCCGTGGACATGTGCTTCGTCCGGCTGCCCCTCGACCAGGAGGGTCTGCACGCCATCCCGCTGTACGACGAGGTGATGGTGGCCTGGGCGTCGAAGGAGCATCCGGTCTCGGTCCTCGACAAGGTCACCCTCGCCGACTTGGCGGGGGAGACGGTGGTCGACGCGGTGACGGCGGAGTCGGTGGACGTCGCGGCACACTCCGGCGCGATGGTGCTGCTCGTGCCGATGTCGATCGCCCGGTCGCACAGTCGCCGCGACATGGCCTACCGCCCGGTGACCGACGCGCCGCCGTCGACGGTGGCGCTCGCGTGGCGGACCGACAGCGACAACGAGTGGGTGGACGAGTTCATCGGTGTGGTCCGGGGGCGGACGGTGAACAGCTCGCGCACGGCGCGGGAGCGCGGTGATGAGCCCGCGGCCGCGAAACCGGCCCCGGCGCGGAAGGCGGCGGCGAAGGGGTCGCGCCCGGCGCCGAGGCGGCGCCCGCGCCGCCGCTGATCCGGAGGGTCCTGCACTTTTCTTCCTGTGGAGCTTCTTGCGTGCATATGCACAGATAAGGCTCCACAGGAAGAAAAGTGCAGGACCTCGGGTCTCAGGCGGGCGCGACGATGTTCGCGATGAAGAAGTAGAGCCAGAACGCGACGGTGAGCCCGCTCGCGACGAGTCCCACCCACATCGGCCAGTGCCGATCGTGGCGCCGCAGGGCGTAGATGGCGAGGGCGAGTCCACGAAGCGGGCAGTGGCGACCTGGCCGGTGGCCCAACAGCCGCTGGGGATCGCGTTCGACCCCGTCGAGCAGTTGGTGTGGGTGACCAACTACAACGACGCATCCGTGACGGTGCTGACGCCCGGTGGCAAGCATGTGACCCGCCTGCGCGTGGGTCAGGGACCGGAGGCGATCGCCGTCGACGGTTCGGCGGGGCGCGCTTACGTCGTCAATTCGCTCGACAACTCGCTCAGCATCGTGGACACGGGCACCGTCACCCTTCTGCGGACCCAGGCTCTGGGCTATCCGACGTCGGGCGTTGCGGTCGATTCGGCGCAGAAACGAGTGTGCCTCGTGCGTCCTCCGGCGCTCAACATGGTCTTCTGCCACGACGAGGAATTCACCCGCACGGGCATGTATGAGCCAGTGGGGGACGTCCTGGCGATCGACAGCGTGCGCCATGACCGCTACGGCGTGGACCGGAGCCTCAGGACGCTCACGGCAGCCGACGCACTGACCGGCGATGAGACGACGGTGCACCTGGAGCACACGCCCACGGGCATCGCGGTGGATGAGGTCACCCGGATGGTCTACGTCGCGCTTCCCGACGACACCTCCATCTGGATGGCCTCCCCGCTGTCCTGACCCCGCTCAGCCCTGTCCGAGCGACGGCGGGCCGAGCGTGGCGGTGATCAGCCGGCCCCTGTCGCGGGCCGACATGCCCACGAACATCCCCCACATCGCTCTGGCAAGCCCGGGGGCTGTCGAGTCCCGCGACATGAAGTCGCGCTGCGCCGACGCCGGCAGCCGGCCGAACGCGTCGAAGAGGCCCAACGTCCCCGCGACGTCGAGCCGCAGCAGCGCCCGCAACCCCATCTCCCGGAACACGTCCGCGGGACCCCGCGCGTCCACCGCCCGCGGTGCCCGCCCGGCCGCGAGCTCGGCGGCGAGCGACCCCGCCCGGGCCATGGAATGCGCCACCGAATACCCGGTCACGAGGTTCCCGCCGCGCCCGGCGGTCCCGGCCGCGAGCACACCGGCCGGCGCCGGGCGTCCGCGCCCGCGCATCGGGATCCGCACCACTTCCCGCTCGAGCGGATGGTCGACGGCGGCCTCGGCCATGCCGCGGGCGAGGAGCCGCCGTCGCAGTCGGGCCTTCAGTTCGGCGATCGGCAGGCCGGGTGCGGCCGCCAGGCAGGTCTCCTCGAGCAGGACGGTGCCGTCGCCGAGCGGGATGGCGTAGAGGAAGGTCGGTGTCGCGCCGGCCCCGTCGCCCGCCGCCCAGTCCGTCCGCCAGTCCATCAGCAGCCCGGTCGCGCCCTGGAGCGCGGGGGCCGCGTCGTCGGCCGGGACGACGATGCCGAACGCGGTCTGCGCCGGCGCCGGGTCGCCGGGGACGATGCCGTCGGGCCGCGCGCCCCGCGCGTCGACGACGACCCGTGCCTCCGCGCGCAGCGCCGCGACGCCGTCGTCATCGAGCCTCTCTCGCCGTACGGCCACGCCGTCGAGGGGGAGTGCGGCCTGGAGGGTGGGGTTGTCGAGGACGAGGTAGTCGCGGGGGAGGGGGTAGACGCCGTGGGAGCGCAGTTCGGGGCGCGCGACCCGTGACCGGACCACCGACGGCGGGAGGTCGCCCAGTTCGTCGGCCCAGATGCCGTACGTGGGCGACCACACCGCGTCGGGCCGCGGGTCCACGGCCAGCACGCGCAGGCCCTGCGCCGCGGCGCGCGACGCCAGCGCCCGCCCGGCGGGGCCTAGCCCGACCACCGCGACGTCGAAGCGGGACGAAGCACTCACGCCGCCCATCGTCCCATGGGGTTGAGCAGATGGCACGGCTCAACGAGCGGGGCACGCTCGGCTCACGCGCGACGCCATCCGCGAGTGGTGCCATCTGCTCAACCCCCACCGGCCCGACCGGCCCGCGGCACGGCGGGGAACCACCCCGCCTCACGTCACAGCTTGAAGCGCACCATGTTGTTGAACACCCAGGTGTCGGCGCGGTAGTACCGCCACGTGCCGTCGGGGTTGCGCACCGCGTGCACCACACCCAGCGACAGGATGTAGCTGCGGCAGCCGCCGTATCCGGTGGTGGCGGTGTCGCACTCCGTCTTCCATTGCCGGCCGCCGGAGTAGAACACCTTGCCGTCGGAGTCATTGGCGAGCGGGTTGCTGCCCCACTGCGCGCGCGTCATGTACGGCAGGTAGGTGAGGTTGTTGAAGACCCACGTGTTGGTCTTCACGTACCGCCCGCCGGTGTACGTGACGGCGGTGGCCCAGATGTCGGTGCGGCAGCGGATGGTCTGCGAGTACGGCTCGCAGGTCGTGCGCCACTCGCGTCCGTTGACCTGGTGGTAGCCGGGCGTGCTGTAGACGTCGACCGGCGTCTTCCACGGCATCGCGGGCACCGACGCCGGGGCCGCGAACACGCTGGCCTTCAGCGCGGCGAACGTCTGCCGTCGCTGCTCCGTCTTCACCGTGAGCGAGGTCGACGCCGCGGCCGCCTGGCTGGTGTTGGCGTAGCTGAACCCGGACCAGCCGAGCCCGAGCGACGTGACCGCCTGCGCTTGCCGCACCGAGTTGGGGATGGTGTTGAGGTACAAGGCGGCGCCGGAGATCATGTGCCGGCCGGTCTCGTTGCGCACCCGCACCAGGAACTGGTTCCAGGACGTGAACATGGCGGCCTGGGCGGCGTCGTGCTGGCGCTTGTAGTTCATCAGCACGACGGCGTCGATGAGCTTGGCCCTGGTCCACCCGTACCAGTCCTGCAGCACCGCGGCGTAGGGGGCGCTGGCCTGCCAGCTGAGGGTCGCGGACGGCCCGTCGCCGTAGGAGATGGCGTTGACCGACAGCACGACGGAGGTGTCCGCCGCCGCGACGGTCTGGCTGATCCGGCGCACGACGTTGGTGACTTGGTCGCGACGCCACTGCGAGAACTGCTGGTCCGACGGCAGCGGCGTGTCGGTGCGGCCGGTCGCGGCGCGGAACCGCTGCAGCGAGGTGGCGGAGTAGCCCCAGTCGTTGCCCGCGATGGTGCCGGTGCGGTCGGGGTAACGGATGTAGTCGAGGTTGATGCCGTCGACGTCGTAGTTGCGCACGATCGAGTTGGCGCCCGCGACGATGTAGTCGACGGCGGCGGGGTTGGCGAGGTCGACGTAGGAGTTGCTTCCGGAGAGTTCGCCGCCGTCGTAGCGCTTGTCGAGCCAGCGGTTCGCCCCGGTCGCCGACGGGCCGTGGGTGTTGTAGAGGTGCGAGGGGTCGGCCGGTGGGGTGGTGCTGTTCCACAGGGTGCCGACGTTGAACCAGGCGTGCACGCGCAGCCCCGCGGCGTGCGCCTGCCGGATCACCTCTGCGAGGGGATCGAACGGGGCGGGCGTCGCGATGGTCGAGCTGCGCGGATAGGTGGACTTGGTGCAGAAGCAGTCGAAGCGCCGCACCGACTGCACCAGGAGGGTGTTGACGTTGGCCGCCTTCGCGTCGGCCACCACCTGGGCGATCTGTTGCGGCGACGACAAGCCCGGGTTGAACGCGTCGACCCAGAGCGAGCGCCACTGCGACACGGGCGCAGCCGCGGCCGGGTTCGGTTGGAAGGCGACGACGGCGAGCAGCGCCGCGATCGCCAGGGTGATGAACTTCCTCATGGTGTCCTCCCACCGGTATCCGATGGTCAGGGGAGGAGCGCTGCGGCGGGCGCGGGTGGGCGGGCGTCGGGGCTGCTCGAAGCCACCGGGCTAGCAATTTTACGCCTGAGCGCTCCGTACTGGAAGGGGCTCGACGGTTTGACGCCGGGGCCTGTGGGGTATCGACGGACTATGTCCCCTGACCAGAAGTTCGCCGACGGCTCGGAGCCCGAGTCCGTCGAGCAGACCCGCGACAAGGCCGCGACCGCGCCCCACCCGGAGGATCCCCGCAAGCCCGACTCGCCGTCGGATCTCGCGAAGCCCTCGTGGCGGTACTCGCTGCGTCGGGCGCTGTCGGAGTTCTCCAAGGACCACGTCACTGACCTGGCGGCCAGCCTCACGTACTTCGCCGTCCTGTCGCTGTTCCCGATGCTGCTGGCGCTCGTGTCGCTGCTGGGCGTGTTCGGGCGCGGCGAGCAGACGGTCGAGGGCATCAACCGCTGGATCGAGACCTATGCGCCGGCCGAGCTCGCCGAACTCCTCGGCGACACCATCACCGGCCTCGCGGGGCAGACCGGGGCGGGCCTGGCGCTCATCACGGGCCTGGCGGGCGCGCTGTGGGCCGCGTCGGGGTATGTCGGGGCGTTCTCGCGCGCGATGAACCGCATCTACGAGGTGGAGGAGGGGCGGCCGATCTGGAAGCACAAGCCCCAGATGCTCGCCCTGACGTTCGTGCTCGTCCTCCTCATGGCGGTCATCGTGTTCGCGCTCCTGCTGTCCGGCGACCTGGCCGACACCGTCGGCGCGTTCATCGGCCTGGCCGACACCACCGTCCTGCTGTGGAACATCGCCAAGTGGCCGGTGGTCGTCGCGCTGGCTGTGCTCGCCGTCGCGCTCCTGTACTACTTCACGCCCAACGTGCGGCAGCCGAGGTTCCGCTGGATCAGCGTCGGCGCGGTGGTGGCGCTCGTGGTGTCGGCGCTGGCGGTCGCGGCGTTCTCGGTGTACGTGGCGAACTTCGCGTCCTACAACGCCACCTACGGGATCATCGGCTCGGTCATCGTCATGCTGCTGGGCCTGTGGATCATCAACAACGTCCTGTTGTTCGGCGCGGAGATCGACGCCGAGATCGAGCGCGGCCGGCAGCTGCAGGGCGGCATCGAGGCCGAGGAGACGATCAAGCTCCCGCCCCGCGACACCCGCGCGTCCGAGAAGCTCGCCGACAAGCACGCAGCGTTGGTGGATCGCGGCCGCGAACTGCGCCTCGAGCAAGGCCGGGATCGCTCGCGCGAGGCGTGAGGGCTCAGCTCGCCGGGCTTTCGCCGAGGGCCTCGAGGGCGAGGCGGCTGAGGTCGTCGACGGTGTAGCCGGGCCAGCCGTGCAGGGATGCGCGCCACTCCGCCGGTACGTGGGAGGCGCCCCACACCGCCCCGGCGAGGGATCCCGCGATGGCCGCGACCGTGTCCGTGTCCGCCCCGCCGCGGACGGCGCGCTCGAGGGCGTCGCGGAGACCGGCCGCGCCGACGACGGCGGCCAGCGCCGCCTGGAACGCCCGGACCACCCAGCCGTTCTGGGCGTGGAAGTCGCGGGGATGTGCTCCGGGTGCCGTCGCGTCGTCGATGAGGCCGGCCCAGCTGTGGCGACGCTGCTCCGGCACGAAGGGGAGCCCGACACGCGGGTCGAGCTCCCCGGTCAGGACCGCGTGCCGGATGGCCAGCGACCACAGCACGACGGCGTCGACGTTGTCGTCCTCCCAGTGGGTCAGCTGCGCGATGCGGGCGGCGGCGTCGACCAGATCTCGCTCCGCGCCCTGCGCCAGGTAGGCCAGCGCGACGGGGCCGGTGCGCATGAGCGAGCCGTTGCCGCCGCTCCGCCCGGTGGCGTCGTGCACGGCGCGGGCCCGGCCCCGCATGAAGTCCTCCGTGATGGCGGCCGGGCCGGTCGCCTCGGTGCCCGCCAGGACGGCGCGGGTCTGGGCGCCCACGTCGCGGGCGTCGCGGGACCACTCCCACCACCGGCGGACGATGTGGGCGAGGACCTGGGGGTCGCGGAGGGAGTCGCCGCGGGCGATGGCCTCGAGAATCGGCATCGCCATGGACGTGTCGTCGGTCCACTCGCCGGGGGCGTGGCCGAAGGTGCCGACGCCGAAGGCCGGTGTGACCTCGTCGGACAGGGACGGACCGAACTCGTACGGCGCGCCGAGGGCGTCGCCGGCGGCCGAGGCGACCACGACCCCCGCAGCCCGATCCGCGACCCGGTCGTCAGCGCCGAGCGGCACGGATCCGGGCGTGGCGGCGTCCGAGGCGGGGAGCCGCTCCAGGAACGACGCCGGCAGCGCGACGTTCCCCGGCGCCCCGGCGAACAGCGGCGCGACGTCGTCGGGCGTGTACCCCGCGATCCCGCACCCGATCTCCGTGACGAGGAACACCTCGTCGCGGTGCGCGGCGGCGTACGCCAGGAAGTCCGCGACCTCGCGCGCCAGCACGTCGAGGCCGCTCATGGAGTCGACGGCGTAGCTGCGGCCCTGCGGACCGTGTCCCTGTCCCCAGACCGCGCCGAACCGGTCCATCGCGAACCGCGCGGCACCCCCGCCGTGTGCGCCCGCGGCGTTGGAGCCGAACACGAACACCTCGTCGGGCGCGAGCGACGAGATCCGCGCGGAGGCGACGAGCCGGCCGGCGTCGTCCGGGAAGGTGTTGGGCGTCACTGCGGTCCTCCAGGTATGGGTGGGCTCAGGGGAGGGCTCCATTCTCGCCCCGTCGGCCGTGCCGGGATGGGGTTTGAGCAGATGGCACGACTCGTGGCCAGGCCGACGCTCAGCCCACGCGGGCCGACCACGTTGAGCAGTGCCATCTGCTCAAACCCATCCGCCCGGCGGCACCGACACGAACCAGCCCAGTCACGACGTCGCGGGGGGCGGCGACGGCGGGTCGTCGGAGGCGTCGAGGCCGGCCGCGGTGCCGTCGTCGGGTACCAGCCGCAGCCGCGGCGCCGGCTGGGGCGCGGGCGGCATCGGCGCGGCCCCCCAGGCGTCGGCCAGGCCCGCCAGCTGGCCCGTCTTCTCGTTGAGCGACTCCCGCTGCGCGTTCGTCGGCCGGTACGACGGCAGCTCGGCGTCCGCGCCGGGCCCGGCCAGGTCGGGGTACGACGTGCCGCCGGGAGACGCGTCACGGTAGCTGCGGTTCCACGCCCCCAGCCAGCCCGCCAGGCCCGACGCCGCGGTCCGGAACCGGATCCAGCGGTGGTTGTCCCAGCCGCGGGCGGGCACGACGCCGGGCCGCTCGCCCGCGAACACGTCGACGAGCTTCACCGCGCCCAGGCGGCCGCGCTCGGCGAGGTCGCGCACGACGTCCGGCGGCATCGACAGGTTCATCCCGCCCTCGGACTCGTCGTGGTGGACGGTGACGATGCGGTCGCGGTAGCCCGGCATCACCATCTGCGCGGCGTCGACCCACTCACGCGCGGTGTGCACCATGAGCATGCCGAACGACGCCCACGCGCCGAGACCCGCGGTCGGCAGCGGGAACCACGGTCGCTGCAGGCCGCCCGCGTTGGCCGTGGGCAGGTAGCTGTTCTCGGACTGGTCCGGCGACTTCTCCCGACCCGGCGGGAACGGACCGAGGTTGAACGCGAACGTCGGATGCTTGGGCAGCGGCGAGTCGAAGAAGTGCACCGGCAGGTTCGCGCACAGCCCGCCGTCGGTGAACCACACCGGCGAGAACGTCGGTGCCGGGAGTGCCGCCAGCGCCTGCTCGACGGTGCCGTCCGGGTTGGCGCGACGCCAGCGCGCGGCCTCGTCCACGGCGCGCCAGTTCGACGGCTGGGTGAAGTCGATGGACCAGAGCCGGACCGCGGAGATGAGGACGGGGAAACTGAGCGACATGCGGGTCGCGACGATCACCGGCAGGTCGTCGGGGGACGGCCACGGGCGGAGTCGCCCGGCCTGTGCGCTGCGGAGCTGGGTGTCGAAGGGGGTCGCTCGGGTCAGGGGATCGACGCCTGCGGCGTCGGCTTCGAGACTCGCCCGGACGGCTGCGCCGTCGGGCGCGACCTCAGCGAGCGGGGTGGCGTCGGCTTCGAGACTCGCCCGGACGGCTGCGCCGTCGGGCGCGACCTCAGCGAACGGGTTCTCCATCCACGCGACCACGTCCTCGGGGAACAGGCGGCGGAACTCGTCGGGGTCGAACCAGAACTCGCCCGTGGTCCACGGCATCGCCATCGGCTGGTGCCGGGTGAGGTTCGTGGTCATCACGCGCAGCGTCACGCCGGCGCGGCGCAGGTCCCCGAACGTCAGCGGCGCGTCGCCCGGGCCGCGCCCGGCCAGCGACTGGATCTTCTCGTACAGCCACGGCGTGAGCGGGGTCGCGCCGCCGGCGCCGTCGCCCTCCATGCCCGTGCACATGCCGAAGCCGTCGCCCGCCACCCGCGCGAACGTCCGCAGCGCCCCGACCAGGACCCCCACCGCCGCGCCGATCACGAGCAGCAGCAGCCCACCGATGAGGCCCGCGACCGTCGCGACACCCTCGCCCAACAGGCTCACCACCACCAGGACCAATCCCACGAGGGAACCGCCGAGGGCCTCCTTCCAGAAGCTGCCCAGCAGACCCCGCACCAGGGCGCCGACCTTCCCGCCCTCAGCCCCCGCGACAGCGAACAGCAGCCGGAACAGCGGCGCCGCCGTCGCCGTCGGCTGGAAGAACGACGCCAGCGTCGAGTGCCCGTCGGGCCCGACGGCGGCCAGCTCGTCGGGCATCGCGTCGAGCTCCTCGAAGCCCCCGGTCTGCCTGCCGAGCTCGGCGGCGGCAGCGGCGGCCGCCGCGATCGCCCCGGCGGACGCCCCGCCGACCGAGCTCAACCGGTAGGTCTGCGCGAGCTCCGCGACGGCGCGCGGATAGATCACGCCGCTGGTGATGCCGCCCTTCATGACGATGTCGCAGGTCAGCGACGGCGCGGCGTACGGGCTGGGTGTGGTCATCGGGGCTCCTTCGGTCCGAACAGCCGGTCGTGGTAGCTGGACACCACCTGGCGGCACATGGCGCTGTAGGGGGCGTGGTCGTCGACGAAGCGGCTCACCTCGGCGAGGCGCCGCTCGTACTGCGCGAGGAGGGCGGGGTCGTCGGGATGCCGGGCGACGTTCTCCCTGGCCTCGACGACGGTCTCCAGGTGGGCGACGAGGTCGAGGAGGCGGTCGCGGCGGGCGGCTCGCAGCCCGCGACGCTGCAGCGCGCACACGGCGATGGTCGCTTCGCCCTTCGCGCTGCCGCGCCGGGGCCGGACCCAGCCGTCGTCGACGGTGCCGGTGCCCCACACAAACTCCAGGTGCTTCTCGGGATAGTCGAGGTAGGGATGCAGCAGCAGCCGCTTCTCGCGCTTCTCGTCGCCGGGCGCGGTGGCGCGCGACGCCTCCGACGCCAGCGGGAACGCGTTGGCCTTGCCGGCGGTGCGGGTGTCGTCGGGCAGGTCCTGCTTGCGGGGGCTGTTGCAGTCGGTGCACGACGGCAGCAGGTTGGTCCACTCGCTGGCCAGCCAGTAGTAGCCCGGAGGGACCCGCTTCCCGCCGATGGTCACCTCGCCCTTGGGGCGGTAGTGCTCGATGGCGACCGGCTGGGTCGCGGCGTAGTACGTCTCGCAGTAGGCGCACTTGCCGCCGAACGCCTTCTCCAGCTCCGCCCGGATGTCGGGGTTCTTGTAGACCTTGTAGCCGTCGTACTTCGTGGTGCCGTCCCAGGCCGCGTAGAAGTCGAGGGCCGCCTGGCGCTCGTCGAGCGCCTTCTTCTCCGACAGGCTCGTCGGCGCCGCGGGCCGCTTCACCCGGCGCATCAGTCGCCGCCCGGCAGGTACTGGCGCCACAGGTCGGCCAGCTTGGCGTTGACCTCGGCGCTGGTGGGGGCGACGGCGTCGCCGGACTCGCGGCGCTGCGCGATGTAGCCGGCGGCCGACGTCAGCAGCAGCCGCTCCCGCTCCGTGGAGCCGAACTGCTCGAGCTCGTCGAGCCGCGCCCGGACGCGACCGAGGCGCTCAGCCTGCTCCGCCGTCGGGTGTTTGAGGCCCATGAGGCGGTAGTAGCTCTCCCACAGCTCGGCGACCTCCGGGTCGTCGGTCGAGCCCAACCCGAAGTGCTCGGAGGTGAGGAGCTGGTCGACGCGCATGCCCGTGACGGGCGGGAGGTCGGAGAGGGAGACGATGTCGCCCTCGCTGTTGCGGCGCATGACGACGACCTCGCCGTCGACGATGCCCCGCAGGCACAGCGGGTCGTGGGTCGTGACGATGAACTGGATGCGCGGCATGAGGTTGCGCATCGCGGTGACGATCCGCAGCCGCCATCGCGGATGGAGGTGGGCGCCGATCTCGTCGATCAGCACGATCCCCTCCGCGAGCGCCGACTGCGTCCACAGCCGCATCGTGGAGCGGAGGATGTCGCAGGCCATCACCACCATCGACTGGTAGCCGTCGCTCAGCGTGCCGATGTCCGAGCGGGTGCGGCCCTGCTTGAGGACCACACGGTCGCGGTGGCGGATGAGCTCGGCGTCGTGGTCGAGGGCGAGCATCTCGTGGATGCCGCTGGCGACGTCGTCGTAGGTGTCCTCATCGAGGGAGAGCAGCCACGAGGTGGGGTCAGTGAGCGGGGCGACGGGGTCGAAGAGGTTGTCCACCCGCACCACGCGGTTGTCGTCGAGGGGCGACGGCGTGCGCGGCAGCAGGCGGGTGGCGCCGTAGCCGAGCAGCAGCGCCGGGACCGGTTCGGGGCCGTGGAAGTCCCGCTCGCCCTTCGCCCACTCGAGGCGCAGTGGCTCCTGCCGGCCGGAGAGGTAGACCTCGACGAGGCCCTTGCGGGCGCCGTCGCGGAGGAAGCGGCGGGCGTCGATGCCGAGTTGGCGGCGCTGCTGGCCGCCCATCAACGTCAGTGCGATGGCGTGCAGCACCGAGCTCTTGCCGCAGCCGTTCTCGCCGAGGAGCACCGTCCAGGGGCCGCGGTCGCTGGTGGAGCGCGCGAGGTCGATCTCGAGGTCGCGGACGGGGCGGAAGTTGCGGATGACGACGCGCTCGATCCACTGCGTCGCCTGGTAGTAGTTGCCGCGCTCGGGCGCCGCCATGGCGACGTTGAGGTCGTAGGCGGGGGCGCCCGGCCCGGCGCCGGCCATGGGCGGGAGGTCGGGGCCTTGGGGTAGCGGCGCGGGAGGGGGAACTGATTCCGCCTCCGGGGGCGCGGACTCCGCGTAGCCGCCGAGCTGGCGGTGGAGGGTGGGGAAGGCGTGGCCGGGCGAGGTGAGCGCGGCCTGGCGGGCCTTGACGAGGAAGTCGCGGTTGAGGGCGAGGACGTCGATGGTGGCGCGGCCGCGGTCGGTCAGGGCCGTGACGGTGCCGTCGGGCTGGTAGCGCAGGTGCTCGTCGGGGTCGTCGTCGAGGGGATCGAGGAGAAGTGGAAGCTCGGCGTCGAGCGGTTGGCGTGCCGCCGCGCGCGGCCCGTCGACGGGGAACCTCGTGCCGCGGGAGCGGACACAGTCAGCGCAGGCGGGGTAGAGGTTGGCCCAGTCGTAGGTGAGCCACCAGTAGGCGGACAGGGCGATGGCGCCGTCGAGGCCCACCGCGCCCCAGGACGGGCGATGGTGGGCAACGACCGCCGCGTCCGGGCCCTGCGCCTCCAGAGCACGCTCGCAGTAGGCGCAGGTGCCATTCGTCATGCGGAGCAACGAATCCATGACATCGGGGTGGTGAAGGACGGGGTCCAGTTCGGGTCCCCGGGAGCGCTTCTGCCGCCAGGCGCGCGCGGTCTCCTCCGTGAGCCGCTCCGTGGCGGCGCCGAGAACGTCGGGTTGAGCGGGTCGTCGGAGCCTCATAGGCGCACCCCCTTGTTGGTGGGGATTATTGCGGCGACCGGGCTAGCGGGGAAGAGGCAGGACGGTCTGGAGTGGGATGTGGGCTCCGAGTGGTCCTGTGTGCCGGCAAGTTTCTCGCTGTGGAGCTTTCTCTGTGCATATGCACGCAAGAAGCCCCACAGCGAGAAATGTGACGCGCCGGCGACATGCGACCTAGGTCCATGGCCCGGCCAAGCCGGGGTCCGACATCGTGGTGGCGGGCCCTGCGAGCGACGAGGTGACGGGCCCTGGGGTGTTGGGACAGGTGTCGCGCTCGCTGGTGGTCGGGGAGTGCTGATCGTCAACTCGTGACGGCGACGACGCCGGCCCGGCGTCCCAGGTGCCGGGCCGGTAGAGCAGAGGGCTACTGGCTGAAGTCGTAGGTGATGTCGATCTCCGGGTCGATGCCCGTGATGATGCTGGAGTAGAAGTAGGTGGCCTGTTCGCGGAGGATCTGCTCGTTGTCGGCGATGTAGTCCGCCTGCGCATCTGCGCTGAGGATGCTGTTGATCATCTCGACCGGGTCGTTCTCCGGCGTGATGAAGCTCAGGACCCCGTTGTTCTCGGCCACCAGCCTGAAGTCCTCGTTGCTGTGTCCGATGAAGATGTACTCGGGGATGGAGATGCGGTACTTCTTCTCGCCAACCGGGACGATCCGCACGTCTCGGCCGTCAATGCCCAGTTTGGCGTTGAAGGAGTACTGCATGAAGGTTGCCCGGTCGCTGCCTGGGACCTCGACCCCCAGGAATGTGCGCTTCTCGGTCTTCTCGGAGATGCCTTGGATGCCCAGGCTGAGGAGCACCACCTGCTCCTCGCGTTTGATGGACTGGATGACGCGCGTGTCCGTGGACTCGGACTCGCTGCCGAACAGCCGCCAGCTCTGCGCCGCCTGGTATCCGACCAGCGCGAGCACCCCCACGAGGAGGGCGAGGAGCGCCGGAACGATGAACTTCTTGACTGCCGCCATGTGGTGGGTCCCCCAACCTCACTGTCAGGTGCCGCCCCTGGGCTCGGCCAACTCCGCGGATCAAGGACGCCGGCGTCCCCGCCAGCGTGTGGAGCGCAGCCGATCTGACTCGTGCGAGTCTATCGACGGTGGCTGACAGAGGTGGTGCAGGGCACATCCTTCGCTCGCGCCCGCGACCCGCGGGCAGTGGGAATGAGTGCGTCAGCCTCCGAAGGTCACGGTTTGGTAACGAATTGTCCTGTCGTTTGGTAACGCTAACAGAAGATGTTAACGTGAGACACACAGGTCGAGACCCCGGGCTCCAACGACGGAGACCCCATCACGGGCCGGCCGCGCAGAAAACGAAGGAGTGTTCTGATGCCAAGAAGGATCTCGGCTGGGCTGTTGGCTGGCGTTCTCGTGCTGGGCTTGGCGGGCTGCAGCCAGGACGAGGAAGGCAGCGCCGCAGGTAGCGAGCGGGCCAACCAGATGTACACGTGGGTCTCCAATGAGTCCGATCGTGAGCAGTGGGAGACGTTCATCGCGGGCGTCCAGGAGGGAGGCGACGCCGAGTTCGACCTGTCGCTGGAGGGCCCGAGCTTCCAGGAGTACTGGACCCTGGTGAAGACCCGGATGTCGGCGGGGGATGCGCCTTGCATCATGACCACCCAGGCTGCCCGAGCGCAGGAGCTGTCACAGCTCCTGGCACCGCTGGACGATCTGGCTGAGAATGCGGGCCTCGACCTCTCCATGTACAACGAGGCCATGATGCAGGGCCTGACCGTCGACGGAACGGTGCGGGCACTGCCGTACGATGCCGAGCCGATGCTCCTGTACTACAACAAGGCGCTCTTCGAGGAGAAGGGCCTCGATCTGCCGGGCGCTACCTACTCGCGGGATCAGTTCCTGGCCGACGCCAAGGCTCTGACCGGCGACGGCAAGTACGGCGTCTACGTCGCAGCGGACTCCATGTACCCCTACCTTCCGATCGCGTTCGCTGACGGCAACGCGCCCGTCAAGGACGGCCAACTGGCGATCACGGATCCCGCCTTCGTCGAGGATTTTCAGTGGGTCATGGACCTCGTGAATGTCGAGCAGGTTGCGGCGGCCCCCAGCGCGGGTGACAACGACGAGCGCGGTCGCGCGGAGTTCTTCGCCGGCAACGTGGCGATGATCATCGACGGACCCTGGTTCTACTCGACTATCGTCGATGGGGCCGAGTTCGAGGTGGGAATCTCCGTTCCGCCGTCGACATCGGGTGAGCCTGTTGGGATGATCCAGGGCTCGGGCTTCGGCATCGCGGAGTCCTGCCCCGACAAGGAGGCGGCGTTCGAGAACATCATGAAGATGACGACGCCTGACGTGGTGGGCTACGTGGGCAAGAATCGCGGCACTGTGCCGTCTGTGCCTGAGGCCATGAGTGCTTGGTCTGAGGGCAAGCCCGCCGAGGACGTCGAAGTTGTGGAGGCACTGCTCGAGAACGCGCTTCCGCTGGAGACCACGTCCACGTGGAACCAGTTCGTGACGCAATTCGCCCAGTACTCACCTGAAGGTGTGCGCGGTGTCCGCACCGCCGAGGAGATCCTCACCTCCATCGAGCAGGGCATCGGCTGATCAGATGAACAGCACGCTTCCGGTAGCGGGTCGCACCACACCGAAGCGAGATGTTAAGAGGGCCAGCAAGCCAGGCATGAGCCAACGCCTGCTGGCCTTCTTCCACTTGGCTCCGGGCATGGCCGGCTTCATCTCGTTCATCGTCGTTCCGCTGATCGCTTCGTTGGTGATCAGCCTCTACCGATGGCCGCTCTTTGGTTCGAGGGAGTTCGTGGGGCTGGACAACTACGCCCAGATCCTGTCGGGCGCGGATCCCGTGTTCTTCACGGTACTGGGCAACACCGCGCTCTTCGCCTTCGGTTACACGATCGCCAACCTCATCATCTGCACAGGCATCGCAGTGTGGCTGCGGTCGCTTCCCACTTGGGCGCCGTTCTTCCAGATCCTCTTCTTCGTTCCCGTGGTCACGCCCATGGTGGCGAATGCCCTGATCTGGCGCCTCATGCTGCAGGACCGTGGCCTGCTGAACACGTTTCTGGGGTGGTTTGGCGTCGAGGGCCCCTCATGGTTGGGAGATGGCGGCTGGGCCATGACGTCGCTCATCCTCATGTCCCTGTGGCAAGGGATCGGCTACAACATCGTGATCCTCATCGCCGGCCTCAACAACATCAACCCGTCAGTCATGGAGGCCGCCCGGATCGATGGAACGACCGCTTGGAGCAGGTTCTGGAGAGTGACGTTCCCCATGCTCTCGCCCTCGTTGTTCTTCTGCAGCGTGATGACGGTCATCGGTGGATTCAAGGTCTTCGCTCAGCCGTATGTGCTCACCCTCGGAGGTCCCGGAAACGCAACAAACACACTTGTTCTGAGCCTCTACCGGACGGGATTCTCCTATGACCGGTTGGGACTCGCGTCGTCAATGGCGTGGGTGCTGTTCGTGATTGTGATGTTGGTCACTGCCCTGCAGTTCGTGGGTCAGAAGAAGTGGGTGAGCTACGATGCCTGACCGCCGCAAGCCGTTCAACTACGGGCAACTGTTCAGCAAGGTCGCTCTGGCTGTGGTGGGCTTCATCTTCGTCGTCCCATTCATATGGATGCTCTTCTCCTCGCTGAAGCCCAGCAACGAGGTGCTCCTCGGCGGGGGCAGCCTCTTCGGCACCGAGGTGCGGTGGAGCAACTATGCCGAGGTATTCTCGGCGATTCCCTTCGCACGGATCCTCGCTAACACGTTCTTCATCGCAGGAATGGGCGCCCTCATAGCCGTGACGGTGTCGGTGCTCAGCGCCTATGCGTTCTCCAGGCTCGAGTTTCCTGGCAGGGGGGGACTGTTCGCCGTTTTCATCGCCACCCTGATGCTGCCGATCGAGGTCCTGGTTATCCCGCTCTTCATCGGCGCCAACAGCCTGGGCCTCGTCAACACCTACCCAGCGATCATCCTGCCCTTTGCATTCGGAGCCTTCGGAACGTTCCTCCTGAGGCAGTTTCTCCTCTCCCTCCCTCCGGACTACGAGGAGGCTGCGCGCATCGACGGTGCCAACCAGTGGCAGTTGCTGCGGCACGTGATCGTGCCGCTGCTCCGCGGCCCGATCTCTATCGTGGCTGCCTTCACGTTCATCGACTATTGGAATGCCTTCCTATGGCCGCTCATCATCGTGACTGATCCGGCCAAGGCGCCGCTGCAGTTGGGGCTCAGCATGTTCTCGGGAGAGCGCGGAACGGACTGGGGTCCGCTCATGGCGGCAACGTCGATCGCGGTGCTGGCAAGCCTCTCGATCGTCGTCTTCCTTCAGAGGCAGATCGCGAAGGGGATCAACATCGGCGGCTTCGGTGGTCGCTAGCCCCAGGATCCTTTGCCGGCTGGCTCGGCATCTCGCTCAACATCAACGCGACGTCGAGTCGCTGAAAAGGAGTCAATCATGACTGATGCCACGACCTTCGAGGAGCTCTCCGAGCGTGAGCTACCGCAGTGGTACGCGGACACTCCCTTCGGGATCTTCATCCACTGGGGGGCCTACTCCGTCTCCGCGTGGGGGGAGCCCATCGGCGCCCTCGGCACGATCGAGTGGGAGACCTGGTTCAAGCACAATCCCTACTCCGAGTGGTACTACAACACGATCAGGATCGACGGGTCACCGGCGCAGGAGCACCATCGTGAGGTGTACGGCGACATGCCCTACGACGGTCTGCTCGATCTCTGGAAGGCTGAGAACTTCGATCCCGCAGAGTGGGCGACGCTGTTCCGCGACGCGGGAGCCGGCTACGTCATCCCCACCACCAAACATCACGATGGCATCACCCTGTGGGATGCGCCGCACACGAACGGGCGTAACACAGTGGCGCGTGGCCCCAAGCGTGACTTGATCGCACCCATCGCCGAAGCGGTCCGCGGCGCCGGCATGCACTTCGGGGTGTACTACTCGGGTGGGCTGGATTGGCACGTCAGGCCCATGCCCCCTCACACCACGGACGAATCCGTCAATGACACCGGCCGACCGAAGGACGCGGAGTACGGCGCGTATTGCGCCGCGCACTGTCGCGACCTTATCGACCGGTATCAGCCGGAGGTCCTGTGGAACGACATCCAATGGCCCGACGATGCCAAGAACTTCGGCCCCGACGGTCTGGGCACGCTGTTCAACTACTTCTACGCTCGCGTGCCCTCCGGTGTGGTCAACGACCGGTACGGCGACACGCATTCCGACTACCTCACCAGCGAGTACTCGCATCTGCTCGACAATGAGGGCGCCAAGGCGTGGGAGAACTGCCGCGGCATCGGCTACTCCTTCGCCTACAACCAGCTCGAGGACGAGAGCCACTACCTGACTGGCTATCAGATCGCCCGGATGCTCACCGACATCGTGTCGAGGGGAGGACACTTCCTGCTCAACGTGGGGCCGAAGGCCGACGGCACACTCCCGGAGCTTCAGCGGCGGGCGCTTCTGGATCTCGCACGATGGATGCAGACCGGAGCGAAGGAGGTCCTCTACGGGTCTCGCCCGGTGAGCATGCAGGACGTCACGCCCGGTGAGGGCGTCTGGGTGCGGGGTGTGGGCAAGGATGGCGAGCGTCGGCTGTTCGTCGACGTCGAGGACGCCGACCCCCAGGTTGCTGCCACGGCCACGCTGACCGTCGGTGGCGAGAAGGTCTCGGTCGAGCTCCCCGCAGGAAGGCCCGGTCCGATCCTTCTGTGAGGCGGTAGCTCTGCGCAGGCACCCTGAGGGAGAAGCCTGCACCCAGGGAGCGCCCGCGGCGATCACCGCGGGCGCTCCTGGATTGTGGGGACTACTTCAGTTCGAGTCCGGCCGCTGCCTCGACGACCTCCTCGTGTGCTGCGTTGATCTCGGCCTGGGTCTGTCCGGACTGAGCCGTCGCGGTGGCCCGCCCGATGATGGCCCGAAGCGCACCGATGGACTTGCCGGTGTACTGCTTGCCCTGAAGGCCCAGCGCCTCTGCCTCGCCGATGGCGTCGAACAGCCCGGAGGCGTCGGTGATCGGCTTCTTCACGCCCAGCAGACCCTCAGGATCAGCGACCGCCGGGGCGGCGAGCTTCTGGGAGAAGTCGGCGTTGAACAGCTGCGGGTTGTGGTTGCGCCGCCAGTTCAGGGCGTCGGTCAGTCCCCAGAACGTGACGCGATCGAGGTCCTGCGAGTACTTCTTGTAGACCGCGAAGTACTCGGCGAAGCGCTGCGCCTGGATGGCTTCGAGCTCCATGCGGTTGTCGATCTTGCCCACCCAGTAGGTGAAGCCCTCCTTGTAGAAGAGGTCCGCCGCGGCCGGGTCATCCAGGTCGTAGTAGGGGCCACGATCGCCCTGCGGCTCGGCGTTCCACGCCTCCCACACCTGCAGATCCAGCTCGCTCACGCTAGCGGTGAAGCCGGCCTCGGTGATCAGCTGCAGGGAGCGTTCCACCGATGCGTGGTCCGAGCACGCGCCGGGCTGCCATTCCGCGGCGTCCTCGTCGACCAGCTTGGGCAGACGGGTCAGGTCGGAGCAGGCGAAGGCCGGCGTCTGGTTGATGTAGTTGTGCGACTGCAGCCCGATGCCTTCGATCAGCTGACGCTCGTCCTCGGGATACTCAGCGGCGTAGCGCTCGTTGAGCTCCGTCGCCATGGCCAGGATGGCCTTGGCCTTGCCCTCGGACTGGAAGACGTTGAAGTCGTTGTACTCGAGCTTGGCCTCGGGGCCGTACTTGCGGGCGAAGACGAAGGCGTCGTAGATGAAGTCGCCGGGGCGCTCGCCCGCCGCCTCGTCCATGTCCGTGGTGTAGGCGTCGTACCACCCGGAGTAGCTGTAGTCGCTGGGGTTGCCGCGCAGGAAGTCCTCCCAGTTCTGGGTGGCGGGGTCGAAGGTGTCGAGACCGTCGACGAAGGCCTCGTTCACGACGTCCCAGGAGACGATCCGGCCCTTGAAGTGCGTCAGCACCTCCTTGATGTAGCGCTCCATGTTGGCCTTGGCCTGCGCGCGCGGGTCAGCGGACTCGAGTCCGTAGATCTTGGACGGCGACTGGCTGTGCCACACCAGCACGTGGCCGTGGACGTCGATGCCACGCTCACGGCTCTCGTCGACGAAGTAGTCGGCTGGGCCGAAGTTGAAGGTCCACTCGCCCGTGTCCGTGTTGATGTTGTCGTTCGGCAGGAGCTGGTCGGGCTTCATGATGTTTTCGGCGGTCATGATGTTGTAGTGCCGCTCGACCTGCGCCCAGTTAGGCGAGTCCTCCGCGTACGTCTGCTCACCGGAGTAGATGTTGCCAACCTTGAAGTAGTCGGAGTAGACGTCCTTCAGCGGCGGGATCAGGCCGTCATCCGGGCTGCTGTGGGCTGGCGCGGCGAGCCCGGACAGAGCGAGAGCTGCGGCTGCGCCGAGCCCCGCGGTCCTGAGAATCCGTGTCTTGAGTCGGTTGGTGGACAAAGGGTGGTCCTCTCTGAAAGTACCGTCGGTGCGGCCAGGCGCCCTGGGACGTCGTGCGTGCACTCGTGGGTTGACTAGGGCCTGCGCTGGCCCTTCGTCACGTCGAATTAGTTCGCGTTCAGTACCAAACTGAATGAGACCCTACGAAGGGTGTTCGGTGCCCGTCAAGAGGTTTCGGGAAATTTCGGCCGGGGCGTCGAGCGAAAGGCGAACCGGTGGAACCGCCAGTCCCGCCGGTGACGACCATCGCGCGCCTCGCTGGACGACGACGCACTCCTCCAGCCCCTCGGGCCGAAGGGCGAGCGCCATGCCGACCAGTCCATGGCCGCGCTGGTGATGCACATCAACCGCGAGGTGATCGCCCACGGAGCGGAGATCTGCCTGCTGCGCGACCTCTACCGCGCCCAGCGTGACGGCCTGGATCCGATGGTGGCGGCGGCGAGGCGGGGGGATGCTGACGAGGTGTCGCGGCTGCTCGACGGCGGGGCGGCGGTGCCCGTCTCGTTGCTGGCGGAGACGGCTGGACTCAGACGCTGGGATGTGGTGCCGGGCGCTGGTGGAGCATGGCGCCGCTGTCGATGTGGGTAACCCGAGCGCACTGCACTACGCGGCCGCGGCCGGGGAGCGGGCAATCGTCGAGCTTCTGCTGGACCATGGGGCCGACAGGGAGTTGGCCGATGCCCAGTTCGGCATGACGCCCGCGGTGTGGGCCGACCACTTCGGGCACGGCGACGTGTGCGCCCACCTCCGTGGAAGACTGCTGCGCTAGGGCGTGTCTCCCAAAGATCTGGGTCGATGGGCGGGATTGTTGACTCATGTCTCGTTTTGCTGTGCTCGATGACGCTTCGTGGGCCCGGATCGAGCCGTTAATGCCGTCCTCGGACGGCCGCCGGGGGCGGCCCTTCCGTGACCACCGCGAGGTGATCGAAGGGATCATCTACCGTCTGCGGACCGGGATCGCCTGGCGGGACCTCCCCGCGTCCTTCGGCCCCTGGCNCTAGGGCGTGTCTCCCAAAGATCTGGGTCGATGGGCGGGATTGTTGACTCATGTCTCGTTTTGCTGTGCTCGATGACGCTTCGTGGGCCCGGATCGAGCCGTTGATGCCGTCCTCGGACGGCCGCCGGGGGCGGCCCTTCCGTGACCACCGCGAGGTGATCGAAGGGATCATCTACCGTCTGCGGACCGGGATCGCCTGGCGGGACCTCCCCGCGTCCTTCGGCCCCTGGCAAACCGTGTGGAAGAGACACAAGCGATTCAGCACCGACGGCACCTGGGATCGCATCCACGCCCGGCTGGTCGCTGAGGCCGACGCCAAGGGCGAGGTCGACTGGACCGTCAGCGTGGACGCCACTATCAACCGCGCCCACCAACACGCCACCAACACCAAGCGCGTCGAGCGACCAGCGGGCCTCACAGGGGGCTGAATGGAGTTACAAGAACTCCTCCGCAGACCCCGCCCACGAGCCACCCGACCACGCGATCGGACGCTCCCGCGGCGGGTTGTCCACCAAGATCCATCAGCTGGTCGACGGCCGCAAACGCCCCCTGACGATCACGCTGACCGCGGGCCAGGCCGCTGACTCGCCGGTGCTGAAGTTCCTCTTGGCCGACCTCGCTGTCAAACGGCCCGGGCCAGGCCGACCACGCACCCGCCCTGAGGCGGTGCTGGGCGATAAGGCCTACTCCGGTCGCGGCAACCGGACGCTGCTGCGCAGCAAACGCATCACCGCCGTGATCCCGCAGCGGGCCGACGAGATCGGACACCGGCAACGCCGCGGGTCCGCAGGCGGACGCCCTCCAGCGTTCGACAAGGTCACCTACAAGAACCGCAACGTCGTGGAGCGCTCCTTCAACGACCACAAGCAATGGCGCGGCATCGCTACCCGATACGACAAACACGCAGCCATCTACCGAGGAGGCGTTGTCCTACGCGCGATCACCCTCTGGCTTCACGCATAAGGAGACACGCCCTAG